>NZ_AP021903.1:5115000-5415000 GCF_018326005.1 Pseudomonas sp. Seg1
TAGAGCTCGACTTCCTGGCCTTTTGGCACAATCCCCAACGGCGTTGGCGACAATTCTGCTGGTGGAAAATTCAGGGTACTGGACTCGGCGACGATATCGATGGACGGCGCGTACTCAGGCTCAAACAGATCCAGCCAGTACACGGGCGTGTCCGTGCCCATGATCGCTCCCGGAGTGAACGTGGCCAGCAGCGTACCGTTCACCTCGGTAGCGCCCGTTTCGATGTTGCCCAAGGCCGCTTGCCAGTAAACGTTGACGCCGCTCAACGGCTTCCCCTCGGCATCGATGAGCGTCACCTTAAAGGTGACTTTCTCTCCACGCTTTCTGGCCACCACCGTGGAAGAACCCTCTACGGTGCACGTGGTCTTGACCAGCGCCTTGAGATCACCCGGCACGTGCACCATGGATGCGCGTGAACGTTGCTCACCCAGCAGGACGAGTTCGGCGGCATCGGCATAGGCTCTTTTGTCGCCGCTCTCGGGCAAACTGCCGACCAGAAAAATCGTCAACGCGTCCATGCCGGTTTCAGCCGATAGCACACGAACGCGCATCAACAGATCGAGTTGACTGAGGTTCTTCAATATCTTGAGGTCGGTGGTGTCGATGCGGCTGACGCACTCGCGCACTTCCTGCACACTCCAGCCAAAAAAATCGGCCAGTTTGATAGCGGCGGCCTGTTGCGCCAGCCTCCGCGCATCACCCGTGACAGTGGGCAATGCATTGACCTGACGCAGATAATCCAACAGCTTTTGCGCCGGTTGCTCGCTTAAGTCGAATGCCCGGGTCAACGTTGTCAGGTAATACAGTGTGCGCACCGACAACTCATGTTTGTCGGCCTGATCAAACCAGGCCAAGTGGCCATATTCCAGATAGTCCAGCAATAGCGTGGCGCTCAAGTCCAGCGTCACTACGACCTCGCTGCGCCGTCGTACTTCAGCCAGCAGATCAAGCAGCGGGCTGGCGTTGCGGCTGGCTGGTCGGCGCGATGCCTCGGCGCTCACGTCGTAATGCTCAAGCACTTCTTGCAACAGGTAATGGACCGTGGCATCGGCCCAACTCAGAACGGGTATGGCCAGTTCCACAGCGATACCGGCATAAACGGCCAGCGTCTCTTTGACCAGCGACGCCTGAGCGTCCCGCACCTGCAAAACCACACCTGACATGGTTTCGATGATGGACTGGCGCAATGGCACATCGATCGCCCCCAAGCCGGCTTCGACGGCCCAAGTGACTTTTTCACGAACAACAGCCGAGTAATGCTCCGCTGTCCCGTCAAAGGGTAAAAGCAGGCCATCGGCATCGACAATCGGACCCAGACCGTCCGCGCCGGTCGCCAGGAAATCCAGCCAGTCAGCGGCGCCGGCCGGCGGCACACCCGCCATCAGAAAAGTGCTGTTGGATAACAGCGCGGTCGGCAACAAGTTGCGAATCTGTTCAAAAAACTGCAGATCCTGCTCGGACGGCTCCAGTGCCGGTTGCGCTGCGACCACGTGTTGCAACGTCCACAAAATCGACGGATTGTTTTGCGTCGACCACTGTTCACCGCTGCGCATGGCTTCGATCAGTTCCAGCACATCCGGAGCGCTGCCCGGCACGGTGTGGATAAGTGGAATGCCTGCCAGGCCGTTGACCCATGCATCCCCGCCGAGTACCGACAGCATCAGCACACCTTCAACCGGTGTGATGCTGAGCAACCGCGGCAGTCTGACCAAACGGTAAAAGCTTGAGATGATCGCCGGACTGCGCCTCAGCGTGTCGGTCAATCCATGAGCCCTGGCCACCGTGGTTGCCAGATAAAAATACGTCTGCAGGTCGATCGCCAGACCGCTGCACAGTTGGCTGATCGTCAAATCGACCTGGCCCGGCGCCGGTAACAGGGGAAACGGACCATTGTCGAGCACCAGCGGTTGAAGATAACCGTTCTGACCGTTGAAGATCTGGTCGAACTGCGAGAGCGCTTCGCCGCGACCGTACAGTGACAGTTCACCGATAAACACGGCAAAGTCAGCGGCGGTGCAGCCATAGCGCTCGTTCAGGGTCTGAAACAGCCCGAAGGCGTGAACTACGCCGTCCGAGATAATCATCTCGCTCCCATCGGGAGGTGCATTGCCACGCTCTACAGCCCTGATGGCCGCCACCAGCAACGCATCGACCTGGTCGTAAGGCAATCCCGTCCAGTTGGCCAGACGCACCATCCGGTTCATCCGGTCGTAGTGATTGAAACCGGAGACTGTGTCGGGGTTTGCCGTCAGTCGATGGCGGTCCTGGCCATCGTCGTAAATACCCAACGCCGGTGCGGTGTTGTTGTTGATGTAGACCGAGCCCGAACGCTCGCTTTCACGCGCATCTGGCTCCTCCGGAATGTTGCCGGGGTAGGTTTGCACATTGGGCGAGCGCACCGGAGCAAAATCGCGAATCGACAACAAGGCTTCGATTTGTGTGCTGCCCAACTTTGTGCGTTCGCCGAAAAAAGCGACCTGATTCAGATTGCCGTACTTATTGTTGGCATCATCCGTGCCGAAGTTACGGGCGTAAAAACCTTCGCGACCTTCTTCATAATCCACCCGTTCCTCAGTCAGCAATTGCCGCTGATAAGGGCCGAGCCTTGAAGCCTTGGCGAAGCCGCGACCGGTATTGGCGCCACGGGCATTGGCTTGCAGAAAATAGGGGTACGCCAGGTCAACTTTGTGCTCGAAGTCCCCGACCGAAAGACCGTGCAACTGCACAACGCCGTCAATCGTGACCCAGTGCTGGTAATACGGCAGGCCATTGGGGTAGCGGGCTTCGATCAAGCCATCCTCGATCGACGTCTCTTGCAGGTTCCTGGTGATGAACGCCTCCAGCACCGCAATGATGATGTCCACCGACGATATCGACTGATACACCGCGTTGAAGTCGACCTGCAGGGGCAGCAGATCCATACGGCGCTCATGCAGTTCGTATTTTTTCTCGCGCCCTGGAATAGACTCGATGCGGTCGCGAATCCAGCGCAACAGTTCGATCAGGTAGGCCACCGGCGACAAGATCGACTCCAGCGCATCCACCGGGCACAACGCGGCAAAATCAGTGCCGATCAGATTGTGATAATCGGGGCCTTCAACCATCGACAACAAGCCGCTCGAAGGGCGTGCTGCGGCCGTTTTGTCGCCCGTCAGGGTCTGCTCGATAAACTGGCGACGCACATACGTGGCCATGCTGTTGGCCCTGCGCAAAAACCGCTTTGCGTCATCCGGGCGCAATTCAAGCTCCCTGATCAGGCCCTGAACGCCCTTCTCCACCAGAGGAAAAATCGACCCCTCCTGCTCAAGGTAGGACTGCAGGTTTTTCAGCCCGGTGTCTTGTACGTGTTGGCCCTCACCAAACAACTGAGCGAACAGTTGCAGGGCGGGACGACGCGAATCAGCCATGATCAGGTTCCTTGAGTCGACAACTGGCCCGAACAGCCTGGCGTCTTCGCCAGGCTGTGCTTTCAGTGAGTACGATTTGGCGCTTGGACGCGGTTCGCGTCTACTGTCAGATCTGACAGGTTTTAAGACCGTTCGTCGGGAAACGCAGACTCAGGTATCTACCGAAGGCGGCCGCGCAGGCTCGACTTCAAAGCGTTGGCTGTCGACCCAATCGGAAACCGTCGCGCCGTCCGCACCGTCAGTGATGTCCTGCTGGAATCGGTACCAGTTGCCCGCGCCCGGCAAGGACTGCGTCGACTCACCGGACCATTTGTCACTGGCGATGGGCACCTCCGGCACCCACTTCACATCCGGGTTGTACCAGCTCACCACCTTGCCCATGCCCTTACGGCCGCGGCCGGCAAACTGCAGCGGATGACTGACCCAGCGACCCGCCGCCGGCTCGTCGAGGGTGGGCAGATAAGTCCCCAGCACGACGGGGCGCGTTGCGGCGAGCGAGGCAAACTCACCCAACGATGCCACCGCTTCAAGGGTGCGCCGCCCACCCACGAGTGAGCTGAAATCCCGCGTCACCGACCAGGTGCGATCCTCCAGCACGCGTGTATTGGCCTGTATCGAACGCCCGCCGGCGGCCACTGTCACCGTGACACTGTCGCCCGGCACACCGAAGCCTGACACCACCGTCGACCGCCCGATGTGGCCGTCCGCGACCGGCGTCTCGATAAACGGCGCGGCCGGGACGACGTCATAGTTCAACAACGCGGTAATGTCCGATTCCCGCAACTTGCCACCTTCATCCATAAACGTTTGCCGCGCCCAGATGGTTTTGCTGCCCACTGGCAACGTGACGTCGACTTGCCACTCGCCGTTCCCGCCCACCGCGATGTCCGTGAGCCAAGGCCCGGGGCGCCCCTCCAGAAAGACCTCGACGCGCCCGTTCACCATGCCCTTCCCCATAAGCGTCGCCGTGCGGGGCAGCTTGCCTTCGGGGGTTGGCTGGGTAATTTCCGGGGGTAACAGCACCACTTCAAAACTGTGCCGGTCACTGGGCTCCGAAGGCCGGCCCTTGAGGGTTTGCCGGGCATCGATGGTGTAGATCGCAAAATCCAGTTGGCTCAGGTCAATCGACCAGACGCCGTCCTGACTCAGTACTTTGGGCGCACCGAGAGGACGGTCGAAACGGACATCTCGCAACTGCAGCGTCGCGCCCGCCATTCCGTTTTCGCCCCCGACAGTGACCACACGACCGACTTTCGAATCGGCATCCGGCTTGGTGATTGTCGGTTTGAGCATGACCACGAGCACCGTGAAGGTCTTGCTCGCTTTTTCTGATGTTTGCTTGCCAACGACCTGAAAGACCTCGACGGTATGCAATATATCCGGAGCGAATTCCTTGGCTCGCTGGAAAGCCCAGTTGCCGTTCGAGACGGTTGCCAGATGCTCTTCGAGGCTGTCGCTGAATTTGACCTTCACCACCGCTCCCGGCCAGCACGTGCCGTTGAGCCTGGGTGAAAGGCCATCCTCAACCGGGTCGTTCAGGCCGGGGGCCAAGGGGGGGATAGTGACGGTGTGATTAATGCCCTTGGTGGTCTGTGCATCCTTTGATTGCCTGATCAGAAGGACGCGCTCAAACGTCGGGCCCCATTCCGTCGGTGCCGTGCTTGTCCATAGGGTATTCCTCACAACAACGTCGGGCAGGTCTGTGATGCTCCCATCACTGTTCAACAGCTTGACCGTGGCGCCGTCCATGCCTGTGCCGCTGATGGTTGGTTTATAGCTGGAGGTGGAGATCACCTTGCTGACTTCAGGCAGAACTTTACTGAAGCCGGGTCTTATGGGTGCCGAAGGGATCCAGCCGCTTGCGCCGTCGTCAACTTTTTGAATGATGCTGAGCGAGTAAATGCCGAAAGGCCAGTTGGGCACCGTGACCTCCCACTTGCCATCCACCACTGGAACAGAAGGTATCGCAGGTGCATCAGGCCCACTGACACGAGTGATCTCGACTGTTGCCCCCGAGTATCCGCTCCCCGCAAATTTTATCGAGCCGTCAAGGGGGTGTTTATTGAGACATTCGAGACCGGCGCGGGGCGGACTTTGAATGCTCGCGCATCAGTTCTGCCGGAGTGCTCGTCGACGCCAGCAACAAACTGTTCTGCCTTCAGACTCAGAGGACCCGGCGTCATGTCCGGGACAGTGACACGCCATGCATCTGTGCCCCCTATAACCGGGCCGGTGGCAACAACACTGTGCCCCAACGTATCGAGCAGAATCTCGACAGTAGCCCCACGCATGCCTTTTAAACCTTCAATTGTGAAGGTTGTATCCACCACTGCGCCTGCAGCAGGGTAAAGAATCAAGGGGGGATGAATGACATTAAGCCATATCGCATCGGACTCAACGTCAATGCCCCCCATTTGCGCTTTGACAAGCAGCCGAACCCGACCTTCTGGCAAATAATCATTTGGCGGTCTGTACCAATTACCATTGCTAACGTTAGCTTGGCCGTATTGCTTGGTTCCGCCCGGTTCAGTACTGAAAAGAGTGACGCTTGAACCGTCCAGAGCATTACCCCGAAATAACGGCGTTTTTCCCACAATCGCTTCGTTAGCGGGAAGCTCAATCTGCGGGGTCAAAACCCGCACCGTTACAGTTTCCGAAACAGCACTACTCACGTCCTGATGCCAAAAAACGAAGAGGCTCAGAGTTCTCGGTTGTCCTGAAGTCGAGATCTGTATTGAAAATCTGCCGGCGCCATCAGCGGTCCCTTCACCAATAGGTTGATGATCCTGGCGCTCACACACCACCTTCGAAAAAGGTGCACAACCACTCCCCGTGAGCTGGAATGTGCGCCCGACGACCTGGTTGGCATGTTTCGGGTCGATGACGGGGGCAGAGGTGTTATAAACCGTCCACACTGCGGTATACATATAAGAGCCCGGATACATCTCCCATTGCAGAACCCGAAATTGGTTTCTCCCGGGGGCAGGGGATTTCTGAACGTCAGTTCAAATAGCCCATCTCCTTTCATTTGCCGCTCATCACTCAAGTCTGTTTCTACGTAGGCCCCGATAATTTTTACGTTGCGTCCCGCATGACCACCGCCAGTGACCTTGACGGGGTTTCTCACGCTCTCACCGTAGGAAGGTGTAAGGATATAAGGCGGTGAGTCGAGGGTTTCGGCATCATCGGATGCACCCTCTACAGGCTCTTCCTCAAAGGTCGCCATGGTCAGTTCCTTCTGGTGGGTGGGGGCGGGATGGCTTGCCGGAAGCCTTTAAATACGCCCCCGCACCTGCGCTACGCACCTGTAAAATCTGACAGTCCCGACGAACGGTCGCGTACGAAAAAAGCCGTTTTGCCCCCACCGGCAACGTCCTCATCCGCAGGCTACGCCGGGTTGCGCCTTTGCCTACACATCCCTCAGAATCCGCCGGCTTGTGCGCTTTGCCGATGCCCCGTAACTTGATCCGTGCCGCTGCCAATCAGTGGTCGGGTTTAGTCGCCCGGTAGGTATACGAAGGTGCATAAGCGTCATCAAGTCGGGTATTCCCTATCCCCGCACTCGATGGTGGCTGTGCGCAGGGCGCCCTCGGGCGCGCCGGTTTTTTCGTATTCCTCCCGGTCGACTAACCTGCGTCCAGCCGCCACCCCCTCGTTTAGTCGCGAGACGATGGCAGCCCCATTAAAAGGAAATACGACATGTGCAAAGAGACGCCAAATCCCCCCGAAACCGACGACTCGGTTTCCCCCTACAAATCAGCCCAATCGAAAAAACTCCACGAGGCCGCCGAAAAAGCTCTCGACCACTACCTCAAGCCCACCGCATCAACCTCCCGCAATTCCGTGGATCGCGGCATGCAGATGTTCATGATCGCCCCCGACCTCAACCGCGAAGCTGTGGCCATTCAGACGTACGAAACGTTTTCCTCGGTGAGCATTCTGTTGCTGGATCTGGCGGACAGCCTGGACGACAAGCCGCGACATCTGGCGATGGCGATTTATCAATTGAGCGAGATGGGTTTGTTGCTGGCGGAGCAGGCGCTGGATAACGAGCGGGCGATTGCCGTGACCTGATCGTCAACCCGGCGGCGCCTGAACTGACGCCATCGCGGGCAAGCCCGCTCCCACAGGTGCACAGCATCAGTGAACGACGCAAAACCCTGTGGGAGCTGGCTTGCCAGCGATGCCGTGACCTGACTGTCAACCCGGCGGCGCCAGAACTGACGCCATCGCGGGCAAGCCCGCTCCCACAGGTTCACAGCATCAGTGAACGACGCAAAACCTGTGGGAGCTGGCTTGCCAGCGATAGCAATGGTGAAGGCGCCGCAGCACTCAGGCCGAAGCCGGCAACGGCTGAAAACTGAAGTATTGCTTCAATGCACCGACCAGTTGCCCGTATTCCGGCGGCGGTCGTTGCAGGCTGAAGCCAGCATCGTAATGCAGGGGTGTGGCGTCTTCATGGCACCACAGGCAACACGCGGTGAGGTCGATCACCTGCTGGCAGCCGTCGTCGCATGGGATTTTCAGACGCAGATTGAAATCCGCCCCGATCATCATTGGCAACTGGCTGATCAACATCAGCCCGTCCTCGGACACATTGCCGAGAAAGCCGATGGGTTTGTCGGTGACGCTGTTGAATACCCTGAGGAAATACGGCAGCTGATGCCGTTCGATTCGGCGGTCGGTAAACATGCGCAGTTCGCCATGCAAGGCTCCATCACAGAGCCGCACCTTTGCTTCGGAACGCGCCTGTGTGGCAGACGCGCTCTCCCCGCTTCCGGTGTGACGGTCGCTAAATCGCCGTCACCTGACAACTCGCCAGTCGCAGGTGTTGCACGGGCACATTAGAGACTCGGCTCTAAACCCGATTGATTCGACTATAGCTCAGGCTGTACAACCGGCCAGCTTTTGTATGACAACTGCCATCAAAAGCGCGTCGGACGCACCACGGCAGCGGCGCTGCGCGTCGGGTAATGACCCAGGCTCTGCAGGGTTTCCAGACGGGCGCGGGCGCGGTAGGCGTATTCGCTATTGGGGTACGAGGCGATGATGAATTGATAGGTCTGCGCCGCATCGACAAACATCTTTTGCCGTTCCAGGCACTGGCCGCGCATCATCGACACTTCCGGCCACACGTACGGGCGGGCACGGCTGGCGCGTTCGACCTTGGACAGTTCGAGCATCACCTGCTCGCAATTGCCGCGATCGTAGGCGCTGTAGGCATTGTTCAAATGATGGTTCATCGACCAACGGGTGCAGCCCGTCACGGCGAGGACGCTGAGGGCAAGGGCGGCAATGGGTACGAATCGCATGAGGGTTCTCCTGTCTTGTGCTCTGTATCGACCCATCGTCGGAAATCTTCAGAACCGTTTGCGCCGATTGTCGCGTTGGTGCGGTAGTCGCGTTCAATAAAGAAAACGATAAGTAGTGCAAACGAACAATGACTACACCCTTCGAGCATAGTAGCCTTCGCTAGCGCTTGAACTCAGGAGTCTTTGCATGTCCGTCCGTCGTACCAAAATCGTCGCTACCCTTGGCCCGGCCAGTAACTCGCCGGAAGTTCTCGAACAGCTGATTCTGGCTGGTCTGGACGTTGCCCGTCTGAACTTCTCCCACGGCACCCCCGACGAGCACAAGGCTCGCGCGAAACTGGTGCGTGACCTCGCCGCCAAGCACGGCCGCTTCGTCGCCCTGCTCGGTGACCTGCAAGGCCCGAAAATCCGTATCGCCAAATTCGCCAACAAGAAGATCGAGCTGAAGATCGGTGACAAGTTCACCTTCTCCACCAGCCATCCGTTGACCGAAGGCAACCAGCAAGTGGTCGGCATCGACTACCCGGACCTGGTGAAAGACTGCGGCGTGGGCGACGAGCTGCTGCTCGACGACGGCCGCGTGGTAATGCGCGTTGAAACCGCCACCGCCACAGAATTGCATTGCGTGGTGACCATCGGCGGCCCGCTGTCCGATCACAAAGGCATCAACCGTCGCGGTGGCGGCCTGACCGCGCCGGCCCTGACTGAAAAAGACAAGGCCGACATCAAGCTCGCCGCAGAAATGGAAGTCGACTACCTCGCGGTGTCCTTCCCGCGTGACGCCGCCGACATGAACTACGCCCGTCAACTGCGCGACGAGGCCGGCGGCACTGCCTGGCTGGTGGCGAAGATCGAACGCGCCGAAGCCGTGGCCGACGACGAAACCCTCGACGGTCTGATCCAGGCCTCCGATGCAGTGATGGTTGCCCGTGGTGACCTCGGTGTGGAAATCGGCGACGCCGAGCTGGTAGGCATTCAGAAGAAAATCATTCTGCACGCACGCCGCCACAACAAGGCTGTGATCGTTGCGACCCAGATGATGGAGTCGATGATCCAGAACCCGATGCCGACCCGCGCCGAAGTGTCCGACGTGGCCAACGCCGTGCTCGACTACACCGACGCCGTGATGCTCTCGGCTGAATCCGCCGCTGGCCTGTACCCGCTGGAAGCTGTGCAAGCGATGGCGCGTATCTGCGTCGGCGCTGAAAAGCACCCGACCGGCAAGACCTCCAGCCACCGCATCGGCAAGGAATTCACCCGCTGCGACGAAAGCATCGCGCTGGCGACCATGTACACCGCCAACCACTTCCCGGGTGTCAAAGCGATCATCGCCCTGACCGAAAGTGGCTACACCCCGCTGATCATGTCGCGCATCCGTTCCTCGGTGCCGATCTACGCCTACTCGCCACACCGCGAGACTCAGGCGCGCGCCGCGATGTTCCGTGGCGTGTACACCATCCCGTTCGATCCGGCTTCGCTGGAACCGCACGAAGTCAGCCAGAAAGCGATCGACGAACTGGTCAAACGCGGCGTTGTGGAAAAAGGCGACTGGGTCATCCTGACCAAGGGCGACAGCTACCACACCACCGGCGGCACCAACGGCATGAAGATCCTGCACGTGGGCGACCCGCAGGTCTGACGCGGGCAAGCCCGCTCCCACAGGTTTTGCGTGGGACCGAGTGATCGGTGGTTCGAAAAACGAAAGCCTCGGCATGTGAATGCCGGGGCTTTTGTTTTTCTCAGGCAGACGCTGCGGAGGCTGCGATCACTTTGCGTGAAGGGGTTTGTCAACTGTCAGTTCTGACAGTTGACCAGAGTCGCTATCAAGTAGCTACTCGCGTAAACCCGTTCACTGAAGGAGTGCCACATGGACAGTACATCTCTACCAACCCGGCAGGCCGGCACCTTTGATGAGAGCTTCGCCGACGGCGGCGTCTTTCTTTTGAATACCCAAGAGGCGGGACTGAACCGCATCATGGGTGTAATGGCGACATCCAGTCATCTGTACTTCTGTGGCTCCAGCACGTTGAATCCGCTCAATAGTCGCTACCTGCTAGGTCGAATGTGGCCAGATGGATCGTTGGACGACACCTTCGGGGCGAACGGCATTGTCCGAGCTTCTTTTGGCGGCACACAAGAATCCACCGGTCGATCCATTGCAATTTGCAGTGACGGGAAATTGCTCCTAACTGGCTCGGTTGCCTACAGAAGTCCTGCACTGGCGCGTTACTACCCTGACGGCAGGCTGGATCGCAGTTTTGGCACCACAGGGCACGTCATCCTGCCACTGCCGGAAGAGATTGATGAGCAGGTGGCACTCGACATCCAAGGCGAGAGTCAAGACTCTGCTTGCACGGTGACACCACTGGCAGACGGAAAAATCCTGGTAGTACGCAACTATGTCATCACTCATGAAGCAGATACACGCGCCTTCGTTTTTCTGCTCAACAGCGATGGTTCGCTCGATACAACCTTCAATCAAAAAGGCTATGTGCAAGTCCTTTATCCCGGTGCAACGCCAGCGGACGTGGGACTTGCCAGCGGGTCGACTGACTCGAACGGGCGCATCATGGTGTGTGGCCGATTGATGCTCAGCGATGAGTCAACCTATACGCCCTTGTTGGCCCGATACACCCGCGATGGTCGCCTTGATACCAGCTTCGGCGAGAAAGGCTTTGTCGTTTATTCTGATGCGCCGCGGTTAAAGGCAGGCCTGGTGGCGGTTATCGGGCAACCGAACAACCGATTGCTGGGGATCGGCATCACCGAAGATGGCGAACAAGGCGTACTGGTCAGCCTCGAACCGGATGGCAGCGCGAATATTCAGTTCAATCGTGGCAAACCACTGCTCACTCGCCTGGATAACACCACTACCCGCTGGAAAGGTGGGGTTATGCAGGCCGATGGCAAGATCGTATTGGCGGGCCAGATCAAGCACCCGGATCAACGTTCCGAAGCCGTTGTGGTGCGCTTGCTCAGCGATGGATTGTTGGATTCGACGTTCAATAACATCGGATGGACCAGCACACCGGTGAACGAGGCGCCCCTCACCCATGCAGTGGTCCTGCAGGCAGATGGAAAAATAGTCGTTGCAGGCGAGACGGGCACCACTAGAAATACGCAGGGGTTCCTGCTCCGTTTCCATGCCAGCAATTAGTGCGGCTCTGCCGCTCTTTACCCTCCCAGGCGATATCTGAACCCACCTTCCAATTGTTTGGTACGCGTTTGGGCGCGCCTGGATATTTCATGAAGGCAATAGACATGAACATGACTCTTAATACAGTACTGGTCGATGGTCAATTTGATCCGTCTTTTGGCGAGGCCGGGACTGTACGCCTGGATAAAGTGGACCCGAACGGTGTTTTATTGAACCCCGAAACATGCATTACTGACCCAATGGGGCGAATTTATATTGCGGGATCACTCGGTGACGGGCCAAATTATAATAATTACTTTTGTCTGCGACTGACCTCAGAGGGTATCGTCGACACTGCCTTTGGCATTGCGGGATATGCCAGTGGAAGTTTTTATAACGGCGGCAACCACGATAAAAATTTGGCGGCTACCAAGATAGACATACTCGCAGATGGCAAAATATTGCTGACTGCTGCTCTTTATAATCCGCCGACGCTTCGAGGTCTGGTACGTCTGAATCTGGATGGCAGCCTGGATCTCGGGTTTGGCGAAGACGGCAAAGTTGTTATCGACTTTACCGACAACGATTCAACAAATGCTCCCTCTCCTCGCTCATCGCAAGATCAACAGCACAGCGGTACCTTGGCCCTTCCTGACGGAAAGATAATGCTGTGGAAAGACATCTGGAGTCGCGAAGAAATCTATACGGTTGTCGCGCGGCTCCACGAAAATGGAGCTATTGATACCGGCTTTAACCAAACCGGCTTCGTAAAAATACCGGGTATCGCCGGTTTTAAAGAAACATACGTGCAGTCAATATTGCTGGAAAACGACGGGACGTATACGGTGAGTGGTTTCTGCCACCCAGTATATAATCAGATATTATCGATGGTCACCAGACTACTGCCTGATGGGAAAACAGACCTTTCTTTTGCCGACAACGGCTATTTAATTCTCAGTTCGCAAGATTATAGGCTGAGCACTGCTGGAGCTATTCGACAGACCAATAATCGACTTTTGGCTTTTGGCGGTGCAACTCAACACCCTGAGTCGTCAGGATTATTAATCAGTCGAGAAGTCGACGGCAGCGAAAATATCCAATTCAACCGTGGCTTACCCTTGATAACCCATTTGGCTGACCGAAGATTGGCATGGAGAGGCGCCCTGATTCAAAGCGACGGCAAGATTCTTGTCCATGGATATTCAGAAGCTGAACATCACGTTACAACAACCGTTGTCGCTCGATTTACGGATGCTGGTGAACTTGATCCAGACTTTGGCGCTGGCACTGGCGGGTTGATGTTCGAGCTTCGCTCCTCATCGCTGGCATGGCTTAAAGATAATAAAGTTTTGATTCTCGGGTTTGAATCCGACGGAATCGTCATTCGTCATTTCATTGCGCGGGGCCTGCTTGGATAACGGATCTTCTAGGTCTGGTTTGCATTTTCACGGGCGTAGCTGACTTAAAACCGGTTGCCCTGCCATGTGGTTGACAGGGCTTTTTTGATACTGCCCCACAAGATGTGGTGTTTGATCGGACCTGTTGGCGAGCAAGCCTCCTCCCACAGTTGAAATCCGTTCTGCTGTGGGAGGGAGCTTGCTCCCGAAGAGGCCGGCACAGTCAGCGAAGATTCAATGCCGTTTGATAAACCCGGTCAACGCCGCCAATGCCTCCGGCGAACGCAGTCGCTGAGTGAACAACGCGCCCTCCTCCTCGATCACTGTACGGATCAACTCACGGTCCGGTGCTTTCATCAATTGCTTGCTGATGCGGACAGCTTCCGGCGGCAGCTCATCAAAACGCAACGCCATCTCCCGTGCCTTGGCCAATGCAGCTTCGCCGCTGCCCAACGCCTCTGTGGCGATGCCCCACTGGGCGGCCTGTTCGCCGCTGAAACCTTCGCCGAGCAGCAACAACTCTGCCGCTTTGGCCTGCCCTAGCAAGCGCGGCAAGATCAGGCTGGAAGCGAACTCCGGGCACAACCCGAGGTTGACGAACGGCATGCGCAAGCGCGCATCGCGGCTGACGTAAACCAGATCGCAATGCAGCAACATTGTCGTACCAATCCCCACCGCCGCCCCAGCCACGGCGGCGATCACCGGTTTGCGGCATTCGAGCAGATTGAGCATGAAGTGGAACACCGGGCTGTCGAGATCACTCGGCGGTTGCTGGATGAAATCGGCAATATCGTTGCCGGCGGTGAAGCATTCGCTGCTGCCAGTGATCAGCACGGCGTTGATTTCAGGGTCAACGTCTGCCTGCTTCAACGCCTCGGCCAAGTGGTTGTACATGGCGCGGGTCAGGGCGTTTTTCTTGTCCGGGCGGTTGAGGCGCAAGGTCAACAAACCGCGTTCGCGTTCCAGCAAAATGGCTTCGGTCATGACATTTCTCGACAGTTCAGGCCAGCGAAGATCACTGTGGTGAGGGGATTTATCCCCGATGGGCTGCGCAGCGGCCCCAGACTATTGTGAGTGCTGCAGACTCAATCGGGGCGGTGCGACGTTTCGCTAAATCCCCTCGCCACAGGATCTCTCGAACCAATGAATTCAGCGTTCAACCACGGGACAAGAACACATCGGCCAGCAGTTGATTGCGCGGCAGTCCAGCCAGGTACAGGCGTCGGGCGAAGGCGTCGACACTGGCCGTCGAGCCGCAGACTAAGGCCAGGGTTTGCCGGGAAACAAGGCGCAGTTGCGCCAAAGCGGCGGCTGACTCGGCCGCTGTCCACAGCTCGACACTGAGGTTTTCGCGCTGCGCGGCCAATGCCGCGAGGGGTTTGGCCAGATAGTGCCCTTCGGCATCATGGGCCAGGTGAATGACGCGGATGGCGCCTTGGTGATCCTGACGCAAGGCTTCGCGCAGCACGCCGAACAATGGGCCCAGGCCCGTACCGGCAGCTAGCAGCCACAGCGGTCGGGTGTGCCAGTCAGCGTCGTAATGCAGCGCGCCGCCGCGCAGTTCGCCGAGACGGATCGAGTCGCCGATCTGCAAGCGCCGCGCCGCATCGCTGAATTCGCCAGGCTGGCGACAGTCGAGGTGGAACTCCAGAAAGCGGTCTTCTTCCGGCAGGCTGGCCAGCGAATACGGCCGGGCAATGTGATCGATCCACAGCACCAGATGTTGCCCGGCGCTGTAGCGCAACGGCCGCTGCGGGGTCAGGCGCAGGCGCAGAACACTGTCGCTGAGCCAGTCCAGTGCTTCGACCACCGCCGGGCGACCGTCGGCGAGCGGGTCGAAGGTGTGCACCTGCAAGTCTTCGATCACCTGACACTGGCAGGCCAGCCGCCAACCCTGCTGGCGCTGCTCGGCGCTCAAGGCATCCGGGCGATTGTCGGCAGGCAGGCCTTGGACGCACTGAACCAGACACGCATGGCAACTGCCGGCACGACAGCTATAAGGCACAGCCACACCGTTCTGATTGAGGGCGTCGAGCAGATTGCTGCCCGCCGCCACCGACCATTGCCGTTCTGCGACACGAAGTTCAGGCATCGACGTTCTCCCACGCGGCCGCACAGCGATTGCGTCCGTCACGCTTGGCCCGATAGAGCGCCTGATCGGCACGCTGCAAGGCGTCATCCAGATCATCGCCCAACGCCAACAGGGTCATGCCGGCCGACAGGCTGAGGTTGCGTACATTCAGGCCGATCAGTTCGACATCGGTGAAGGCGATCCGCAGACGCTCGCAGCAAGCGGTCAGCCGTTCGGCATTGCAGTCGGGCAGCAACACGACGAATTCTTCACCACCATAACGTGCCAGCACATCGCCGTCGCGCAGGCAGGCCTGAGCGACGCCGGCAAACGCCTGCAACACCTGATCGCCGGCGGCGTGGCCGTGCAAGTCGTTGATGCGTTTGAAATGGTCGAGGTCGATCAGTGCCAGGCCGTGCACGACGTCGCTGTCCATCGCATTCAGCTCGCGCGAGGCCAGGCGCAGAAAATGCCGGCGGTTGAACAGGCCGGTCAGTTCGTCGGTGGCCACCAGATCTTCAAGCTGGCGCATCATCCCGCGCAACGTGTCCTGGTGCGCTTGCAAGGCAAAGCGGCGCTGGCGCATGCGTTGGCGCGACACCTGGACGAAACGCGCATAAATCACCAGCCATGCCAGCACCATGGCGAGGATGCACACCTGCAAGGCGGCGAGTGCCGGCTCACGCAAGCGGTAGTGATAAGCGTCCCACAGGGTGATTGCGCAGAAGCTGAAGAACACCAGCAGCGCACAGCGGATAAACGCCCGCCGGCTCAGATGGAACAGACCGAACAGCAGAATCAGCACATAGAACACCAGGAAGGCACTGCGCGCTTCATCCAGATGGGCGATCAGCCAGGTCTGCCAGCCGAGTCCGAGCAAGACTTGCCCCTCGGTCAGGCTGGGGTCGGCGAAGCGCAGGTTGCGCCCGCTCCAGAACAGCACGAACAGGACGGCCTGACTGATCACCACCAGCGCGCTGCCGATGGCGATGGCACTCAGGGACTGCTCGTAATGACCGGTGAAAAACGCCAGCCACAGCAGCAGCAAAGCCAATCCATAGGTGGCTGCAGCGAGGGCAAAGCGTTTGAGCAAAAGACGTTGAATGGCGTTATGGGTCAATCGTTGACTCACCGTGCGATTGGAGGCTGACCGAGTGTCCTACTCTACAGACCGGCTGCCACTTTAGTGGCGTAGTCGATAAATGACCACCGATTTTCGGGCTCGAAATTTGACGTCAAAAAAGCCCCTTTAAAAGCCCCTCACCCTAGCCCTCTCCCTGTATGTACCGGAGACATGGTGGACAGGTGTTCGGAGACATGGTGGACACTTTTTAATAGACACATTGCTCATCACCAAGGAGATGACCTGTGTCCTGGGAAGAGGTGTCCACCGTGCAGCTTCGTTCAGAGTTCGTGCATTTGGCTCGGCAAGAAGGAGCCAATGTCCGGCAGCTTTGCCGCCGATTCAATATCAGCCCAAGCACTGCCTACAAATGGCTCAACAGGTTTGAAACTTCAGGTGCAGAGGGCTTGATCGATCAGTCTCGACGACCGAAGACGTCACCCAAACGCTGCGCTGAAGAGGTTGAGCAGCAGATTCTGACCGTGAGTGAGGAATACGCGGCTTGGGGCGCTCGCAAGCTCAAACGTGTGCTGGAAGACAGCGGCGCAGTAATGCCTTCGGTCAGTACCGTGCATGCGGTTTTACAGCGTCATTCACGCGTTGATTCAAAGGCCGCTGAGATTAAACCGTTTATCCGCTTCGAGCATGAAGCGCCCAACGATCTTTGGCAGATGGACTTCAAGGGCCATATCAGCCTGGCTCAGGGACGTTGCCATCCGTTGACGATACTGGACGATCATTCGCGGTTTTCGCTGTGTATCGCGGCCTGCCTCGATGAGCGACGTGAAACCGTTCAGGAGCATCTAATCCGGGTCTTTCGGCGTCATGGTCTGCCTTTGCGCATGACGATGGACAACGGTTCACCCTGGGGTGACCAGACTGGCGTTTATACCGCGCTGGAGGTCTGGCTGATGAGTCAGGGCATCAAGGTCGGGCACTCTCGACCTTATCATCCGCAAACCCAAGGAAAGCTGGAACGCTTCCACCGCAGCCTGAAAAATGAAGTCCTGCGAGACCGACATTTTATTGATCTCAACGGTGCACAACGCGCGTTTGATATCTGGCGTGATATCTACAACCAGAAGCGTCCACATCAAGCGTTGGACATGCAGGTGCCTGCTACTCGCTACAGCAGCAGCCCACGGGAATATCAGGAGCAGCCCGCGGCGCCGGAGTACGACGATGGGGATGTGGTCAGGAAGGTTCAGGTGAAGGGCGAGATCTACTGGCGGAACCGTGAATACACAGTCGGAAAAGCTTTTTATGGGAGGTCAGTAGCTATCCGGGAAACGACGGAAGATGGCATCCACGATGTCTACTGGAGTAGACATCGTATTGCCCGAATCGACTTGAACTTGCAGATCGTTACGGCAGGTAAGAAGATCTAAAACCGTCCACCATGTCTCCGAACATGTGTCCACCATGTCTCCGGTACATACACTCCCGGAGGTAGAGGGAACTGACCGAGTTGTTTATCCGAGGTACACCGACCTGAAACATCGCGCCGAACTCAGGTTTTGAATAGCACGAAGATCGGCTCCCTTTCCCCCTCGCCCCCTTGGGGGCGGTCCGACGTTTCGGGAGGGCTGGGGTGAGGGGGTAGCTCTTGAAGTGCAAACCCCATGTCCGATATTCGCCCAGCCATGCGACCAACGAATGACTGCCGGCGCGTGTATGCCCCTTTGATGCGCGGTATACTGCCGCGCCTTTTTAGCGTCGCGCCAGCAGCCCCGGCGTGCCTTGAAAGGTGCTTGCGACCGACCGATGCACCCAAGCCGCAGGCACCTTATTGAATGTTCCCGTCTTTTAGAGGAGCGCGACTCATGACCGTGATCAAGCAAGACGACCTGATTCAGAGCGTTGCCGACGCCCTGCAGTTCATTTCCTATTACCACCCCGTGGATTTCATCCAGGCGATGCACGAAGCCTACCTGCGCGAAGAATCGCCAGCGGCGCGTGACTCGATGGCGCAGATCCTGATCAACTCGCGCATGTGCGCCACCGGCCACCGCCCGATCTGCCAGGACACCGGTATCGTTACCGTGTTCGTGCGTGTCGGCATGGACGTGCGCTGGGATGGCGCCACCATGGGCCTGGACGACATGATCAACGAAGGCGTGCGTCGCGCCTACAACCTGCCGGAAAACGTCCTGCGTGCCTCGATCCTCGCCGACCCGGCGGGCGCTCGCAAAAACACCAAGGACAACACCCCTGCCGTGATTCACTACTCCATCGTCCCGGGCAACACCGTGGAAGTGGACGTGGCGGCCAAGGGCGGCGGTTCCGAGAACAAGTCGAAAATGGCCATGCTCAACCCGTCCGACTCGATCGTTGACTGGGTGCTGAAAACCGTTCCGACCATGGGCGCCGGCTGGTGCCCACCGGGCATGCTCGGCATCGGCATCGGCGGCACCGCCGAGAAAGCCGCAGTCATGGCCAAGGAAGTGTTGATGGAATCCATCGACATCCACGAACTGAAGGCCCGTGGCCCGCAGAACCGCATCGAAGAAATGCGTCTGGAGCTGTTCGAGAAGGTCAACCAGTTGGGCATCGGCGCCCAGGGCCTCGGTGGCCTGACCACCGTGCTCGACGTGAAGATCATGGACTACCCGACCCACGCCGCCTCGCTGCCGGTGTGCATGATCCCGAACTGCGCCGCCACCCGTCACGCGCACTTTGTGCTCGACGGTTCCGGCCCGGCCTCGCTGGAAGCGCCACCACTGGACGCCTACCCGGAAATCGTCTGGGAAGCCGGCCCGTCGGCCCGTCGCGTCAACCTCGACACCCTGACCCCGGAAGACGTGCAGAGCTGGAAGCCGGGCGAAACCGTCCTGCTCAACGGCAAGATGCTCACCGGTCGCGACGCCGCGCACAAGCGCATGGTCGAGATGCTCAACAAGGGCGAAACCCTGCCGGTCGACCTGAAAGGTCGCTTCATCTACTACGTTGGCCCGGTTGATCCGGTCGGTGACGAAGTGGTTGGCCCGGCTGGCCCGACCACCGCAACGCGGATGGACAAGTTCACCCGGCAGATCCTTGAGCAGACTGGCCTGTTGGGCATGATCGGCAAATCCGAGCGCGGCCCGACCGCCATCGACGCGATCAAGGACAACAAGGCCGTGTACCTGATGGCTGTCGGCGGCGCCGCTTACCTGGTTGCGCAAGCGATCAAGAAGTCCAAGGTGCTGGCGTTTGCCGAGCTGGGTATGGAAGCGATCTACGAGTTCGAGGTCAAGGACATGCCGGTCACCGTCGCGGTGGACAGCAAAGGTGAATCGGTACACATCACCGGCCCTGCGATCTGGCAACAGAAGATCAGCGAAAGCCTGGCGGTAGAAGTGCAGTAAGCGCTTACACCGAAAAAAAGAAGGCCGGCCCGTCCCATGACGAGCCGGCCTTTTTTTGTGCCCGCATTTGCATAAGCTATTTGGCGATAAAAAACACGATAAAGCATACAAAACGGTCTTGCACACCTGTCAGATCTGACAGGTTACGCGGCGCCCGGTTCTTGATAGCGTCAGTCCACCCCCGATCACAGCGTGCGCAACGGACAGAAACATGGCCGATCAAGACCTGAGCATCACTACGCCTTCCATCGCCAAAAGCTCATCGATTGCCACCATCGGCAAGAGTTGGGGCGCCGTCGGCCCGACGGGTGCTGCGTCGTTCGAGCTGCCGATTCCCCTGTCCGCCGGGCGTGGCTGGGATCCGCAGCTGTCGTTGACCTACAGCAGCCAGACCGGCAACGGCCCGTTTGGCATCGGCTGGAATCTGGGCCTGGGGCAGATCAGCCGGCGCACCAACAAAGGCGTGCCACGCTACACCGAACACGATGAAATCATCGGCGCCGACGGTGAGGAGTGGATGCCCGAACTTGAGGCTGATGGTTCGCTCAAGTCGCGCCTCGAAACCCATTACGGCGGCGAGGACATCGGCTCACACCGCGTGGTGCGTTACTGGCCCCGGGTGGAAAGCGATTTTGCCCTGCGCGAGCTATGGCAACCGACGAAGGATCAGCCGCCCTTCTGGCTGATCCATGGCGCCGACGGCTCGTTGCATCTGTATGGCAAGACGCCATGGCTGATCCATGGCGCCGACGGCTCGTTGCATCTGTATGGCAAGACGCCTGACTCACGTCGTGCCGATCCGGGTGATCAAACCAGGATCAGCACCTGGCTGCTTTGCGAAAGCATGAATACCCACGGTGAGCACATCTGTTTCGCTTACAAAGCCGATGACCAGGACTCCGACCCGATTCACGACTACCGTGCCCAACGCTATCTGGAGCGGGTGTGTTACGGCAACTTCACCGCCAGCAAGGATTTGTACGCCTGGACAGTGGAACAGCCTGCGCAGCTGAACTGGCATTTCCAGCTGATCTTCGACTACGGCGAACGCAGCGCATCGTTGACGGAAGTCCCGGTGTATGACGGCGACACCTTGCTACCCTGGCCAGTTCGCCCGGACCCTTTTTCGACGTTTGGCCAGGGCTTTGCAGTCGGCACGCGCAGGCTTTGTCGGCAAGTGCTGATGTTTCACCATTTCCCGGTGAGCCTGCGTGGCAAACCGGTGCTGGTACGACGCCTGTTGCTGGAGTACCGAAATCCACAAAGCGCAACTCAATGGACCCAGAGCCAGATCAGCGCCGCCCACTATCAGGCCTTCGATGCCAGCGGCGCCGTGGAACATACCCCGCCGGTGGAGTTCGACTACTCCGCGTTCGAGATCAATAAAACCCCGACACGCCTGTTCGCCATGGACACACAGCCAGGCATCGAAGACGGTGGGTTCTACCAGTGCGTTGACCTCTACGGTGAGGGCGTTCCAGGTTTTCTCTGTCGCTATGACCAATGCTGGTACTACCGCGAGCCGCTGCGTGGCGAAGCCGGCGGTGATGAGATCGGTTATGGGCCGTGGACAGCGCTGGAGAGGATTCCGGTTGCCGATCGCAGCCGGCCGGTGCAGCAACTGCTCACCGACCTGACCGGTGATGGCCGCCTCGACTGGATCACCGCGCAACCGGGCGCCAGCGGTTTTCGTACGCTGAATGCGCAACGCGAGTTCGCCGATTTCGTGCTGTTCAATGCATTCCCGCTGGAGTTCTTCAATACCCTGGCGCAACTGGGCGACCTCAGCGGTGACGGGCTCAGCTCCATCGCCCTGATCGGCCCGCACGCGGTGCGTCTGTACGCCAACCAGCGCGAGCAAGGATTCGCCCGCGCCGAAGACGTGCCGCATACCCCGGCCCACGACCGCTTGCCGTTATTCAGCAACTCGCCCACCGAGCTGGTGCTGCTTGGCCATCTGCTGGGCAGCGACATGCCCGAACTGTGCCGCATCCGCCATGACGAAATCACCTGCTGGCCGAACCTGGGTCACGGCCGGTTTGGCGAAGGCCGCAAGATCAGCTCCCTGCCCTTCGCCTACGAGCAGTTCGATTCGGCACGGGTACGCCTTGCCGACCTCGACGGCTCCGGTGCACCGGCCTTGATCTATCTGAAGTCGGATGTATTCGAGATCTATCTGAATCGCGGTGGCAACGGCCTGGAGCAGATCCCGGTCATCGTGCCCTGGCCCGCAGGCGTGCGTTACGACCGCTTCAGCCAGGTGAGTTTCGCCGACCTGCAAGGTCTGGGCTGCGCCAGCCTGATCCTGACGGTGCCGCACATCAATCCAGAGCATTGGCGCTACGATTTTGTCGCGGCCAAGCCTTATCTGCTGACCGCCAGCAATAACAACATGGGTTGCAGTACCAGCGTGGTCTACCGCAGTTCGGCTCAGGAATGGCTGGATGAAAAACAACGATTCCTCAAGCTGAAACGTCTGCCGGTTTCCCACCTGCCGTTTCCGGTGGCAGTGGTCAAAAAACAACAGCAACTGGATGAGATCACTGGCAACTGTCTGACCCAGGCGTTTACCTGGCGCGAAGCTGTTTACGACAGCAAGGAGCGCGAGTTCCGCGGCTTCGGCCAGTTGCAGCAAACCGATAGCGAAAGCGCCACGGCGGATGACGACGTCGGCTTCAGCGCACCGGTGCGGGTGTGCACCTGGTTC
Organism: Pseudomonas sp. Seg1; assembly: GCF_018326005.1. Classification (NCBI taxonomy): domain Bacteria; kingdom Pseudomonadati; phylum Pseudomonadota; class Gammaproteobacteria; order Pseudomonadales; family Pseudomonadaceae; genus Pseudomonas; species Pseudomonas sp. Seg1. The sequence continues at coordinate 5,137,501 of NZ_AP021903.1, forward strand.
CACACCGGGCAAGCGCTGGATCGCCAGCGTGACGGCTATTTCAATGCAGACCCGCATGCCGTGCCGCTGGGCAAAACATTGTTCAGCCGCTACCACGCCGGTGACGAAATAGATGAACCGATCGCCCCCCATGACGCCGACAGTGAGTACCAGATCGCCCGGGCGCTGGTTGGCTCAATTACGCGCGTAGAAACTTATGCCGATGCGGACATGGACTTGCCGGGCATGGCTACACCCTATGCCGTGGAAGAACGGCGCTATCTGTTGCGTGAAGTCCGACCTCAAGGTCACTCTGCGGCCGCCGTGTTGCTGCCGTTGGTACTGGAGAAAATCAGCTACCAGTACGACCGTTTCATTGACGATCCGCTGTGTCGCCACGACGTCAATCTGCGCTGGAACGACCACGGCCTGTCGACTCATGCATTGGCAGTCAGCTACGCGCGCAGGCTGACTGAACGTGATCAACCGCCGTTCAGCGACCCGGATGAACAACAGTGGTGGCGCGACGCCCATGACGAGGCGCAACAATCGTTCTACCTGAGCGAAACCCGTGCGCAATACATCAACCTGACCAGCAATCTCCAGCAATGGCGTCTGGGCTTGCCGTGGCAACAGCGCGGCAATGCGCTGGTGTTGCCAAAAGGCACCCTGCCTGAAGGATTGTCCCCGGTTGAAATGAGTTTCGAGCAACTCGCGCTGCATCAGGATTCGCCGCACTGGAACACTCAGCGGGTGCTGACGACGCAGTCGGTGCAGCGTTATCTAAGCTCCGACGGTTTGCCGCTGGACGACGGTGACGCCGAATTCGAAGCACTGGCGGGGCCGCTGGAACTGGCGCAACTGGACAAGACGGCGCTGGACGCTTACGACGTTCTGCCGCCGCCCTTCAATATCCGAGATGAACTGAAAAATATCGGTTACACGCCGATGCGGTTGCAGTTCGAGACCGAGCCGGACGATGCCGAAGAAAATCTGTGGTCATCCACCTTCGGTTTCGCCGATTACGCCGACATCGAAGGTTTTCATCAGGTGCGCAGCTACCGCGAAACCCCCAGCCATGGGCTCACCACCGCCGAATACGATGATTACCGACTGGCGATCACCCAGGTCGTGTTGCCGAATGGCTGCACCACCCGGGTCACCTACGACTATCACGCACTGCAACCGCTGACGATCACCGATGCCAACGACAATATCGAGGAGGCGATCTACGAACCTTCCGGCCAGCCGCTGGCGACCAGTTTCCACGGAACTGAATACGGCAAGGCTGCGGGTTTCGAAACGTTGAGCAACTACGTGCGTCCGGAGGATCATCGCCCCGATCCAGCGATAGAAAAGCCACACGATGCCGTGCAAAAAGCTGCCAGTACGCTGCGCAAGGACTTGTTCAGCTGGATGGGAATGAGCCCGACCGACAGCCCTGCCGCCGGCGAATGGCTCGCCAGCGGTGACATCCTGCCCAGCGGCTACATTCGTGCCAGCGCCCGCCGACGACTCACTGGGCTCGCCACACTGACGGCGGCAGAACAGGCATTGCGCGAGGTGATCGTCACGACCCGTCGCGAACCGGTGCACACCGTTGTCCTCAGCGCCGACCGTTACCCCGATGACCCCGTGAAGGCGCAGATCCAGATCACCAAGGCCTGCGTCGACGGTTTTGGTCGAGCGCTGCAAAACCAGCAGTTGGCCGACCCGGGCTTGGCCTATGCGGTGGACGCTGACGGCTCGTTGATTGTCGAGGACGGTCAGTTCGTTGAAGTCCATGCCGATCCGCGCTGGCGCATCAGCGAGCGCATCGAATACAACAACAAAGGCCTGGCCGTGCGTCAGTTCCGACCGTTTTTTGCCAACGCCCACGGTTATATCAATGACCAGTCGCTGCACACGCTGGGTCACTACGATCAACTGTTCTACGACCCGCTGGGGCGCGCGGTCAAACTGCTCAACGCCAAGGGTGACTTTTCCCGCGAGACGTATCATCCGTGGTATCACGCCAGCGAAGACTTCAACGACACCGCTGAAGCGGTGCCGTCACAACGGAGATCACGGCGTTGACCGCCACCGTGCATTCGCGCACGCCCTCACTCGCGGTGAGTGATGGCCGGGGCCTGCCGATTCGTCAGGTCGGCTATTTGCGCAGTGTCGCGGGCGCAGAGGTAACGGCCCTGATCAGCCGTCAGTGCCACGACGTGAGTGGGCGGTTGGTGGAGCAATGGGATCCGCGTTTGCCCGCGCCCAATCTCTCAACGGTTTACGGTCTGGCCGGCGAGGCACTGAAAGTCGCCAGTGTCGACGCCGGCTGGCGCCTCAGCCTGCCGGGGCTGGCCGCTGAGCCGCTGCAGCGCTGGGACGAACGCGGCGGTCATTGGCGTTCGACCTTCGATGATCAGTTGCGCGTGGTGGCGGTCGAGGGCCGTGATGCAACCGATGTCGATAGCTTCATTTACGCCGATGCCAGCGCCGATGCCGGACTCAATCTTCGCGGCCAATTACTGGAGCAGAAGGATCCGTCCAGCGCGTTACGCCTGAATGGCTATGCCTTGTCCGGCCAGCCGTTGAGCGAAACCCGTTCATTTCCCGATGGCGAAGCTTTCACCAGTCGGCGCGTGTTCAATCCGTTGGGGGCGGTGCTGGAACAGATCGATGCGGGCGACCATCGCCAGAAGTCGAACTATGGCTTGGCCGGGCAGCTCAGGCAGGTGCAACTGCTGGTCAATGGCAAGACCAAAAGCGAAGAGGTATTGCTCGACGCGCAGTACAACGCCGAGGGGAAGATCATCGAACAACTGGCGGGCAACGGGGTGCGCAGCCGCTGGACTTACGATCCGGCCAATGGTCGCTTGCGCAGCCAGTCCAGCCACAAAGACGCCAAGGCTCTGCAAGACTTCGAATACTTTTATGACCCGGCCGGCAACATTACCCGTATCGAAGACCACGCCTTCCAGCCAATCTGGTTTGCCAACCAACTCGTCGACGGCCACCGCGACTTCAGCTACGACTCGCTGTACCGGCTGATCAGCGCCAGCGGTTACGACGACGGGCCGCTCTCGGACATTCCGGGGCTACCGCAGCCCACCGATCCGAACAACCGCCTCAACTACACCCAGACCTACACCTACGACGCCGGTGGCAACCTGACCGAACTGGTGCATGTGCGAGCCGGCGCCAGCTACACCCGCCAGATGCGCATTGACCCGACCAGCAACCGTGGCGTGCGCTGGCAACCGGGCGACGCCGAACCTGTCTTCGACACATTGTTCGACCGCCACGGCAACCTGCTGGCTGTGCAACCCGGTCAGCCCCTGCAATGGAACGCCCGCGACGAACTGCAAAACGTGACGCTGATCCACCGCGAAGGGGGTCAGGATGATGCCGAGCATTACCATTACAGCCAGGGTCAACGGGTGTTCAAACGCCATGAAACCTTCAGCGGCGGCGCCGGACATTTTGCTCAGGTGCGCTACCTGCCGGGTCTGGAAATCCGCAGCAAGGACAACGGCGAAGAACTGCACGTCATCAGCGTCGGCAATGCGCGCTGCCTGCATTGGGCAAAAGCGCCTCCCGCCGACATCGACAACAATCAACTGCGCTACAGCCTCGAGGATCATTTGGGATCCTGTTCGATGGAACTGGATCACAACGCGCAAACGATCAGCGAAGAAGGCTATTACCCGTTCGGTGCCACGGCGTGGATGGCTGCCGCGATCGAGGTCAGCTATAAGTTCGTGCGTTATTCCGGCAAGGAAATGGACGTCAGCGGTCTTTACTACTATGGCGCGCGCTATTACGCACAGTGGCTGCAACGCTGGGTAAGTGCTGACCCGGCAGGGGATGTGGACGGGCTGAATCTGTATGGGTTTGTCGGGAATAATCCGCTGAGGTATGTCGATATCAATGGAGAGGACAGAACGCCCGCGGAACTGAAGGCGGATATTGAGTTTTCGATCAAGTTCCTGAGCGGCGTTAATTCGAAGATGGATATCCTTGAACAGCAAATAGATAACCTGTCGAGTCCGGCTCGCTTTCGCTCAATGATAGGGATGAAATTTATTGATCTGGCCGTCAAAACAGGTCTCAACTTTGTCGCGACAACAATTGGATTTGACAAGTTTCATGACTTTGCGGGGGGCGACCCGTTTAATCCGGGAGAACTAAAGGGCCTGACCATAGGCAACATTGTGGGTGACGAAATATCAGCTCGCATCGACAAAGTGGCATCCAATGTCAAAGCTTTGAATGCAAGCATTATTCCGCATAAGTCCGATATTTCCGCTGAAGCGATCCAGCAACAGATAACCGCTCCCGGGAGCTCTCCTCTCGATATATTCGCAAACCCACAGGCGTTTGGTCCGAGTCAGTTCATTGAAGCGGCCAAGTACATTGTCCCTACTGTACTGGGGTCCCAGCTCTATGGTGTTGGAGAGCTGATGGAACTTGCCAAGGTCGCAGAAGATGGCAGCAGGGCAGAAGAGGGATTATTTCCTCAAGAAATAAACGCCCATATCGACGAGCTCGCGAAGTTGCATGAGGTCACGACCAAAGTAGCCAACCGCGGACTTGCAGCTTTCAATGAACTTGGTTTGAAAGAATATTACAGCTCGAACTTAAATTACTTTGTCGACCTGTTCCGCGGCACGGTTGGCCACCAACAAGCCGGCTCAGTCAAGTATCAAAACCTGGAAGCGCTGACAGAGCGAGCGCTGTACACCATTAGCGACAGGCAGGCCATGTACAAGAGTTACGCCAGACAAGTGGCAAGGAAGTAGATGAGCATGGTTGAAAGCATTCAGACAATCGTGAACGGGTGCCTGCGCCTGACCTCCGTGGCCTGACCGAACAGAGCGCCGGGCCACGCCCGCCCATGCTATCGTGCCCGCCCGAACTGCCACCGTTAACCCAGCATGCTGCCGACTTCCCGTACCTTGCGTCTGTCGTTGTATACCCTGCTGATCATCGCCGGTGCGGCTGTGGCCGCCACGCTTGCCATTCGCCACGCCGAACGTCAGGCGCTGGAAGAAGACGCGGCCCGCGCCAACCAGCAACTGGCGCTCTATGCCAATTCGTTGCACACCCTGATCGACCGCTATCGCGCCCTCCCCGCCGTACTGGCGCTGGACCCGCAATTGCGTTCGGCGCTGACAGGTCCGGTCGACGCCGAACAACAGAACGCACTCAATCTGAAACTGGAAAAGATCAACGGCGCGGCGCAGTCCTCGACCCTTGAACTGCTCGATCACAGCGGCCTTGCGGTGGCCGCGAGCAACTGGCGTTTACCGAGCAGTTATGTCGGCCACAATTACGGCTTTCGCCCCTATTTCAGCCAGACCCGCACCCAGGGCACCGGGCGTTTTTACGCGGTGGGTGTGACCAGCGGGATTCCCGGCTACTTTCTCTCCAGTGCGGTGCTGGGCGACAACGAGCAGTTCCTCGGGGCAATGGTGGTCAAGCTGGAATTCCCCGAGCTGGAACGCGAATGGAGCCAGGGCAACGACACCCTGCTGGTCAGCGATGCGCGCGGCATCATCTTCATTGCCAACCAGCCCGGCTGGCGTTATCGCGCCTTGCGGCCGCTGACCGCCAGCGACATGGCCGAGATCAAAGCCACCCGCCAGTACGACAAACAGTCGCTGGTGCAACTGACTCATTTGTCCCTGCGCAGCTTCGACGACAACAGTGATCTGCGCCGCGTCGAAGGCCCGCAAGGTACGGCGGATTATCTTTGGGAGTCGCTGCCACTGACGGCCGAAGGCTGGACGCTGCATCTGTTGCGCCGTCCGCAAGTGGCCTTTGAAGACCTGCGTAACGCCGGGCTCGCGGCTGCCGGCGTGTGGCTGGCGCTGGTGTTTCTGCTGCTGTTTCTCAATCAGCGCTGGCGCCTGTCGAAAGTCCGCCAGCGCAACCGCGAAGAACTGGAGCGGCTGGTCGAGGAACGCACCCGCGATCTGCGCACCGCGCAGGATGGCCTGGTGCAGTCGGCGAAACTCGCCGCCCTCGGGCAGATGTCCGCCGCCCTCGCCCATGAAATCAACCAACCGCTGACGGCTCAACGCATGCAACTGGCGACGCTGCGGCTGCTGCTCGAGCATGGCCGCGTCGATGATGCCTACAAGGCGCTGAAACCGGTGGACGATATGCTCACGCGCATGGCCGCCCTCACCGGCCACCTGAAAACCTTCGCCCGCAAGAGCCCCGGCGGTTTGCGCGAACGCCTGGATCTGGCGACAGTGGTTGATCAATCCCTGCACTTGCTCGACGCGCGCCTGCATGACGAACAGGTCAGTCTGGTGCTGCACCTGACCCGTCCGGCGTGGGTGCGCGGCGATGCAATCCGCCTGGAACAGGTGCTGATCAACCTGCTGCGCAACGCCCTCGATGCCATGCAGGGCACACCGTGCAAACGTCTGGAAATCCGTCTGGAAGCCGACGAGCAACTGTGGCGCCTGAGTGTCAGCGACAATGGTGGCGGCATCCCCGACGAACATCTGGGCCAGGTGTTCGATCCGTTCTTCACCACCAAGCCCGTGGGCGATGGCCTGGGGCTGGGGCTGGCGGTTTCGTTCGCCATCGTGCATGAATCAGGCGGACGCCTGAGTGTGGAAAATGGCGCGAGCGGCGCGGTGTTCACCCTGACCTTGCCGATCGATCTGGAGGCGCATATCTGATGCTCAACTCGGTGATGGTGGTCGATGACGAAAGCAGCATTCGCAATGCGGTCGAGCAATGGCTGAGCCTCTCGGGTTTCGAGGTGCAGCTGTTCAGTCGTGCCGAAGAATGCCTCGCCGCCCTGCCCGTGCACTTTGCCGGGGTGATCCTCAGCGACGTGCGCATGCCCGGCCTCAGTGGTCTGCAACTGCTGGCCGAAGTGCAGCGCCGCGACGCCGACTTGCCGGTAATTCTGCTCACCGGTCACGGCGATGTGCCGATGGCGGTCGAAGCCATGCGCGACGGCGCCTACGACTTTCTGGAAAAACCGTTCAGCCCGCAAACCCTGCTCGGCAGCTTGCGCCGGGCCCTGGAAAAACGCCGGCTGGTCCTGGAAAACCGTGCCCTGCACGAGCAGGCCGACAACCGCGCGAAACTCGATGCGACGCTGCTCGGCGTGTCCCGTGGCATGCAGACCTTGCGCCGGCAGGTGCTGGATCTGGCGGCGTTGCCGGTCAACGTGCTGATCCGTGGCGAAACCGGCAGCGGCAAGGAACTGGTTGCCCGTTGCCTGCATGATTTCGGGTCACGGGCGGACAAGCCGTTCGTGGCGCTGAACTGCGCGGCGATTCCTGAACAATTGTTCGAAGCCGAACTGTTCGGCCATGAGAGCGGCGCGTTTACCGGCGCCTCCGGCAAGCGCATCGGCAAACTGGAATACGCCGATGGCGGCACGCTGTTTCTCGATGAGATCGAAAGCATGCCGTTGGCCCAGCAAGTAAAACTGTTGCGAGTGTTGCAGGAGCAGAAACTCGAACGCCTGGGCTCGAACCAGAGCATTCGCGTTGACTTGCGCATCGTCGCCGCGACCAAACCCGATCTGCTCGACGAAGCGCGGGCCGGGCGTTTTCGCGAAGATCTGGCGTATCGTTTGAACGTTGCCGAACTGCGGCTGCCACCGTTGCGGGATCGCCGGGAAGACATTCCGTTGTTGTTCGAATCGTTCGCCCAGAGTGCGGCGCAGCGTTTGGGGCGTAATTTTCCACCGTTGACGGGCGGCCAGTTGAGCCACCTGCTCAGCCACGACTGGCCGGGCAATGTGCGCGAACTGGCGAACGTTGCCGAACGCCAGGTGCTGGGGCTTGATGAGCCGGCGCCAGGGATCGATCCGGGCCAGTCGCTGGCGGCGCAGCAGGAAGCGTTTGAAGCGCAGTGTTTGCGCGCGGCACTGACCCGGCACAAGGGCGATGTGAAAGCGGTGCTTGAAGAGTTGCAACTGCCGCGCCGGACATTCAATGAAAAGATGCAGCGGCATGGGTTGAGTCGGGAGATGTTTGTTCCAGGCAACTGATTTTTGCAGTATTGATCGTTCCCACGCTCCGCGTGGGAATGCAGCCTGGGACGCTCTGCGTCCCCTCTAGAGCCGAACGCGGAGCGTCCGTTGAGGCATTCCCACGCAGAGCGTGGGAACGATCGGAGTAAGCGATATTTCGCTCATAGACACTCTGCGATAAGCGGATTTCCGCTCAGCCAATTCCGCTGCCCCCTCTAAACCGCCCCTCTCCCCGTTGGCACACCTCCTGCTATAGCCCTCGCAGGCTGCGTTCCCGCGCGCTCCACAAAAACAATTAAACGAAGGATCCTTCAATGGATAACTCCAACGCCCTGCCACTTGGGTCGGCTGCCGTGCCGGCCAAAGAAAGAACCACCGCCAGCCGGATCAAATCGATCTTCAGCGGTTCCGTCGGCAACATGGTCGAGTGGTACGACTGGTATGTGTATGCCGCCTTCTCGCTGTACTTCGCCAAGACATTCTTCCCCGCCGGCTCCTCCACCGCGCAACTGATGAACACCGCTGCGATCTTCGCCGTGGGCTTCCTGATGCGTCCGATCGGTGGCTGGCTGATGGGGCTGTACGCGGACAAGGTCGGTCGCAAGAAAGCCTTGATGGCCTCGGTCTACCTGATGTGCTTCGGTTCGCTGCTGATCGCCCTCAGCCCGAACTACGAGACCATCGGCATCGGCGCGCCGATCCTGCTGGTGTTCGCCCGTCTGCTGCAAGGCCTGTCGGTCGGCGGCGAGTACGGGACTTCGGCCACCTATCTCTCGGAGATGGCGACCAAGGAACGTCGCGGCTTCTTCTCCAGCTTCCAGTACGTGACCCTGATTTCCGGTCAGCTCATCGCGCTGGGCGTACTGATCGTGCTGCAGAACGTGCTGACCACTGAACAGCTGTATGCATGGGGCTGGCGTATCCCGTTCGCCATCGGCGCACTGTGCGCAGTGGTGGCGCTGTACCTGCGTCGCGGCATGGAAGAAACCGAGTCGTTCACCAAGAAAGAAAAGTCCAAGGAAAGCGCCATGCGCACCTTGATGCGCCACCCCAAAGAGCTGTTGACCGTGGTCGGTCTGACCATGGGCGGTACGCTGGCGTTCTACACTTACACCACTTACATGCAGAAGTACCTGGTGAACACCGTCGGCATGAGCATCTCCGACTCGACCACCATTTCTGCCGCCACGCTGTTTCTGTTCATGTGCCTGCAACCGATCATCGGCGGCCTGTCGGACAAGATCGGTCGTCGTCCGATCCTGATCGCTTTCGGCGTGCTGGGGACGATTTTCACCGTGCCGATCCTGATGACCCTGCACACCATCCAGACCTGGTGGGGCGCGTTCTTCCTGATCATGGCGGCGCTGATCATTGTCAGCGGCTACACCTCGATCAACGCGGTGGTGAAGGCCGAACTGTTCCCGACTGAAATCCGTGCACTGGGCGTCGGCCTGCCGTATGCACTGACCGTGTCGATCTTCGGCGGTACTGCCGAATACATCGCGCTGTGGTTCAAGAGCATTGGCATGGAAACCGGTTATTACTGGTACGTGACGGCGTGTATTGCCGTGTCGCTGCTGGTGTACGTGACCATGAAGGACACCCAGAAACATTCGCGGATCGTCACTGACTGATCGGGTGTTCACAGCCACTGCAACGGTGGCTGTTATGGCCCCATCGCTGGCAAGCCAGCTCCCACAGGTTTCTCGGGCGGTCACAAATTTTGTGATCAGCACAACACCCTGTGGGAGCTGGCTTGCCAGCGAATGAGGCAACCCGGTATCAAGTCAACTCGGCAACCTGCTGCTTGCCATAGCGCTTCTGCGCATACGATGCACCCACAATCATCACCAGCAGAATCCCCGCCAGCACCGCCGACGAACCGATGGTGCCGAAGTCCAGCCCGCCCTTCTCATGGGGCTTGGTCATCAAGTCACCCAAGGTCGCACCGAACGGCCGGGTCAACACGAACGCCACCCAGAACAACACCACTGTGGAAATCTTCGTGAAGTACTTGAGCAGCACGACCACCGCGATGGTCGAGCCTATCAGCAAAGCACCACCGGCAAACCCCAGCCCCGAATCATCGGCCAGGTAATCGCCGAGCGCTGTACCGAGGGTGTTAGAGAATAGAATCGCCATCCAGTAAAACATCTCGCCGCGAAAGCTCTGCACTTTGCTGACGTTGAGCGAATCGCCGCTCAGGCGCCACGCCGTAAAGATCGCCAGCAGAATTGCAATCAGGATCATCGAGCCCGTTGCATACCCTAGCTCCAGCGTGCGGTCCATGAAATCAGACATCGTGGTGCCGGCGGTGCTGGTGGACAAAATCACGATCCAGTACAGCAGCGGCTTGTAGGTCTTGGCCATCAATTGGCTGATCAGCGTCAGGACGAACACGCTGATCAGAATCAGCGAGCTGATGGCATAGCCGACGTTGAGCGTCATCGACAGCAAATCCCCCGCAGTTTCCCCCAGGGTCGTCGCGCAGATTTTCATGACCCAGAAGGCCAAGGTGATTTGAGGAAGTTTATTCATCGCAGGGAACGCTCCAGTGTGTGACGGCCGGTTCTTGGTTTTCTGGCCGTGGGCAGACTGGCGTTGCGCGCGTGAAAAAGCGGTCGGGAATCTATGAAAAATCTGTCACACAGCGAAAACAGCGATTAATCAGCGGTTAATGCTGAGCTTTCATCCTGTGCTCACCTGATCGATTACCTGCGCGACGTTCGCTCCTGATGATGGAAGCCTTTCAATGCGTCGCTCTTAATATCTATTTAATCGATGGTTTTTAGCATTATTTTGCGCTTTTTAATCAATATAGTTGGCGTAGCATGAACCCCATGCAAGACACACCCGCCAACGAATCCGGAGTAACGAACATGAAAACCAAACTGATCCTCGCGCTGACCCTGTCTGTACTGGCTGCCAACACTTTTGCTGCCGACGGTTTCGACCGTACGGGCTCCGCGGTGGCTGCCGATGGCTATGATCGCACTCAATCGGCCACGGTCGCCGAAGACGGCTTCGACCGCACCGGCTCCGCCACCTTCGCTGAGGACGGTTATGACCGTACCGGCTCGGCCACTTTCGCAGCTGACGGTTACGACCGCACCCAATCCGCTGCCATCAGCTGATTGCAGTTGTAAAGCGCACAGCCCGGCTTCGGCCGGGCTTAGTCATTTCTGGGGGAATGATATTTTTTAGCTCAGCACAAAGACCTGTGGGAGCTGGCTTGCCAGCGATGGCGATCTGTCAGTCGACATTTACATCGGCTGAAAAAATGCCATCGCTGGCAAGCCAGCTCCCACAGGGTTTTGATTGGATGGAATATCAGTGCCTGACTGGAAATTGTTTGATCGTGCTTGCACTATTGGCCACCTGATCCAGCCATCTCCAAGAGCCCCAGCCATGCCCGATGACATCCACTTCTACGAACCCGCCAATGGCCACGGCCTGCCCCACGATCCGTTCAACGCCATCGTCGGCCCACGCCCCATCGGCTGGATTTCCTCGCAGGATGCCAATGGCCAGTTGAACCTGGCGCCGTACAGTTTCTTCAACGCCTTCAACTACATTCCGCCGATCATTGGTTTCTCCAGTGTCGGGCGCAAAGACAGCCTGAACAATATCGAGCAGACCGGCGAATTCGTCTGGAACCTCGCCACCCGCCCACTCGCCGAACAAATGAACCAGAGCTGCGCGATGGTCGCGCCTGAGGTCAACGAATTCGAGTTGGCGGGACTGACCACGGTGGCGTCGAAAGTGATTTCAGTGCCACGGGTCGCCGAAAGCCCGGTGTCCTTCGAGTGCAAGGTCACGCAGATCATTCAGTTGCAGCGTGCCGACGGCGAGACCGTGCCGAGCTGGCTGATCCTCGGCGAAGTGGTCGCCGTGCATATCGCCAAGTGGCTGTTGAAGGACGGCATCTACGACACCGCCGCGGCAGAACCGATTCTGCGCGGCGGCGGGCCGGCGGATTATTTCCAGCTGGGGCCTGAGGCCCTGTTCAAGATGTGGCGTCCGGGCGCAACGAAGTAACGCGTTACCAGATCAACTCGGCGTCGTCAGTGACGCCCTTGAGTTTATCCAGCTCATTGATGGCGGCCTCGTCGGCAGCGATGGCGCCGGGGAACACCTGATCATCCAGCAGTTTGTGAAAGCGTGGTGCACCGCCATCGACCAGGGCCTTGACCGCGATTGCCGCGTGATAACCCTTGTTGCCACCCAGTTCGACGGGGACGACAGCGGATACTGCTTCGAAGTGTTCGAACTCTTTACGTGCCATGTCGCAAGTCCTGGCTCAGTCAATTAAGCCGGACATTAAACCCTCAACCGGCGAGTTTGTGTACCGGTGCCGGGCATTGACCGAGGGCTTGCGCCGCCGAAACATCCTTGAACGTGTGGAAATCCAGACTGTTGACCACCAGGTCCTGCACCAGCTCGGCGAAGATTTCCATCGACGGGCTGTTGAAGTACGCGGTCATCATCTGCTGATTGCTCCAGAACCCGGAGACCAGCCACAACTCGGGATCACACTGCGAATGCTGCAAGGCAAAGCTCAGGCAACCGGGGGCGGCACGGGACGGTTCGATCAACGCGCTGAGGCGTACACCGAGTTCCGCCGAACGCCCGGCGCGCGCTCGAACGAAGGCCATATGACTGACGGGAATCTGCTTGGACATGTTCAACCCTCCCAGGGAGTCGCGTGGCAGCCGGGGGACGGGCTGCGACAGGATCCAAGGTTAAGGGCCGGATGACCGACGCCGTTAGTCGATTCCTGCCGCCGCATTGCACAATCCTGCGAGACTGCACGCAAGCGGTGTAACAACCTGTAAAACACAGTCACATGGCTGTCACACGGGGTATCAAGCAAGTTTGCCGTTCTACGTCCTGCTATGGATGGCCACCTACCCAGGCCCAAGCAGAATCAGGCAAGCATTTCGCAGGATGTGTCTACCGCTCTCGCTTGCACAAACATATGCTCTGCTCCATTCCACCTCCCCTGCCGAGGATGCCGTGCATGACGTCATTCGATCGTTTTCAAGCCCCGCCCGACGCCGACATGGAAAAACAGCGCGCGGAACTGGCGGCAATCATCCGCCGCAACACCACCGACGATGGCAGCTATGAGACCGCCATCGGCTCGCTGTTCATGTCGCGCCACACCCAATCCCACGACTTTGCCCCGGTGCTCGCGCAACCGGCGCTGTGCATCATGGCGCAGGGTCGCAAAGAAGTGCGTCTGGCCGATGAGTACTTCAATTACGATCCGCTGAATTATCTGGTGGTATCGGTTTCGATGCCGTTGAGTGGGCGTGTGGTCAATGTTTCGCCGCAGGAGCCGATCCTCGCGGTTCGCCTGGATATCGACCCGGCGGAAATCACCGCGCTGATCGCCGACGCCGGCCCCATGGGCGTGCCGACCCGGCCGACTGGACGGGGTTTGTACGTCGAACAGATCGACAGTTCGATGCTCGATGCCGTGCTGCGTCTGGCGCGCTTGCTCGATGCACCGAAGGACATCGCAATGCTCGCGCCGCTGATTCGCCGGGAGATTCTCTATCGCCTGCTGCGCAGTCCGCAGGGCCATCGTTTGTATGAGATCGCGATTGCCAACAGTCAAAGCCACCGCATCAGCCAAGCGATCAAATGGCTCAACGGCAACTTCGAACAGCCATTGCGCATTGATGATCTGGCCAAGGAAGTGAACCTCAGCGTGTCGACCTTGCATCACCGCTTCAAGGCGATGACGGCGATGAGTCCGCTGCAATATCAGAAGCAACTGCGCTTGCAAGAGGCGCGGCGTTTGATGTTGGCCGAAGGGCTGGAAGCGTCGGCGGCGGGGTATCGGGTGGGGTATGAAAGTCCTTCGCAGTTCAGCCGCGAGTACAGCCGCTTGTTTGGCGCACCGCCGCTAAGAGATCTGGCGCGGTTGCGGCTGTCGGTCTGATACCGACATTGCGCTGTGTCGACTGACGCCATCGCTGGCAAGCCAGCTCCCACAGGTTTTTGTGCTGAACAGAGAATTTGTGCTCACCCGAAAAACCTGTGGGAGCTGGCTTGCCAGCGATGGGGCCAGTCAAGGCAACCTCAATCCAAAATCAGGCACCGAGTACCCGACACGCCTCCACCGGCAACGTCACCGACACCGGATGCCCGATCCCCAAGCCAATTCCCTGACACGGCGTACTCAACGCCGTAAACGTCACCCCGGAACACTCCACCGTGGTCTCGATGGTCGCGCCGATATCACGCACGAACGTCACCTTGCCGAGCAGACGATTGCCCGCCCTTGCCTGCGGCGCGGACAGTTGCAGGTCTTCCGGACGGATCAGCATTTTCACTTTCTGCCCCACGACAATGCTGCTGCAGATCGGCACTTGCAGCGCATCACCACCCGGCAGGCTGACCTTGCCGTCGCCCAGCACCGTGGCCGGGAAGATGTTGCCCGAACCGATGAAGTCAGCGACGAATTCGTTGGCCGGATGCCGATAGATTTCAATCGGCGTGCCCACTTGCTGCACCTTGTGCTCGCCCAATACCACGACGATGTCGGCCATGGTCATGGCCTCACGCTGATCGTGGGTAACCATGATCGTGGTGATGTTCAGGCGTTGTTGCAGTTGGCGGATTTCCACCTGCATCGACTCGCGCAATTTGGCGTCGAGCGCCGACAGCGGTTCGTCGAGCAAGAGGATTTTCGGGTGCGAAGCAATCGCCCGGGCAATCGCCACGCGTTGGCGTTGACCGCCGGAGAGCTTGGCCACCGGCCGGTCGATCATCGCCTGCAACTGGATCAGTTCCAGTAACTCCACCACTCGCGCCTGCTGATCGGCCTTGCTCACCCCGCGCAGTTTCAGCGGGTAGGCGATGTTCTCGCCGACGGTCATGTGCGGGAACAATGCCAGCGACTGGAACACCATGCCGAAATTGCGCAGATGCGCCGGGGTATGGCCGATGTCTTCGCCGTCCAGGCGAATTTCGCCGCCGCTGAGGGTTTCAAGGCCGGCGATCATCCGCAGCAAAGTGGTTTTGCCACACCCCGAAGGGCCGAGGAAACACACCAGTTTGCCTTCCGGCAAATGCAGGTTGACGTCTTGTACCGCGCAAGCCGAGCCGTAGAATTTCTCGACGTTTTCCAGAATCAGACCAGTCATGTTGCACCTCAAATCAAAAGGAAACGCCGCCCTCGCCCACCAGCTTCTCCAGCGCCCAGATGAGGACGAAGTCGATCAGCACGATCAGCACGGCAAACGAGAACACGGTAGGGTCGAGCGATGACACGGTGCGGCTGTACATCCAGATCGGCACGGTCATGACGTCGATGGTGTAGAGGAAATAGGTCACGGTGAATTCGTTGAACGAGACGATGAACGCCAGCAGCATGCCCGCCAGAATTCCCGACTTCATCAAGGGCACCACCACATCGACAATCGCCCGCAATGGCGAGGCGCCGAGCATGCGCGCGGCTTCTTCGACTTCACTGCCGATGGACAGCATCGCCGCCGTGCAGTTTTTCACCACGAACGGCAGCGCCAGAATCACGTGGGCAATCACCAGCCGCGACGTGGTCATGTGGAACGGCAGGCTGTCGAACACCAGCAGCAACGCCAGGCCCAACACCACCATCGGGAACACCAGCGGCAGCGACATCAATTGCAGCGCCACGGCTTTGCCACGGAACTCGCAGCGGGTCAGCGCATACGCCGCCGGCACCGCGATCAGCGTGGCGAAGACCATGGTCAGGCACGACACCAGCAGGCTGGTGGTCATCGCCTGACCGAGGCTCAACACATCACTGGCGTCCGGCGACACAAAGGTGTGCCACGCCGCTTTGTACCATTGCAGGCTATAGCTGCTCGGCGGAAAGTCGAGGTTCGACGCACCGCTGAACGACATCACGATCATGGTCAGGATCGGCAGTACCGCCAACAGCAAAATGAACCCGGAAAGGATCCCGGCAAACTTGCCGGTATCGCCCGGCAGCAGCGCCATGCGCTTCTTGGTCAGGGCACTCATTGCGAAGCCTCCAGCAGGCGCCGACGGCGGCCGGTGATGTATTCGGACAAGGTCATGATCGCGAGCGTGGTGACGATCAGCACCACCCCGGCCGCAGACGCCGCGGGCCAGTTCATCAGCGGAGCGATCTGGTCATGCACCATCACCGCGAGCATCGGCACGCGCCGGCCACCGAGCAGCAATGGCACGACAAAACTGCTGGCGTTGTAGGCGAACACCAGCGTCGCGCCAGTGATGATCCCCGGCAGGCTCATCGGTAAAACCACCTGACGGAACACTTGGAAACGACTGGCGCCGAGGGTCGCGGCGGCCTCTTCGTATGAACGTGCGACGCCGCGCATGGCGCTGGCGATCGGCAGCACGGCCAGCGGAAATGCGGTCTGCACCAGGCCCATCAGCACACCGTTCTGGTTGTACAGCAACATGATCGGGCGCTTGATCAGGCCCAGGCCCATCAGCGCCTGATTCAACATCCCGCCGGGGCCGAGAATCACCAGCCAGCCATAGCTTTGCAGCAGCAGGTTGACCAACAGCGGCAACAACACCGCCGCCAGAAAAATCCGCCGCAGAAAGGGCGAGGTCAGCCGCGACATGGTGTACGCCACCGGGATCGCCAGCACCACGGCGATCACCGCGCTGATCAGCGCCAGACGCAAGGTCAGCAGCAAGGATTTCAGGTAATAGGGTTCGAGCAATTGCGCGTAACTGGCGAGGCTGAACCCGCTCCATTCCGCGCCTTTGGTGCCGACGCTCATGCGCAACACCAGCAGGCTGGCGGCAATCAGCACGCCGAGAAACAGCATCGACGGCGTGAGGAAAAGCCACGCCCGCGCGGTCGGCGAAATACCGCGCGCCGGGCGCACGTCGGCGGCGCCGACCGGTTGGGTCAGGGATTGATGTTCCATAGCAATGATCTCGTCAATGGAAAACAACTGACAAACACAGGTCTCCAAAGCACCGCGCCCCCTGTGGGAGCTGGCTTGCCAGCGATAGCAATCTGTCAGTGACATCATTGTCGACAGGAAGGCCGTCATCGCTGGCAAGCCAGCTCCCACAGGGATTTGCGGTGTTCTGAAGGTTTGTATTCGGATCAGGAAGAAAAGATTTCCGTATAGCGACGAATCCATTGGTCATGCACGGTCGCCAGGAAGGCGTTGTCGTGCATGATCGCCTTCTCGGCAATCTGCTCGGGCGTGAGGATGAACGGGCTCTTGCGCGCTTCGGCGGAGATGATCGCCTTGGCGTTGACCGGTCCGTTGAAGATGTCTTCGGCCATCTTGCCCTGCACCAGCGGGTCGAGAGAGTGGTCGATAAAGGCGTAGGCCAGATCAGTGTCGCCCGGACGATTTTTCGGCATCACCGAGAGCATCAGGTCGGTGTAGAAACCTTCCTTCATGCCGAACGTGGCGCCGAGGCCGTAGTTAGGATCGCGGATCTGTTTGGGGAAAAACGCCGGGGCGTACAGCCCCCCCATGTCCAGCGAACCGGTGCGGAACAGTTCGGCGATCTGGTTCGGGTTCTCGCCCAACGTCACCACGCGGTCCTTGAGTTCAGCGAGTTTCTTGAAGCCCGGCTCGATGTTGTGCTCGTCACCACCGGCCAGTTTCGCGGCGATGATGATCAGGTCCATGGCCTCGGTCCAGTTCGGCGGCGGCAGGAAAATGTTCGGTGCCAGATCGGCGTCCCACAGCGCGGCATAACTGTCCGGTGCTTCTTTCAAGGTGCGGGTGCTGTAGACCAGACTGTTGCACCACAGCAGATAGCCGATGCCGTGACCGTTGGCCCCGGTACGGTATTTCTCCGGCACGTCGACCAGATTGGGAATGCGGTTGAGGTCGGGTTTTTCCAACAGCCCGGCAGCCGCCAGGCCTTCGGCGCCGACGCCCGCCAGGGTGATGATGTCGTACTGCGGACGGTCACCGCCGGCCTTGAGTTTGGCGACCATTTCCGAGGTACTGCCGGTGCGGTCGGCGATAACCTTGGCGCCGGTTTTGGCTTCGAAGGTTGCAGCGATGTTGCGCAGTGCGGCGAGGCCGGTGTCATCCGACCAGGTCAGCAAACGCAGGGTCTTGCCGGCGAAACGCGTGTCGCTGGCGCTCGCCCGGATGAAGGGCATGCTCATGGCGGCTGCCGCCACCGACGCCACGCCAACGGTTTTAATGAATTGACGCCTGTTCAGATCGTGCTCGCCCATGACGGACTCCCTTTGTTTTTTTAAGTATGAGGTTGGTCGCAACCGTTGCATCCGCGCGGCCGGATCCGCGCCAGGCCCCGTATTACAAGGGCTTTAGCGCTGCCGACGGGTTCATCCTGAGGTCGTGCAAAACACCTGACTATCGATAAAAACTCATTGAAGCCATGACGCCAACGCATGCCTCGTTGCGAGGCATACGCTCACCTTTTTCGGGCGTTTCAGAGCGCCCGGATCACGTGTTTGATTTCCTGAAACGCGGCCAGGCCCCACGGCCCCAATTCGCGGCCGATGCTGCTCTGCTTGTAACCGCCCCAAGCCGTCTGCGGGAAGATCACTTGCGGCGCGTTGAGCCACACCAGCCCCGCCTGCAAGGCGTTGGCGACACGATCAGCGGTCTCGGCGTTACGCGTCACCACACTGGCGACCAGACCGAACTGGCTGTCGTTGGCCAACGCAATCGCTTCGGCCTCGTTGCGGAAACTGCGCACGCACAGCACCGGGCCGAAAATCTCTTCGCACCACAGCGCACTGTCGAGGGGCACGTCGGTGAACACCGTCGGCTGCAAAAAATAGCCGCGCGGCAAATGCGCCGGACGATTGCCGCCGCACAGCAGCTTCGCCCCGGCACTCAGACCACGGTCGATGTGGCCGAGCACGCGCTGGTATTGCGCCTGGTTGACCAGTGCGCCCATCTCCACGTCCGGATCGAACGGGTCAGCCACGCGAATCGCCTGGGCACGCTTTTGCAGACGGCTGAGGAATTCTTCTTCCAGTTCTTCGGCGACCAGCACGCGGCTGGTGGCCGAGCACATCTGTCCGGCGTTGAAGAAACCGCCGCCGCAGGCCAGCTCCACGGCCAGATCCAGGTCGGCATCTTCCAGCACCAGCAACGACGATTTTCCACCCAGTTCGAGGCTCACGCCCTTCACGGTTTCCGCCGCACGCTGCATCACCTGAACGCCAACCGCGTTACTGCCGGTGAAAGAGATTTTGGCGATGCGCGGATCGGCGGACAGCGGCGCGCCCACCGCCAGACCGGTGCCGCAGACCACATTGAACACACCCTTCGGCAGTCCGGCTTCGGCAATGATCGCCGCCAGTTCCAGCTCCGGCAGCGGCGTGACTTCCGACGGTTTGAGCACCACGCAGCAACCGGCGGCCAGAGCCGGCGCGAGTTTCCACGCGGTGGTAACCATCGGGAAATTCCACGGCACGATCAGCCCGACCACACCGCACGGCTCGCGACGCAGACGTGCACTGAAATCGTCGCTGGGCAGCGCCACGTTGCTGTCGAATTTCGCGTCGAGGCCTTCGGCCAACCCGGCGTAGTACTCGAAGGTGGCAATCACGTCATCGACGTCGATGGCCGCTTCGAATTGCGGTTTGCCATTGTTGCTCGACTGCAACTTCATCAAGTGATCACGACCGTTGCGCACGCCGTTGGCGATGTTGCGCAGGATCACAGCGCGTTCGGTGCCGGTGGTTTGTGACCAGGTCTTGAACGCGTCAGTGGCAGCGGTCACGGCTTGCTGAACGGCTTGTTCGTCACCGCCATTGACCGTGGTTAGCAGCGCCTCGGTGGCCGGGTTGATCACCCGCAAATGCTCGCGGCCAGCAGACCATTGGCCGTTGATGTAGAGGCCATCGAGGGTGGTTGGGAAACTGATCATTTGTTCACCGCCTGCATCCACTGGTTCTGGTCGATTTCAATCAGCGTCGGGCCTTGACGATCCGTCGCCGCACGCAGCGCGCCGCGCAGTTGCTCCACCGAGCTGATCGCTTCGGCAGCGCAGCCCAGCGCCTTGGCCACCCCAATGAAGTCCGGGGTGTAGATGTCGACGCCGACCGGCTCGATGGCGCGGTTGACCATGTACTTTTTAATTTCTTCGTAGCCCTGGTTATTCCACAGCAGGACGATCACCGGGGTGCGCGCCTCCACGGCGCTGGCCAGTTCCGGCAGGGTGAATTGCAAACCACCGTCGCCGATCAGGCACACCACTGGCGGACGAGTGCCGCCCTCGATGCTGCCGCCGAGCCACGCGCCGATGGCCGCCGGCAAGGCGTAACCGAGGGTGCCGTAACCGGTGGACGAGTTGAACCAGCGGCGCGGCCGCTCCGGGTTGAACGTGAGGTTGCCGGTGTACACCGGTTGCGTGGAGTCGCCGACAAACACGGCGTCGGGCAACTCGTGCAGGACGGTCTCGAGGAAGCGGGTCTGCGCCAGCGTCGGTGCATCCCAGGTTGCGGCCAGATCATCACGCAGACGCGCTGCACGCACCTGGCCCCAATCGTTGCGACGTTCGGCCAGCGGCTTGTGCGACAACGCGCTGAGCAGCGCTTGTGCGGCGTTGCGCGAGTCGGCAACCAGGGCGACGTGCGGCGGATAGTTGCGCACGGTCTGGTCGGCGTCGATGTCGATGCGCAGCAACTTGCCGGGAATTTCGAAACCGCCGGCAAAGGTGACGTCGTAATCGGTTTCGGCCAGTTCGGTACCGATCGCCAGCACCACGTCGGCATCGGCGACCAGTGCGCGAGTGGCGAGCAGGCTTTGCGTCGAGCCGATCAGCAGTGGATGGCTGGACGGCAACATGCCTTTGGCGTTGATGGTCAGCGCCACCGGAGCATCGAGCAGTTCGGCCAGTTCGGTGATTTCGGCAGCGGCATCGATGGCACCGCCACCGGCAAGGATCAGCGGGCGTTGAGCGCCGGCCAGCAACTCGCTCATGCGGCTGACGGCAGCGGGTGCGGCACCGGCGCGGTCGATGTTGACCGGGACGCTTGCGAGCAAGTCATCGGCCTCTTCCACCAACACGTCCAGCGGGATCTCGATGTGCACCGGACGCGGGCGCCCGGCCTGGAACAAAGCGAATGCGCGAGCGAGAACGCCCGGTAACTCCGACGCCGACATCAGCGTGTGGGAAAACGCAGCAACGCCGCCGACCAATGCGCTCTGGTTCGGCAGCTCATGGAGCTTGCCACGGCCGCCGCCCAACTGGTTGCGGGTCTGCACGCTGGAGATCACCAGCATCGGGATCGAGTCGGCGTAGGCCTGGCCCATCGCCGTGGTGATATTGGTCATGCCCGGCCCGGTGATGATGAAGCACACCCCCGGTTTGCCGCTGGTGCGGGCGTAGCCGTCAGCCATGAAACCGGCGCCCTGCTCATGCCGTGGGGTGACGTGGTTGATGCTCGAACGGGCCAGCCCGCGATACAGCTCCACGGTGTGCACGCCGGGAATCCCGAACACCTGCTCGACCCCGTAACCTTCGAGTAACTTGACCAGTATTTCGCCACACGTCGCCATGTCATTGCCCTTCTTGTTCATTTGAGACACAAGGCCTTTGTGTAGGAGTGAGCCTGCTCGCGATGGCGTCTTCGCATTCAACATTACGGTGACTGACACACCGCTATCGCGAGCAGGCTCACTCCTACAAAGGGCCCTTCAATGGGCTCATTGAACGGTGGGCAGGTAGCCGCAACAATCGATTAAAAGTCATACTAGCCATGTCCTCACGTCATACCTTGGATCCACATGAAACGACTGCCACCCCTGCCCGCCCTGCATACGTTTCTGATCACCGCGCAGTGCTGCAACTTCACCCGGGCCGCCGAGCAGTTGCACATCACCCAGGGCGCCGTGAGCCGGCAGATTGCCGGGCTGGAAGATCATCTGGGGTATGAGCTGTTCATTCGCCTGGCCCGAGGTCTGGAACTGACGGCCGAAGGACGCGAATGGCTGCCACGGGTGGAGAAGGTGTTCGGCCTGATCAGCGAAGCCACCGAGCAGATCGGCCTCAAACGCGAAACCCTGCAACTCAAAGCGCCGAGCTGTGTGATGCGCTGGTTGGTACCGCGCCTGCTGCAATGGCAGAAAGAGCGCCCGGATGTGCCGGTCAAGCTGACCACCACACTGGCGCATGGCGTCGACTTTCAACGCGAGCAATTCGATGCGGCGGTGATTTATGGAACGCCACCGGATAACTCGGCGACCGCGCTGCATCTGTTCGATGAACAACTGACCCCGGTCTGTTCACCGGCATTGTTGAAAGGCCCGCCAGCGTTGTCCG
Source organism: Pseudomonas sp. Seg1 (assembly GCF_018326005.1). Lineage (NCBI taxonomy): Bacteria > Pseudomonadati > Pseudomonadota > Gammaproteobacteria > Pseudomonadales > Pseudomonadaceae > Pseudomonas > Pseudomonas sp. Seg1. Next base: position 5,159,756 of record NZ_AP021903.1, read on the forward strand.
AGCTGGCCGATCTGCAACAGCACTTGTTGCTACATCCGACTGCCGACACGAAGGACTGGAAGGTGTGGCTGACGGCGGCGGAGTTGCAGCTCAATAACGTGAACATGGGCCAGCATTTCGAAACGCTGGATCAGGCGATGTCGATGGCGTCGCACGGGACAGGAGTGGCGATTGGCGACTGGTCGTTGATCGGCGATGACTTGCGTGCCGGACGACTGGTGATGCCGTTTGAGTTGAAGGTGAAGACGGGGTTGGCGTATTACGTGGTGGTGCCTGCGGGAACCGAGCCATCGCCGCAGCTGGAAGAATTGATGATCTGGCTGGTTGAGCAGGCCCATTTGCGCTGAGGCTTTTCCCCTCACCCTAGCCCTCTCCCCGAGGGAGAGGGGACTGATTGGGGGATGTTATAGAAATACGCCGACGTGAAATTACTGTGTTGAATCCATAATCGACTCGGTTTTTCAGGTCAATGTATGAAGCAATACACCTCGGTTGGCTCCCTCTCCCTCGGGAGAGGGCTGGGGTGAGGGGCAAGGATTCACTCAGTACCCGACAGTAAACCGCTGGCGTGAATGCTTCGGCGTTTCCACTTCGTCGATCAGCGCAATCGCGTAATCAGCAAAGGTAATCCAGCTACGCCCCTCGGCACTCACCAGCAGATGATCCTGGCCGACACGGAAACTCCCCGTGCGCTCACCTTCAACAAACTCCGCCGACGGCGACAGAAAGGTCCAGTCCAGCTCCTGCTCCTGACGCAACGCCTCAAGAAACGCCGCACCCGCACTGGCCTCTGCTTTGTACTCCGCCGGGAAGCCTGCGCTGTCGATCACTCGCGTATCGTCCGGAAGCAACAGTGAACCGGCACCGCCGACCACCAACAGACGCTTCACCTCCGCCTGTTTCACCGGCCCGACAATCGCGCTGGCCGGCACCGTGGCGAAGTGCGCGGCGGTAATCACGACATCGTGCCCGGCAACGGCATCTTGCAGCGCCGCCGCATCCAGCACATCGACATTCTTGCTGACCACGCCGGCACGGGCGCCGATCTTCGAAGTATCGCGGGCGATAGCAGTAACGCTATGGCCGCGACGCAGGGCTTCTTCCAGCAGTTGGCTACCGGCACGGCCGGTGGCACCAATGATTGCGATCTTGCTCATGACATTCTCCAGTTGGCTTGAGAGTGCTGCGTTTTCAGATTCGGCTTACCACTGCATTTCGCCCTTGGCGACTTTCGCGCTCAGCTCCAGCGAGCTCTCCTCGCCCAGTGTCGGGTAGCGCTTTTTCATTGCCGCGATCAGCGCAGCGGAGTCTTTGGCCTTGGCCGTTTCCTGATCGAAAGCCTTAATGTAGTCGGCGGTGAATTTCACGCTGGCCAGCGAGCGGCTGCTTTCACCCAGGTAATGCCCCGGCACCACGGTTTTCGGCTTGAGGGTTTCGATCGAGTGCAGGGTTTGCAGCCAGTCGGCGTGGGATTGCGCGGTCTGGGTATCGGCCATCCAGACATGGATGTTCTCGGCGACAACCACGCCACCGACCACAGCCTTGAGCGATGGAATCCACACGAAGCTGCGATCCGGTTGTTTGCCGTCAAGGCCGACCACCTGCAATTTCTGCCCTTCGAGCATCAGGCTGTCGCCCTTGAGCACGCCCGGCACGATGGTTTTCGCTGGCACGTCGGCGCCCATTTTCGGACCCCAGAACGCCAGTTTGCCTGCGACGGTTTTGGTGATGTGATCCACGGTCGGTTGCGAGGCCAGTACCTTGGCGTCGGGGAAGGCTTTGGTCAGGGTGTCGAGGCCGAAATAGTAATCCGGATCACCGTGACTGATGTAAATGGTGGTCAGGTGCTTACCGCTGGCGCGGATCTTTTCCACCACTTGCTCGGCCTGGGATTTGCCGAACTGCGCATCGACGAGGATCGCGTCTTTTGCGCCGCTGACCAGTACCGAGGTCACCGGAAAGATGGCGTTGGTGCCCGGGTTGTAGACATCCAGGGTCAGGTTGGCAGCGGCGGCATGCGCGGCAAAGCCAAGGGAAGCGGTGGCGAGTAGAACGCGTTTGAGTGTGGTGAAACCGATCATCTGTTGCTCCCGTGTCCGAATGCCATGTCTGGCGATGGGACAGAGCTTAGTTGCCTGACTCAGTACAAAAAATGCGATGCTTGAACATAGTTTGTTTCTAAAAGCGGGCAAATCATGGATCGTCTCCAAGCAATGCGGGTGTTTGTCACGGTGGTGGACCTGGGCAGCCAGTCGGCGGCGGCCGATCATCTGGATCTCTCACGCCCGGTGGTGTCGCGTTATCTGGCGGAGCTGGAGGACTGGGTCGGCGCGCGCCTGATGCACCGCACCACGCGCAAATTGAGCCTGACTGCAGCCGGCAGTGAAATCCTGCCACGTTGCCGGCAGATGATTGAACTGTCGACCGACATGCAGGCCGCCGTCAGCGAACCCCACGATGCGCCGCGCGGACTCCTGCGGATCAGCGTCAGCACCTCGTTCGGCCAGGCGCAACTGGCCGATGCGATGGCGGCTTACGTCAAGCGCCAGCCAGGCGTGAGTATCGACATGCAAATGCTCGATCGAACGGTGAATCTGGTGGATGAGCGGATCGACCTGGCGATCCGCACCAGCAATGACCTGGACCCGAACCTGATCGCCCGGCGCTTGACCGTGTGCCGCTCGGTGGTGTGCGCCTCCCCGGCCTATCTGCGAGAGCATCCGGCGCCGCAGCGAGTTGAAGAATTGAGCCGGCACAATTGCCTGACTCACTCGTATTTCGGCAAAAGCCTGTGGCATTTCGAGGAGGACGGCGAGCCCGTTTCGGTACCGGTGCAGGGCAATATCAGCGCCAACGAGGCCAGCACCTTATTGCGCGCGACGCTGGCCGGCGCGGGCGTGGCGATGCTGCCGACGTATCAGGCCGGGGTGCATATTCATTCAGGAGAGTTGATTCGCTTGCTGCCGCAGGCTGAGCCGCGTCAGATGAACATCTATGCGGTCTATGCCTCGCGCAAACACATGCCGGCGGCGCTGCGCAGCATGCTGGATTTTCTCGTGGAGCGCTTTCCTGAAAATCCGCAATGGGACGTTGATCTGTAAACCCGATCCCCTGTAGGAGTGAGCCTGCTCGCGATAGCGGAGTGTCAGGTAACCTCTATCCGACTGACACTCCGCTATCGCGAGCAGGCTCACTCCTACAGGGGGGCTATCAGCGTGCTGAATGCCCGGTTACAAGCTCAAGCACACTCGCTGGCAACTCCCCACCGCTGACCTATGCTGAAAGTAATACCGCAGGGTATGTCGTTCAGAGGTCTACGCCATGAACATCAAAACAAGAAGGTACGTCGCGATTTTCATCACCTGCGCCGCCACGCTGGCGCTGTACGGCACCGCCGCCTGGCGGGTCGAACAGCTGCGACAGCTGCCGCGCGAGTATGCGAGCTGCAACTTCGAGCGCTGCATTCCGCACAATGCCACGCTGAACGCATTGCGCTGAGGCTGAGGCTGAGGCTGACTCATTACCTGTGGGAGCTGGCTTGCCAGCGATTGCGGTCTGACATTCACCATTGAAGGTGACTGGGCCACCGCTATCGCTGGCAAGCCAGCTTTCACAGGTTTTTGTGGTGGTTATGAAATTACTGCTCGGCCTTCAGCCGGTCGCGGAAAGCCTTCGGTGATATCCCCACCCTGCGCCGGAACAGGCGCGTGAAGTTGGTCGGATCGGAAAACCCCAGCAATTCCGACATTTCGTAAATGGTCATGCTGGTGTACGTCAGCAAGCGCTTGGCTTCCAGCAGCTGACGCTCGTGCATGATCTGCAACGCCGGTTGCCCCGCCAGTTCACGGCAGGTGCCGTTGAGGTGCGACACCGAAATCCCCAGTCGATGCGCGAGATCCTCTACCTTCACATGCTGGCGATAAGTCTCTTCCACCAGTTGAATAAACCCATTGAGGTACTCGCGCTGGCGCTGTGGTCGCTGGCTGGCGTTATGGCGCACGATGGCCTGACGACTGACCCAGACCATGATCACACTGACCAGCGAATGCATGAGCATTTCCCGCGCCGGTTGATGGCCGTTGTACTCGGCCTGCAACGCCGTAAACAGGCTGTTCAAGTAATCGCCGTCCTTGCCCGCCGGATAGCTTTCGGCTCGGGCCAGCGCATGCACGGCATCGCCCAGTTGCGCCTGCAGGTGATTGATCAGCGGCGTTGCCAGCGTGACGACGAACCCTTCGACGTCTTCGGAAAAACGAAAGCCATGCACCGACAGCGGTGGCAGGACTTGAATTGCAGGGGTGTGCAGTTGTGTGCGCTGGCCTTCGATCTCAAGCTCTGCCTGACCTTTGAAAACGAAGAGCAGCTGACACAGATCAGCATGGCGGTGGGGTTTGATTTCCCATTGATGTTCGCGACTGCGTGAGGAAATGGTTTCACAGTGCAGCAAGTCAGGGGTCGGCCAGTCCAGGCTTTCACCGTAGAGCTTGAACACCGGAATCGAAGGCAGCTCGGGCTTGTTCATCACTTCAATCCAGGCCTCTTGTCTTGCGGGCGATAATCGCACCGATTGGCAGAATGTACAGGTATCGGCTCAGTTTTCACCTTCAATTGACAGACCCGCAAGGGAAAAATGCAAGCACTCGATCCATAAAAAATATTCACCGGCCCTGGTCGCGTGAAGCTTGCGAGCCATAAAAACAATGAAAACGCTGAAAACCCAAGTCGCCATCATTGGCGCCGGCCCGTCCGGATTACTCCTCGGCCAGTTGCTGCACAACGCTGGCATCGACACCCTCATCCTCGAACGTCAGACCCCCGATTATGTCCTCGGCCGAATCCGTGCCGGCGTGCTTGAACAGGGCATGGTAGAGCTGTTGCGTCAGGCAGGCGTGGGTCAGCGGATGGACGCCGAAGGACTGGTGCATGGCGGTTTCGATCTGGCGCTGGACGGGCGTCAGGTACACATCGATCTGCAGGCATTGACCGGCGGCAAGACCGTGATGATCTACGGCCAGACCGAAGTCACCCGCGACCTCATGGCCGCTCGTCGGGAGGCTGGAGCGCTGTCGTTTTATGAAGTGAGCAATGTCGTTCCCCACGGCATGAAAAGCGACGAAGCCTTTGTCACGTTTGAAATGAACGGTGAAACCTGGCGCGTCGATTGCGATTACATCGCCGGTTGCGACGGCTTCCATGGCGTCGCCCGGCAATCGATACCGGAGGATTGTCTGAAGGTCTTCGAACGGGTTTATCCGTTTGGCTGGCTGGGTATTCTGGCCGACACGCCACCGGTGCACGACGAACTGGTCTACGCCCGCCACGAACGCGGTTTCGCCCTGTGCAGCATGCGTTCGGCGGTTCGCACCCGTTACTACCTACAGGTGCCTGCGGATGAAAACGTGGACGACTGGAGTGATCAGCGCTTCTGGGATGAACTGAAAACCCGCTTGCCGGCGGAGCTTGCGGAGAAACTGGTCACCGGCCCGTCCATCGAAAAAAGCATCGCGCCGCTGCGTAGCTTTGTCGTCGAGCCGATGCAATACGGGCGAATGTTTCTGGTCGGTGACGCGGCGCATATCGTCCCTCCCACCGGCGCCAAGGGTTTGAATCTGGCCGCCAGCGACGTCAGCACGTTGTTCAATATTCTATTGAAGACTTACCGCGACGGTCGCACCGATCTGTTGGAGAAATACTCCGAGATCTGCCTGCGCCGGGTGTGGAAAGCCGAGCGGTTTTCCTGGTGGATGACCTCGATGCTGCATCGCTTCGATGACCACGATGCGTTCAGCCAACGCATCAGTGCCTCGGAACTGGACTACTTTGTCAGTTCAGAAGCGGGCCGAAAAACCATTGCAGAAAATTACGTCGGACTTCCTTATGAGGCTATCGAATAGCCTGCTACCGACTTACACTGGCGAGCACTTACCCGCTCGCCCTCGCCTTGCGGGTCAATCAATGCCCGCAGGTTCGCCCGTGACCAATCTCAATCACCCCGAAACGCCCAAACCGGCCATTCGCAGCGTGCTGGTCGCGCTGATGATGGCGATCTTTCTTGGCGCGCTGGACCAGACCATCGTCGCCGTATCGATGCCGGCCATTTCCGCTCAGTTCAAGGACGTCAGCCTGCTGGCCTGGGTGATTTCCGGGTACATGGTGGCAATGACTGTGGCGGTGCCGATCTACGGCAAGCTCGGCGATTTGTACGGGCGACGCAAACTGATGTTGTTCGGCATGGGCCTGTTTACCCTGGCGTCGCTGTTCTGCGGCATGGCCCAGAGCATGGAGCAATTGGTGCTGGCGCGGATCCTTCAGGGCATCGGCGCCGGCGGGATGATTTCGGTGAGTCAGGCGATCATCGGCGACATCGTGCCGCCGCGCGAACGCGGGCGCTATCAGGGTTACTTCAGCAGCATGTATGCAATGGCGAGCGTTGCCGGCCCGGTGCTGGGCGGCTACATGACCGAATACCTGTCGTGGCGCTGGGTGTTCCTGATCAACTTGCCGCTGGGCCTCGGCGCCTGGTGGGTCGCCCATCGCAATCTGCGCGGGCTGCCGATTCCCAATCGTAAACCGATCATCGATTACCTCGGCACCGTGCTGATGATCATCGGCCTGACCGCGTTGTTGCTCGGCATCACCGAGGTCGGTCAGGGCCACTCGTGGCGCAGCAGCGAAGTGCTTGGGCTGTTCGCTTGCGCGGTAGTGGTGCTGGCGATTTTTGTCTGGCATGAACGGCGTGCGCGCGAACCGTTGCTGCCGATGCACCTGTTCGCCAATCGCAATGCCTTGCTGTGCTGGTGCACGATTTTCTTCACCAGTTTCCAGGCGATTTCGCTGATCGTGCTGATGCCATTGCGCTTTCAAACGGTCACCGGCGCAGGCGCCGACAGTGCTGCATTGCATTTGCTGCCGTTGGCCATGGGCCTGCCGATCGGTGCTTTTTTTGCCGGGCGTCGCACCTCGGTGACCGGCCGTTACAAACCACAGATTCTGACCGGCGCGATTCTGATGCCGATCTCGATTCTCGGCATGGCCTTCAGTCCGCCCGAAGCAACCTTGATGAGCGGTCTGTTCATGCTGCTCAGCGGCATCGCCAGTGGCATGCAGTTCCCGACTTCACTGGTCGGCACGCAGAACTCGGTGGAACAGCGCGACATCGGTGTGGCGACGAGCACCACCAATCTGTTCCGTTCACTGGGCGGCGCGGTGGGCGTGGCATTGATGTCGGCGCTGTTGCTGGCGTTGTTGCAGGATTCGAGTTTCGCCCATCTGGCGAGCAGTTCGCTGATCAACGAAGGCCATTCCGGCAATGTGCTGCTGGATGGTTTGAATGCCGCGCCGGGAGAGGCGCAAAACGCCTTGCGCGCAGAGCTTGCGGTAACGTTCCGGCATTTGCTGTGGGTCAGTGCGGCGGTGTCGCTGCTGGGCCTGGCGGCGGCGATTGCGATGCCGAACAACCTGCTGCGCGGCCGCGAACACGGCGCCAAATAAAACAAGCACCACGAAACTCTGTAGGAGTGAGCCTGCTCGCGATGAGGGCGTGTCATACAACAATGACGTCGACTGACACACCCTCATCGCGAGCAGGCTCACTCCTACAAGGGCCGATCATTCACGGACTGTAGTAACCCACCGCCACAAGGAAATGCCCGACCTTCTTCAGGTAGGCATGCTTGTCCTCGATCTTGCCGGTGACCGGGTTCTTCCAGCGGTATTCGTATTCGCCGTCATCCTGTTTGGCGATCAGCGCCAGAATCGGCTCGCCCACCGGTTTGCCTTCCGGGTCCTTGATCTTGCTGAAGTCGGTGTTGATCAGGCGCAGATTGGTGCCGTGGGCGACGTAGCGCTGGGTATCGAGATCCACGACAAACACGTACAGGTCGTCCTGCAAGTAGCCGCCCTTGAGCGAGTTGATTGCCGTCAGCGTGCCTTTCTCGTTTTTGCCCAGGTCAGTGGCGGCTTTGTCGAGCAGCGCTTTGGCTTGCTCGGCCGAGGCCCGTGGCAGGTAATAACCGACGGCGAGAATCCGCTGGCCGATGCGCTGATAAAACACATGCTTGCGTTCGACCTTGCCGTCGGCCCAGTTCTGCCAGCGGTATTCGGCCTGCTGAATGCCGTTGCCTTCCGGCACCTTCAAGGCATCCTTGAACGCTTTCTGCAAATCCGCCGGCAGCACTTCGCTGACGTCGCGGCCAATCAAGGCTGACGATGGCCCGCCGCTGGCGAGCATCACGCCTTTGGTGTCGACCACGAACACGTAGCGATCCTTGTCGACGAATTCGCCTTGGCGGCTGAACGCGGCGAGTGCCTTGTCACCGTTGTCGTGGTAATAGGCCAGCGCTTTTTCCAGCAGGGCGATGGCGGCCTTGCTGTCATCCTTTTCCGTTGTCGCCGCGTTGACCTGGCCGAAACACATCAGCAGCACCGCGCCGACCCAGGCCAGCTTATGCAAAAACCCCATGACGCATCCCTCGTTCCTGTTGGTGTTTCAAGAGCGTAGACGGGTTGGGGTGATGTATGGATATTCAGAAGGTTTCTGGAAATGACACAGTCCCCTGTGGTGAAAGGGGATTATCTGTGGTGAGGGGATTTATCCCCGATGGGTTGCGCAGCAGCCCTACAACCATTCAGCTCGGTGTGTCAGAAAATATGTGTTGCTTGAATTGGGGCTGCTTCGCTACCCATCGGGGATAAATCCCCTCACCACAGGATTTACCCACTCCACAAAAATGCTGTTCGGTTAAGGCCGGGCATTGATCTGCTGTTGCAAGTTCTGGATCTGCGCCTGAAGCGTATTGATGTTGCGGGTCATCTGAGCGCGAAAAGCGTCGAATTCGGCGGTGTTGCCGCCACCCTGCGGCGCTGCCGGGCGGTTGTCCTGTTCGCTTTTGAGGACGACGATTTCCTGCTCCAGACGATCAATCGCCGCGCTCGGATTGCCCTGCTTCTTCAATGCCGCGATGTCCGCGCCAAGGCTCTTGAACTGGGCATCGAAGCCCTTGAGCTGCGCATCGACCTTGCTGGTATCAGCCGGCGTACTTTTCACCGTCGCCAGTTCTGCGCCAAGGGCTTTGACCTGTGCCTGCAACTGGGTATTGGCGTTCTGCAGCTCGGTGGTCTGCGCGGTCATCTGCGCCAGACGCTTGTCCAGATCGCTGGCCTGACCGGCCACGCCTTGCTGCTGCTTGCTCTGATCGAGCAACTTGCCTTCCAGCTGCTTGATCTGCAGCTTCAAGGCTTCGCTATCGCTGGTGACATTGCTCTGGCTGGCCACGACCTTGCCGGAAATGTCTTGCAGGCGCCCCGCCGCTTCCTCACTGATACGCGCGAAACTTTCCTGGGTCGCCACCAGTTGCTGTTCCATCAGCGAAATCTGCTGGAAGCTCCACCAGGCCAGACCGATGAACGCAAAGAACAGCGCGCCCACCAGTGCCCACAACGGCCCGGTGCTGGCGGCCTTGACCTTGACCACAGGCGGCGTGCGCGAGTGCACGGAGGTGCGGCTGGTGGTCGGAATGTCATCGTCGTCGAAGGTGTCGGCACGCAAGCTCGGAACATCATCGAAATCGTCGTGGGCATCATTACGCATGGACATTGAGGCAACCTTTGTGAAACGCGGTGATGGCTAAATGCTGCGAAGTATAACCGCCGCAGCCGCAGGGATTGACCCTCAACCTGCGGTGCGGTTCATTGCCGGTCGGCCGAATCGTTGCAATGCGTTTCAGCGAATGTCCTGAGCCTTCCACCAGCCGCAGAACTCGTCGAGGGCCGTCCACAGGCTGACTTTCGGATCGTAGTCCAGATAATGCCGGGCACGACTGATGTCGAGGGTGAAATTTTTTTTCATCACTTGCATGCCCAAACGCGACAGGGTTGGCTCCGGACGCCCGGGCCAGAGCTTGCACGCACCTTCGTTTAGCGCCGCGACGCTGTAGGCCAGCCCATAGGAACGGTACTTGGTAACCTGCGGGACTTCCATTTTGCGCATCACGTAATTGACCACATCCCACAACGGCACAGGCGCGCCGTTGCTAATGTTGTAAGCCTTGCCGAGTGCGGAACCGGCGGCCAGCAGACTGCTGAGCATGGCTTCGTTGAGGTTGTGCACGCTGGTGAAATCGACCTTGTTCAACCCGTTGCCAATGATTGCCAGACGCCCCTTGCGCTGCATGTTGAGCAGGCGCGGGAAGATGCTCATGTCGCCGGCACCGGTGACGAAGCGCGGACGCAGCGCGATGGTTTCCAGACCGAATTCCTGCGCGCCGAAGACCTTTTGCTCGGCCAGATATTTGGTCGCGGCATAGTGATGCTTGAAGCGCTTGGGCACTTGCTCTTCGGTCAGGTTGAAGTGGTCACGGCCATCGAAGTAGATCGACGGCGACGACAAGTGCACAAGACGCCGCACCCGTTGTTTCAAACAGGCTTCGACAACGTTTTCGGTGACCTGCACGTTGCCCTGATGGAAGTCTTGATAACGGCCCCACAAGCCAACTGCGCCCGCGCAGTGCACCACGGCTTCGACGTCGGCGCAGAGTTCGCGCACCAGGTCCGGATCCGTCAGGTCGCCGGAGACAAATTCGGCGCCACGGCGCACCAGATGTTCAACACTTTCGGCCCGGCGACCGTTGACCCGTACGTCCAGGCCCTGCTCCAGGGCGAAACGCGCAAAGCGTCCGCCAATGAAGCCGCTTGCGCCGGTGACCAGAATTTTCATGTAAAACTCCAACAGAAAAGCAGCCTCAAGCGTCAAGCCTCTAGCTGTAAGTTTAAAACGGTACGCAGCGCTTGCTTGCCGCTTGCAACTTGACGCTTATGGCTGTTTCCAAGGCACCAGCCATTGCGCCGATGAACGCACCAATTGCTCGGTCAGCAAGCCCAGCAGCTGACCGCCGTTACGCCAATGATGCCAGTACAAAGGCACGTCGATCGGTTTATCTGGCAACAACTCGCGCAACGCCCCGCGCTGCAACTGCTCGTGCACTTGCAGTTCCGGCACCAGGCCCCAGCCGAGTCCGGCCTCGGTCAGGCGGATGAAGCCTTCGGAGGACGGGCATAAATGGTGCTCGAATCCGCCGTCGACACCTAGTGATGCGAGGTACCGATGCTGGAGGAAATCGTCCGGGCCGAATACCAGCGCCGGCGTACGCGGTAACTGCTCGGCACGCACGCCATCGGGAAAATGCCGTTCGATAAAGGCCGGACTGGCCAACGCCCGATAGCGCATCGCGCCAAGCAAAACGCTACGGGCGCCCGCCACCGGGCGCTCGCTGGCACACAGACACGCCGCCACTTCACCAGCGCGCATGCGCTTGAGGCCAACGGTCTGGTCCTCGACGATCAGATCCAGCAACAAATGTTGTTCGGCACAGAAATCGCCCACCGCCTCGGCCCACCAAGTGGCGAGGCTGTCGGCATTGAGGGCAATGCGCAGGCGTTCCGGCAATCCTTCTTCGTCCAATGCCGGCACGAGGGTTTGCAGATCGCGCTCAAGCAGGCGCACCTGTTGAACGTGGTTGAGCAGGCGCCGGCCAATGTCCGTCGGCGACGGTGGCGTGCCGCGCACCAGCACCGGTTGGCCGACCCGCGCTTCCAGCAGTTTGATCCGCTGCGAGATCGCCGATTGCGACAGGCCCAGCACCTGCGCGGCACGTTCGAATCCGGCCTGCTCGACCACGGCGGCCAGAGCGGAAAGCAATTTGTAGTCGAACATCAGTTTTCCTAATGAGCGATCAGCACTATTGGTTTTTCTTATACCGCGTTGAGCCGGAGAATAGCCAGCAAGCACTCTTTATCAAGGACTACCCAATGGCTGGCGAAACCTCACTCAGCACTTTGCTGCGCAGCATGAGTCCGCAGCTCAATGCCGGCGAATACGTGTTCTGCACCCTGCGCGACGGGCGGATGCCCAATGATCTGGAGATTGTTGGCAGTTTTCGCGAACAGGAAGGCCTGACAGTGATTCTCGAACGTTCCCACGCTGAAAAGGCCGGTTTCAGTTTCGACTACGTCGCCGCGTGGATCACGCTGAACGTGCATTCGGCGCTGGAAGCCGTCGGTCTGACGGCGGCGTTCGCCACTGCACTGGGCAAGGCCGGGATCAGTTGCAACGTGATCGCCGGTTACTACCACGACCATCTATTCGTCGGTCAGGCCGACGCCGAACGCGCCATGCAAGTGCTGCGTGATCTCGCAGCCAACGCGGAGTAACCGTTATGTGGCAAAGCTATATGAATGGTCTGTTGGTGGCGCTCGGGTTGATCATGGCGATCGGCACCCAGAACGCGTTTGTCCTGGCACAAAGTCTGCGGCGTGAGCATCACTTGCCGGTCGCTGCGCTGTGTGTGGCCTGCGATGCGTTGCTCGTGGCCGCCGGGGTGTTCGGCCTGGCGACCGTACTGGCGCAGAACCCGACCTTACTCGCGGTCGCACGTTGGGGTGGCGCGGTGTTCCTGATCTGGTACGGCAGCCAGGCGCTGCGCCGGGCGTGCTCGAAACAGAGTATGAATCAGGGCGAGAACCAGACCGTGCGCTCATTGCGGGCAGTGATGCTCAGTGCGCTGGCAGTGACACTGCTCAATCCGCACGTTTATCTGGATACGGTTTTGCTGATCGGCTCGCTCGGCGCCCAGCAATCGGTGCCGGGCGCTTATGTAGTGGGCGCGGCGAGTGCGTCGCTGTTGTGGTTTTTCACCCTGGCGCTGGGCGCGGCATGGCTGGCTCCGTGGCTGGCTCGGCCGAGTACCTGGCGGATTCTTGATCTGGTGGTCGCACTGATGATGTTCACAGTGGCGGGTCAGTTGATATTGGCATCATGATTTATTCCAAACAGCTCTGGAACCTCTATCCCACACAGTTGTTGCGTGGTTAAGCCGCAACCCCGGTGCTATGATCCGAACCCTGCGCCGCAAAGAGTAAAAACTCGCCGGTGCATTTCTGGCCGCCCGTGATCGGCCTTGCGCTCACCGCAACAGACCTGATTAGGAGAATCATCATGGCTTTCGAATTGCCGCCGCTGCCTTACGCACACGATGCCCTGCAGCCGCACATTTCCAAGGAAACCCTGGAATATCACCACGACAAGCACCACAACACCTACGTCGTGAACCTGAACAACCTGGTGCCAGGCACCGAGTTCGAAGGCAAGACCCTGGAAGAAATCGTCAAGACTTCCTCGGGCGGCATCTTCAACAACGCCGCTCAGGTCTGGAACCACACTTTCTACTGGAACTGCCTGGCGCCAAACGCCGGCGGTCAACCAACCGGCGCGCTGGCTGAAGCCATCAACGCGGCTTTCGGTTCGTTCGACAAGTTCAAGGAAGAGTTCAGCAAAACTTCGATCGGCACCTTCGGTTCCGGCTGGGGCTGGCTGGTGAAAAAGGCTGACGGTTCCCTGGCTCTGGCCAGCACCATCGGCGCCGGCAACCCGCTGACCAGCGGCGACACCCCGCTGCTGACCTGCGACGTCTGGGAACACGCTTACTACATCGACTACCGCAACGTCCGTCCAAAGTATGTCGAAGCGTTCTGGAACCTGGTCAACTGGAAGTTCGTCGCTGAGCAGTTCGAAGGCAAAACCTTCACCGCTTAAGCTGCGCGCCAGACAAAAAACCCGGCTGATGCCGGGTTTTTTTATGCCTTTGATTTCTGTAGGAGCTGCCGCAGGCTCGGGCCGCGGCAGCCCCTGTAGGGAATAGCGTTTTTCTCACGATGAAAGCTGGCAGCGACTGCTTGCCGGTGCAGCGCAGAGGGCTAACATCAAACAGAGGAAAATTTGTCTCGCCGCGCTCAAGTTGAGGACCGAAACTACCGACATAGTACAAATAGGGCTAATACTCCAGACAGCAGCATTCTGGCCAAGCCCACCAGCGAATGCTCCGGGGCCTGATTGTCCCTTTGACTGCCAACACGGGATTGCCAATACTCATGGCAAACTGACGCTACCCGCACGGAACAAGGAATAACCCTTTGAAGCTGGAACTCAAGAACAGCTTGTCGGTGAAGTTGCTCCGGGTCGTGCTCCTGTCGGCATTGATCGTCGGCGTGGTCTTGAGCTGCGCGCAAATTGTTTTCGACGCCTATAAAACCCGTCAGGCCGTGGCCAACGACGCTGAGCGCATCCTCGACATGTTCCGTGACCCCTCCACTCAGGCCGTCTACAGCCTGGATCGTGAGATGGGCATGCAAGTGATCGAAGGTCTGTTTCAGGACGACGCGGTGCGCCAGGCCTCCATCGGTCACCCCAACGAAGCCATGCTCGCGCAGAAATCCCGCGACCTGCAGCATTCCAACAGCCGCTGGCTGACCGACCTTATTCTGGGTCAGGAACGCACCTTCACCACGCAGTTGGTGGGTCGCGGCCCCTACAGCGAGTATTACGGCGACCTGAGCATCACCCTCGATACCGCCACCTATGGCGAGAGTTTTATCGTCAGCTCGGTGATCATTTTCATTTCCGGCGTTTTGCGTGCACTCGCGATGGGTCTGGTGCTGTATCTGGTCTATCACTGGCTGCTGACCAAACCGCTGTCGCGGATTATCGAACACCTTACCGAGATCAATCCGGATCGCCCCAGCGAGCACAAGATTCCGCAGCTCAAGGGCCACGAAAAGAACGAACTGGGTATCTGGATCAACACCGCCAACCAGTTGCTCGAATCCATCGAACGCAATACCCATCTGCGCCACGAAGCGGAAAACAGCCTGCTGCGCATGGCTCAATACGATTTCCTCACCGGCCTGCCGAACCGCCAGCAATTGCAGCAGCAACTGGACAAGATTCTGGTCGATGCCGGCAAGCTGCAACGCCGGGTCGCGGTGCTGTGTGTAGGGCTGGATGATTTCAAAGGCATCAACGAGCAGTTCAGCTATCAGACCGGCGACCAATTACTGCTGGCGCTAGCCGATCGCCTGCGCGCCCACAGCGGCCGCCTCGGCGCCCTCGCCCGGCTCGGCGGCGACCAGTTCGCGCTGGTGCAGGCCGATATCGAACAACCTTACGAAGCGGCGGAACTGGCGCAGAGCATTCTCGACGACCTGGAGGCGCCTTTCGCCCTAGACCATCAGGAAATCCGTCTGCGCGCGACCATCGGCATCACCCTGTTCCCGGAGGATGGCGACAGCACCGAGAAGCTGTTGCAGAAAGCCGAGCAGACCATGACGCTGGCCAAGACCCGCTCACGCAATCGCTATCAGTTCTACATCGCCAGCGTCGACAGCGAGATGCGCCGCCGTCGC
This sequence comes from Pseudomonas sp. Seg1, assembly GCF_018326005.1. NCBI lineage: Bacteria > Pseudomonadati > Pseudomonadota > Gammaproteobacteria > Pseudomonadales > Pseudomonadaceae > Pseudomonas > Pseudomonas sp. Seg1. The sequence continues at coordinate 5,174,990 of NZ_AP021903.1, forward strand.
GAACTGGAAAAAGACCTGCGTGATGCACTGGTGCGCGATCAGTTCTACCTGGTTTATCAACCGCAGATCAGCTACCGCGACCACCGCGTGGTCGGGGTCGAGGCGCTGATTCGCTGGCAGCACCCGGAACACGGTCTGGTGCCGCCCGATCTGTTCATTCCACTGGCCGAGCAGAACGGCACGATCATCGCCATCGGCGAATGGGTGCTCGATCAGGCCTGCAAGCAGTTGCGCGAATGGCACGATCAGGGCTTCGTCGATCTGCGCATGGCGGTCAATCTGTCTACCGTGCAACTGCACCACGCCGAGCTGCCACGGGTGGTCAACAACCTGCTGCAGATGTATCGCCTGCCGCCGCGCAGCCTGGAACTGGAAGTCACCGAAACCGGCCTGATGGAAGACATCAGCACCGCCGCCCAGCATTTGCTGAGCCTGCGTCGCTCCGGCGCGTTGATTGCCATTGACGACTTCGGCACCGGTTATTCATCGCTCAGTTATCTGAAAAGCCTGCCGCTGGACAAGATCAAGATCGACAAGAGCTTCGTCCAGGATCTGCTCGATGACGACGACGATGCGACCATCGTTCGCGCGATCATCCAACTGGGCAAAAGCCTCGGCATGCAGGTGATTGCCGAGGGCGTGGAAACCGCTGAACAGGAGAGCTACATCATCTCCGAAGGTTGCCACGAAGGTCAGGGTTACCACTACAGCAAACCACTGCCGGCGCGGGAGTTGAGCGTTTATCTCAAGCAGGCGCAGCGCAGTAATGCGGCCATTCTTTAGAAGATCAAAAGATCGCAGCCTCGTTTCACTCGACAGCTCCCACATTTGAAATGCGCCCCCCTGCAGAAGCTGCCAAGGGCTGAGATCTTTTGATCCAGGTGTACGAATAGGAAATATTTCCAAGCACTACCCTTTACACATAATGCGAAAGATTTGCATTATGTCGCAGTTTTGCGCACCCCCCGCGTGAGTCCATTCAATTACCGAAGCAGGATGTTCGCCATGATTCGTATGCCTCTGGCTACCGCCAGTCTGCTGGCCATCGCTATTTCCCTCGCCGGTTGCGGCGAAGGCAAAGACAAGGCTGCCGCCCCGGCCACGCCGACTCCAGCCGCCAGCACCGCTGCTCCAGCGGCCGCGCCAGCCGCTGCCGGTAAAGTCGACGAAGCCGCTGCCAAGGCTGTGGTTGCACACTACGCCGACATGGTCTTCGCCGTTTACAGCGATGCCGAATCCACCGCGAAAACCCTGCAAACTGCCGTCGACGCGTTCCTCGCCAAGCCGAACGCTGACACCCTGAAAGCCGCCAAGGCTGCCTGGGTTGCCGCTCGCGTGCCTTACCTGCAGAGCGAAGTGTTCCGCTTCGGCAACACCATCATCGACGATTGGGAAGGTCAGGTTAACGCCTGGCCACTGGACGAGGGTCTGATCGACTACGTCGACAAATCCTACGAGCACGCACTGGGCAACCCGGGCGCCACTGCCAACATCATCGCCAACACCGAAGTACAGGTCGGCGAAGACAAGGTCGACGTTAAAGACATCACTCCGGAAAAACTCGCCAGCCTCAACGAACTGGGCGGTTCCGAAGCCAACGTCGCCACCGGCTACCACGCCATCGAGTTCCTCCTGTGGGGCCAGGATCTGAACGGTACCGGCCCTGGCGCTGGCAACCGTCCTGCTTCCGACTACCTGGAAGGCGCCGGCGCCACTGGCGGCCACAACGACCGTCGTCGTGCCTACCTGAAGTCCGTGACCCAACTGCTGGTCAGCGACCTGGAAGAAATGGTCGGTAACTGGAAGCCGAACGTGGCTGACAACTATCGCGCCACCCTGGAAGCCGAGCCGGCTGAAACCGGTCTGCGCAAAATGCTCTTCGGCATGGGCAGTCTGTCCCTGGGCGAACTGGCGGGCGAGCGCATGAAGGTTTCCCTGGAAGCCAACTCCCCTGAAGACGAACAGGATTGCTTCAGCGACAACACCCACAACTCGCACTTCTACGATGCCAAAGGCATTCGTAACGTTTACCTGGGCGAGTACACCCGTGTTGATGGCACCAAACTGACCGGCGCCAGCCTGTCTTCGCTGGTGGCCAAGGCCGATCCGGCTGCCGACACCGCACTGAAAGCCGATCTGGCCGCCACCGAAGCGAAGATCCAGGTCATGGTCGATCACGCCAACAAGGGTGAGCACTACGACCAGTTGATCGCTGCCGGCAACACGGCGGGCAATCAGATCGTTCGCGACGCCATCGCCTCGCTGGTCAAGCAGACCGGTTCGATCGAAGCCGCTGCCGGCAAACTGGGCATCAGCGACCTGAACCCGGATAACGCTGATCACGAATTCTGATCACAGCGTCCGCGTCAAAAAAAGGCGACCTTCGGGTCGCCTTTTTCATACCTGCTTTTTGCGGTGATGCTGATGGCCTCATCGCTGGCAAGCCAGCTCCCACAGTTTTCGCGGCGTTCACACACTCCGGGTACAACACAAATCCTGTGGGAGCTGGCTTGCCAGCGATGGCTGCGCCTCGGTCTCGAGTGAAACCCTGCCGCAAATCAAGCAAACGATAATTCCTCTTATTCAATCCCCCCGGCCCTGTTAGACTTTGCGCCTTTGCTTTCGCCCGTCCGCAGGATGTCTGATGCCCTCGCTGCCTCTTCGCTTGTCCGCACTGTTTCTGGCCCTGAGCCTGAGTGCCTGCGATGACGCCCCGCGTTTCACCAAGGCCGAGCCCGGTGAAGCACGCTCGGGGGGCGCGGCGACCGTGCGCAAGACCGATCAGAACGCATTCTCCCTGCCCTCGGCCAACCTGCCGCCGTCGCGGCGGGTGGACTTCAGCGTCGGCAACAGCTTTTTCCGCAGCCCGTGGGTGATCGCGCCGTCGACCACCACCGCCCGCGATGGCCTCGGCCCGCTGTTCAACACCAACGCCTGCCAGAACTGCCACATCAAGGACGGTCGCGGTCATCCGCCAGCGCCCGATGCCGCCAACGCCGTATCGATGCTGGTGCGCCTGTCGATCCCCGATGCGCCGGAGTTTGCCAAACTCATCGAGCAGGTGGGTGTGGTACCAGAGCCAGTCTACGGCGGGCAATTCCAGGACATGGCGGTGCCCGGCGTCGCTCCGGAAGGCAAGGTGCGCGTCGATTACACGCCGGTGCCGATCCGTTTCAAGGACGGCACTGAAGTCGAACTGCGCAAACCGATGTTGCAGATCACCCAGCTCGGCTACGGCCCGATGCACCCGGACACGCGTTTCTCGGCCCGCGTCGCCCCGCCAATGATCGGCCTCGGCCTGCTCGAAGCGATTCCAGAAGAGGCGATCCTCGCCAATGCCACCGCGCAGGCCAAAGAAAAAAACGGCATCAATGGCCGGCCGAACCGCGTTTGGGATGACGAATTACAGAAAACCGTGATCGGCCGGTTTGGCTGGAAAGCCGGGCAGCCGAACCTCAATCAACAGAATGTTCACGCGTTTTCCGGTGACATGGGCCTCACCACCAGTCTGAGACCGTTCGATGACTGCACCGCCGCGCAAACCGCCTGCAAACAGGCGCCGAACGGCAATGGCCCGGACGGCGAGCCGGAAGTCAGCGACAACATTTTGCGTCTGGTGCTGTTCTACAGCCGTAACCTTGCCGTACCCGCGCGCCGAGGCGTCAACGATGAGCAAGTGCTGGCCGGCAAGAACTTGTTTTTCCAGGCGGGTTGCCAGTCCTGCCACACACCGAAATACACCACCGCTGCCAACGCGGCCGAACCTGAACTGGCCAATCAAGTGATTCGCCCGTACAGCGATTTGCTGCTGCACGACATGGGCGACGGTCTGGCCGACAACCGCACAGAATTCCAGGCCTCCGGCCGCGACTGGCGCACCCCGCCGTTGTGGGGGATCGGCCTGACCCAAGCGGTCAGTGGCCACACCCAGTTTTTGCATGACGGCCGCGCACGCAATCTGCTCGAAGCGGTGCTCTGGCACGGCGGCGAAGCTGCAGCTGCGCAGCAACAGGTTTTAGCTTTCAATGCCGAGCAGCGTGCCGCGCTGCTGGCGTTTCTGAACTCACTTTAAACACTTAAAAGAATCGGGAGCCCGACATGTTCCGTCCCAAGTTGTTGTTCACCAGCCTTGCCGCGCTTGCCCTCGGCGCTTGCTCGCCACAGGATCCGCAAGCGGTCACCTCGGCGGCCATCGCCAAATCGGTGATCCTGCCGACCTACACCCGTTGGGTCGAAGCCGACAAGCAACTGGCCGTCAGCGCCCTCGCCTACTGCCAAGGCAAAGAGAACCTGGAAACCGCTCGCGCCGACTTCCTGCACGCGCAGAAAGCCTGGGCCGAGTTGCAACCTTTGCTGATCGGCCCGCTGGCCGAGGGCAACCGTTCGTGGCAGGTGCAGTTCTGGCCGGACAAGAAAAACCTTGTTGGCCGTCAGGTCGAGCAACTGGTCGTCGCCCAGCCGCAGATCGATGCTGCCGCCCTGGCCAAATCCAGCGTGGTGGTTCAGGGCCTGTCGGCTTACGAATACATCCTGTTCGATGCCAAGCCTGATGTCGCCAACGCCGAACAGAAAGCCAAGTACTGCCCGCTGCTGATCGCCATCGGCGAACGCCAGAAGCAACTGGCCGAAGAGATTCTGCAGAGCTGGAACAACAGCGACGGCATGCTCGCGCAGATGAGCAAATTCCCGAACCAGCGCTACGCCGACTCCCATGAAGCGATCGCCGATCTGCTGCGTGTACAGGTCACCGCCCTCGACACTCTGAAGAAAAAGCTCGGTACGCCAATGGGCCGCCAGAGCAAGGGCGTGCCGCAGCCGTTCCAGGCCGATGCATGGCGTAGCCAGTCGTCGCTGACCGCGCTGGAAGCCAGCCTCGCCGCCGCCAAAACCGTATGGGAAGGCGTCGACAACAAAGGCCTGCGTGGTCTGTTGCCAGCCGAGCAAAAACCGCTGGCGGACAAGATCGACGCCGCTTATGCCGCCTCGCTGAAACTGTTCGACAGCACCCAACGTTCACTTGGCGAAATGCTCGAGGACGACGCCGGTCGCCAGCAACTCAACGATATCTACGACAGCCTCAACGTCGTCCATCGCCTGCACGAAGGCGAACTGGCCAAGGCGCTGGGTATCCAACTGGGCTTCAACGCCAACGACGGTGACTGATGAGGGCAACTGCCATGCTGCGACGCCAGGCTCTGACTTTAGGTAGTGTGCTGCTGGGAGCAGTGACGCTGGGCGGCTGGACGCTGTTCAAACGCAAGGATCAGAGCCCGCTGCTGCTGTCGGCGCGCGACGACACCGACGGCAAGCATTACGCCGTCGGTTATCGGCTCGACGGCACGCGGCTGTTCACCACCGAAGTCGGCCAGCGTTGCCACGACATCATCAACCACCCGACGCTGCCGATTGCGTTGTTTGTCGCCCGCCGGCCGGGCACCGAGAGCTACCTGATCGACCTGCGCGACGGCACATTGTTGCAGACCGTGACGTCGCAGCCGAACCGGCATTTCTACGGCCACGCGGTGATTCACAAGGATGGCGAGTACCTCTACGCCACCGAAAACGACACGACCGATCCGGGCCGTGGCTTGCTCGGGGTGTACAAATTTGAAGGCGAGCGGCTGGTGCACAGCGGCGAGATTTCCACCCACGGCCTCGGCCCGCATCAGGTCTCGTGGATGCCCGATGGCGAAACCCTGGTGGTGGCCAACGGCGGGATTCGGACCGAGGCGGAAAGCCGCGTCGACATGAACCTCAACGCCATGGAGCCAAGCCTGGTGCTGATGCAGCGCGACGGCACCTTGCTGAGCAAGGAAACCCTCGCCCAGCAGATGAACAGCGTGCGGCATCTGGGGATCGCCAGTGACGGCACCATCGTCGCCGGTCAGCAATTCATGGGCGCGTCTCACGAACGTTCGGAGTTGCTGGCGATCAAGCGTCCGGGGCAGCCATTCGTGGCGTTCCCGGTGCCGGACCATCAGTTACAGTCGATGGGGCATTACACCGCCAGCGTCGCGGTACACAGCGATTTGCGTCTGGTGGCGCTGACTGCGCCGCGTGGCAACCGTTTTTTCATCTGGGATCTGGACAGCGGCGAAGTACGCCTCGATGCACCGCTGGCCGATTGCGCGGGCGTTGGTGCGGTGAAGGACGGTTTTGTCGTGACCTCCGGTCAGGGCCGCTGCCGGTATTACGATTGCCGCCAAGATGAGCTGCTGGCCAAGCCGCTGGAACTGCCGGCGGGGCTCTGGGACAACCATCTGCACTTGATCGCATAACCCACCTGTTCTGAGTACGACTCATAACCTGTGGCGAGGGGATTTATCCCCGATCGGCTGCGCAGCAGTCGCAAAACCATCGCACACGGTTCAATTGACAGACCGCGGTTGCAGGTTTTGAGGTGGCTTCGCCGCCCATCGGGGATGAATCCCCTCACCACAGGTTTTGTGTTCAGACTTCTTCACTCCGTCCTCACCTGTAATAACTGCCAGTTGGAATCCCCCCTGAACTCGGAGTAATGTGCCCGCCTGTCTCACCTGATTTATCCAAGGAACTGGAAATATGCTGCGTCGCCGCATGCTGATCATGTTGGGTGTTGTGTTGCTGATCGTCCTGGTTCTGGGCGGGTACAAAGCCTTTTCGATCTATACGATGATCCAGGGCTTCTCCAAGCCGAAACCGCCGATCAGCGTCGCCGTGGCCAACGCCACCGAGCGCCCGTGGCAGATGCGTTTGCCCACGGTCGGCACGCTCAAGGCGTTGCAAGGCGTCGAGCTGAGCCTGGAAGTCGCCGGCACCGTCACCGAGCTCAAGTTCGAATCAGGGCAGAAGGTCAAAGCCGGGCAACCGTTGCTGCAACTCGACAGCGCCGTTGAAACCGCCCTGCTGGAAACCGCCAAGGCTGACCTTGGTCTGGCGCAACTGGACTTCGGCCGGGGCAGCCAACTGGTCGACAGCCGCGCGATCTCCAAAGGCGAATACGACCGGCTCTCCGCTGTTCTGCAAAAGAACCGGGCCACGGTCAATCAGCTCAATGCCTCACTGGCGAAAAAACGCATCCTCGCCCCGTTCAGCGGCACCATCGGCATCCGTCAGGTCGACGTCGGCGACTACCTCGCCAGCGGCACCAAAATTGCCACATTGCAGGACCTGAGCAGCCTCTACGCCGACTTCTACCTGCCCGAGCAGTCGGTGCCGAAACTCGCTATCGGCCAACCGGTAAACGTCTCGGCCGGCGCTTACCCCGGCCAGAACTTCCCGGGCAAAATCAGCGCGATCAACCCTATCGTCGAAAGCACCACGCGCAACATCCTCGTCCGCGCCACCCTGGCCAACCCCGACGGCAAACTGCTGCCGGGCATGTTTGCCAGCCTCGAAGTATTGCTGCCGGATCCGCAGACCCACGTCGTGGTGCCGGAAAGCGCGATCACCTACACCCTCTACGGCAATTCGCTGTACGTGGTCGGGCAGAAAAAAGCCGAGGATGGCAGCGTCGAAAAAGACGACAAGGGCCAACCGGTGCTGATCGCCGAGCGGCGCTTCATCGAAACCGGTGAACGCCGCGATGGCCTGGTGATGATCAACAAGGGCGTACAGAGCGGCGAACAAGTGGTGACGGCCGGCCAGATCAAACTGGACAACGGCGCACACATTGCCATCAGCGACGACAAGACCCTCGGCGAGCAGAACAGTCCGCCCCGCGCCGACTGATCAAGGAATCCCCATGGCTTTTACTGATCCGTTCATCCGCCGCCCGGTGCTCGCCACCGTGGTCAGCCTGCTGATTGTGCTGCTGGGCTTTCAGGCCTGGAGCAAGTTGCCGCTGCGCCAATACCCGCAAATGGAAAACGCCCTGATCACCGTGACCACGGCGTACCCCGGGGCCAACGCCGAGACCATTCAGGGCTACATCACCCAGCCGATGCAACAGAGCCTGGCCAGTGCCGAAGGCATCGACTACATGACCTCGGTCAGTCGGCAGAACTTCTCGGTGATCTCGATCTACGCACGCATCGGCTCCAACACCGACCGCTTGTTCACCGAGTTGCTGGCCAAGGCCAACGAGGTGAAGAACAAACTGCCGCAGGACGCCGAAGACCCGGTACTGAGCAAGGAATCCGCTGACGCCTCGGCGCTGATGTACATCAGTTTCTTCAGCAAGGACTTGAGCAACCCGCAGATCACCGACTACCTGTCACGGGTGATCCAGCCAAAACTGGCGACCCTGCCGGGCATGGCCGAGGCGGAGATTCTCGGCAATCAGGTGTTCGCCATGCGCCTCTGGCTCGACCCGGTGAAACTCGCCGGTTTCGGCCTCAGCGCCAGCGACGTGACCAACGCGGTGCGCCAGTACAACTTCCTCTCCGCCGCCGGCGAAGTGAAAGGCGAGTACGTGGTCACCAGCATCAACGCCAACACCGAACTGAAATCCGCCGAGGCTTTCGCCGCGATTCCGCTCAAGGTCAGTGGCGACAGTCGCGTGCTGCTCAGCGATGTCGCACGGGTGGAAATGGGTGCGGAAAACTACGATTCGATCAGCTCGTTCGGCGGCACCCCCTCGGTGTACATCGGCATCAAGGCTACGCCGGGGGCCAACCCGCTTGATGTGATCAAGGAAGTGCGCAAGCTGATGCCGGAGCTGGAAGCTCAACTGCCACCGAACCTGAAAAGCGAGATCGCCTACGACGCCACACTGTTCATTCAGGCGTCCATCGACGAAGTGGTGAAAACCCTGTTCGAAGCGGTGCTGATCGTCATCGTCGTGGTGTTCCTGTTCCTCGGCGCGCTGCGTTCGGTGGTGATCCCGGTGGTGACCATTCCGCTGTCGATGATCGGCGTGATGTTCTTCATGCAGATGATGGGCTACTCGATCAACCTGCTGACCTTGCTGGCGATGGTGTTGGCAATCGGTCTGGTGGTGGACGATGCGATTGTCGTGGTGGAGAACATCCACCGCCATATCGAGGAAGGCAAGACGCCGTTCGACGCGGCACTCGAGGGCGCTCGGGAAATCGCCATGCCGGTGGTGTCGATGACCATCACCCTGGCAGCCGTTTACGCACCAATCGGCTTCCTCACCGGGCTGACCGGTGCGCTGTTCAAGGAATTCGCCCTGACCCTGGCCGGCGCGGTGGTGATTTCCGGGGTCGTCGCGCTGACACTGTCGCCGATGATGTGCGCCTTTTTGCTGCGTCACGAGGAAAACCCCAGCGGGCTGGCGCATCGCCTCGACCGCATCTTTGACGGCCTCAAACGCCGTTACCAAAGCATGCTGCACGGCACGCTGAACACCCGGCCGGTGGTGCTGGTGTTCGCCGTGATCGTGCTGTGTCTGATTCCGGTGTTCCTCAAGTTCACCAAATCGGAACTGGCGCCCGACGAAGACCAGGGCATCATTTTCATGATGGCCACCGCCCCGCAGCCAACCAACCTTGATTACCTGAGCACCTACACCGACGAGTTCATCAAGATCTTCAAGGAGTTTCCGGAGTACTACTCCTCGTTCCAGATCAACGGCTACAACGGTGTGCAGGCGGGGATCGGCGGCTTCCTGCTCAAGCCATGGAACGAGCGCAGCCGCACGCAGATGGAAATCCTTCCCGAGGTGCAAGGCAAACTGGGCGCCATCCCGGGCTTGCAGATTTTTGGATTCAACCTGCCTTCCCTGCCCGGTACCGGTGAAGGTTTGCCGTTCGAATTCGTGGTCAACACTGCCAACGATTATGAACTGCTGCTGCAAGTGGCCGACCGGATCAAGAAGCGCGCCATGGAGTCGGGCAAGTTCGCTTTCGTCGACCTCGATCTGGCGTTCGACAAACCGGAAGTGGTGGTCGACATCGACCGCGCCAAAGCCGCGCAGATGGGCGTGTCGATGCAGGACCTCGGTGGCACTCTCGCCACTCTGCTGGGCGAGGCGGAAATCAATCGTTTCACCATCGAAGGGCGCAGCTACAAGGTCATCGCCCAAGTTGAACGGCCGTATCGCGACAACCCGGGCTGGCTGAACAATTACTACGTCAAAAACACCCAGGGCGAGTTGCTGCCCCTGTCGACGCTGATCAAGGTCAGCGACCGCGCACGTCCGCGCCAGCTCAACCAGTTCCAGCAACTCAATGCGGCGAAGATCTCCGGCTTCCCGTTGGTGAGCATGGGTGAAGCGATCGATACGGTATTGCAGATCGCCCGGGAAGAAGCGCCAGCCGGTTTTGCGTTCGATTACGGCGGCGCGTCACGGCAGTTCGTGCAGGAAGGCAGTGCCCTGTGGGTGACGTTCGCCTTGGCGCTGGCAATCATTTTTCTGGTGCTGGCGGCGCAGTTCGAGAGCTTCCGCGATCCGCTGGTGATTCTGGTGACGGTGCCACTGTCGATCTGCGGCGCTCTGATTCCGCTGTTCCTCGGCTGGTCGAGCATGAACATTTACACCCAGGTCGGGCTGGTAACGCTGATCGGCTTGATCAGTAAGCACGGGATCCTGATCGTCGAATTCGCCAACCAGTTACGCAAGGACAAAGGCCTGAGCGCGCGTGAGGCGGTGGAAGAAGCCGCCGCGATTCGTCTGCGGCCGGTGCTGATGACCACGGCGGCAATGGTGTTCGGCATGGTGCCGCTGATTCTGGCGACCGGCGCGGGAGCGGTGAGCCGGTTTGATATCGGTACGGTGATTGCGACGGGGATGTCGATCGGCACGTTGTTTACGCTCTTTGTGTTGCCTTGCATCTATACCCTGCTGGCGAAACCGGATCCCAAACCAACCGCATAACCCTGTTGGAGTGAGCCTGCTCGCGAAGCGGTGTGTCAGGCACCCTGGTATTGACTGACACACCGCTATCGCGAGCAGGCTCACTCCTACATAGAGATCTGCGTTGCCCAAGGATAAAAAAAGGCCTCGCATCTGCGAGGCCTTTTATGTGGGCTTCAATCGGTTCAACTTTGCGGCCTCATCCCTTGCGAAAGTCCGAACATGAACAGCAACAAATCATGGTCGGGTTTGGTCGCCACGGAGGCTTTCGCCACCCGTGGTACCGCGCAGTGAGCATCGTCTACAGACGCGCCAACAACCTGCATGCGGGGCTGCTCCCAGGCAGCCACCGCCAGTGAAGCAACTGCCAAGGCCCCTACCAGGAACAAACCTCGTGCAATTTCGAGTTTCATCGCTATAAACCTTTGATAGCGCTGCCAAACGCCGTCTCGTAAAAATAGACGAGTTTCTTCCAGTCCGCGTCGCGGAACGACGAATGGCGGCGCAGTTGTTTCATGTCATGGGAGGCGGCGCGATAAGCGGTCAGGCGCTGGCGGCATTTCTCCAGATCAATCAATGCCACTTCAACTTTTGCCGATTCGCCCTCGCCCGTCACCCGTACGAAAACGTGTTTGATGTAGATGCAGCTGTGTTGCCAGCGCCCCTTGTGCATACGCGCGAGGTTTTCGGCGAGATCCTTGAGCACACGCTCATAGATCGCATCGCCGCACTGATCGCGGCCACCGGCAGCAGCCAGCCAGTGTTCCAGTTCCTGGAAACCGTCCAGGGACTTGGTCACCAACAATGCACGCCACTTGTGCTGCGGATCGGGCTGAGCGCCGCAGAAAACGATTTGCGGCACTCGCACACCGAGTTTGCTGACGCCGGTCAGCGCATCGAGTTCGCGCAGCACGGTCGGGCGGCCGAACGGATGCAGCCAGCTACGGTAAATATGTCCAGTCTGGCGTTTGGCATAGAGCAATTGGCCATCCCGGCCGACGATCCTTTGCACGCCACTTTCACCACCACGGCGAACATTCGGTTCTTCCACCCACTCACCGCGCTGACTCCAGTAGTAGTCGAAGCGATCCTGGGGAGCGACTTCCGTTTCTGCTGCAAATTGCACTGCCATCCTGTTACCTCTTGCGTAATACGTAAACCCGCCACATCGCATAGAGCGGAATAAAGTCCAGTTGTTCCTGAATGCGGAAACCCGCCTGTTCAAATTCTTTTTCAACCGTAGCAACCGGTAACACAAAGCGATTCTGGTAGTCGCGGTTGGGACGATCCTGCTCAGCTCGTTTGCGCTTCCAGGCCTTGAAATTGCCGTCGACCCACAAAGAAACGATCACGCTGTCGCGGGTGACGCGCTCGAATTCGCGCAAAATCGCCCGGCGGTGCTCGGCTTCACCAATGTGATGCAGCAGCCGCATGCAAAAAATGCTGTCGACGGCGTTATCCGGCAAAGCGATGTCGAACGCTGAGGTGTGCAAGGGTTGTACCCGTTTCACCACGTCGGCCGGTTGAGCTTGCAGTGCCGTCTTGATCATTGACTCGGAGTTATCCGCACCGATGATCACCCGGTTGTGCTTTTCCGCCAGCAATGGCCAGAAGCGTCCGGCACCGCAGGGTAGATCCAGCACCAGACCAGGTTCACCGGCGAGTGTCAGAGCCTTGCGGGCCAACTGCTCGTCACGCCAGTGGGACAGGCGACGGCCAAGACTTTCTTTGTGTTTGCGCAGGTACTTCTGCGCATGTTGATCGTCGTACTTTTCTGAAAAATCGAGCTTGATCGGGCCGGCCATCACCAGGACTCCTGAGTTACTGATGACGCCACCTTAAGCAGCGGCGTGTCAGCGTCAGGTCATCCGGTTGTGAAAAAAATGTCAGGTAAACCGGCAAAGTATTACAGCGTTATACAGGATTTAGACAGGTTGGCGGGAGTAGCATGGAGCCACTATTTGCGCCCGATATTGCCAAGATCCACCTCGAAGCGGCAGCCATTGGGCTTCATCGTGCTCAAGCTGACCGTCCAGCCCTGGTTCTCGCAGATGCGCTGCACAAGAGACAAGCCGAGGCCCAGACCTTCTCCGCGCTTTTCACTGCCACGCACGAAAGGCTCGAACATGGCCTCGCGTTTCTCCTCGGGAATCCCCACGCCCGAATCCTCGACCACAAAGCCATTGCCCGTCAGCGTCAGACGAATGAACCCCTGCTCGGTGTAATGGCAGGCATTGCGCAGCAGATTGCCCATCACCGCCGTCAGCAACGTAGCGTTGTAACAGTCGGCGGGAGGGTTGCCGGGCTCGAACTGCAAGGTCAGGCCTTTGCTTTCGATCGGTTCGCGCCATACGCACAGCAGGCTGTCCGCCACTTGCGCAAGATTCTGTTGCGGCGATGCCCCGGAGTCCTCGCGTTGGGCGCGGGCCAACATCAGGAAGGTCTGCACCAGCTCACGCATTTCCTCACTGGCGCGAGCAATGCGCTCGACCTGCGAGCGACCGCGTTGATCGATCGCGGGATTCTCGAGCAGCAACTCGCAGGAGCTGGCCAACACCATCAGCGGAGTGCGCAACTCGTGGCTGACGTCGCTGGTAAACAAGCGCTCGCGAGTCAGGGCCTGACGCAATCGCCCCAGCGTGGCGTCAAACGCCACCGCCAGTTCGCCGACTTCGTCAGCCGCGTAGTCCGGTGCCAACGGTGGCGCCAGCCCCAGTAACTGATCGCGATGACGCACCTGCCGTGCCAGCCGCACCACCGGCGCCATCACTTTGCGCGCGAGCACCCAGCCGAGGAACACCGCCAACGCCAGACTGAGCACAAAGCCCACCAGCACCACGGCAAACAGCACACGCTCGCGCTCTTCAAAATCGCTTTGATCCTGCAGCAACACGTAGCGCCGACCGTCGACGATCTCGACCATCGCGTGATACGACAATTGTTCGCGGAAGACTTCGTGGAATCCGGAATCGAGGTGACGCAAATCTTTCGGCAGTTCGAAATCACCGGGCCCGCCGCTGAAATAGAACAACTGATCGGGTTCCGGACGATGGCTCCAGTCGGAGACATTGTCCATCAGCAACAGGCGCTGCAAATCGCCACCCAGCCCTGCCGAAATCAGTTTTTCCTCGACCAGGTGCACCGTTGCGACGATGCCCATCGCGAACGCCCCGGCCACCAGTGCGCTCATCAATGCAAAGGCAATGATGATCCGCTGGGAAAGGCTTTGCTTAAACTCCATCACGACCCTCGGCCAGGCGATAACCGACGCCGTGCACGGTGTGCAGCAATGGTTTGGCGAACGGTTTGTCGATCACTTGGCGCAATTGGTGAACGTGGCTGCGCAGGCTGTCGCTGTCCGGGCAGTCATCACCCCACAGCGCTTCTTCGAGAATTTCCCGGCGCAGCACGTGTGGGCTCTTCTGCATCAACACCGCCAGCAACTTCAGGCCGACCGGGTTTAGTTTCAACAGCTTGCCTTCGCGGGTCACTTCCAGGGTATCGAGGTCGTAGCTCAGATCGCCGACCTGCAAGGCACGTCGACCACCGCCCTGGGCACGACGCATCACCGCTTCGATGCGCGCGGCCAGCTCGGACAAGGCAAATGGCTTGATCAGATAATCGTCAGCCCCGGACTTGAAGCCCTGCAGGCGATCGTCGAGCTGATCGCGGGCGGTGAGCATGATCACCGGGGTGTCGCGGCGGGCATCTTCGCGCAGTCGTTTGCACAGCGTGTAGCCATCAATACCAGGCAACATGATGTCGAGCACGATCAGGTCGTAATGCTCGGTGGCCGCCAGATGCAGGCCCGACAGACCGTCCTGGGCGCAATCGACGGTGTAGCCCTTGAGCCCCAGGTAATCGGCCAGATTGGCCAGGATATCGCGGTTGTCTTCGACCAATAGAATTCGCATGGGCACCTCTTCCGTACACAGTAACGGCCGTCATGGCCCGCGCAGCTTACGGCCAAGTGTGGCTCAGGGCTAGGCGTGTGTAGGGTTGTTTATCGATAAAGATGTTCATTGCGCCAACCAACGTTTTTTTCACTTTCGGTTAACAAATCGGCGACGCCATCGCGCGCAGACTCCGCGCATTTACGCTCTTCGAATACACTTACCGACCAAGGAATTACCCATGGCGTCGACCTCTGCCCGTCCCGTTTCAAGGCCGCTGAACTTCTGGTTGTGCCTGGGCATTCCCGCCGTCGCGGCGGTCATTCTGGTACTGCTCGAACTGACCGATCTGGACATGGATCTGGCCAGGCTGTTTTACGACCCAGTCGCGGGCGACTTCATCGGTCGCCACAGTTTCTTCCTGGAGGACATCCTGCATGACCGCGCCAAGCAGGTGGTGATTGCGTTCTCGGTGTTCGCCATCCTCGGTTTCATCGGTGCGTTCTTCATCGACCGGCTCAAACCGTTCAAGCGCGAACTCGGCTGCCTGGTGCTGTCGCTGGGGCTGGCGACTTCGTTCGTTACACCGGTCAAAGCCGTGACTGCGGTGCAATGCCCATGGAGCCTTGAGCAGTTCGGCGGCCATGAGACCTACAGCAAACTGCTCGATCATCGCCCGCCTACCGACAAGCCCGGCCGTTGCTGGCCTGGAGGTCATGCCGCGACCGGCTTCACGTTGTTTGCGCTGTTTTTCGTGCTGCGTGATCGCCGTCCGCGTCTGGCGCGACAGGCGTTTGTTTTTGCGTTTGCGTTGGGTTCGGTGTTTTCGATCAGCCGGATGATGCAGGGTGCGCACTTCTTTTCGCACAACGTGTGGACGGCGATTTTCTGCTGGCTGATTTGTCTGGGGTCGTATTACTGGGTGTTGTACCGCCCGGCGGTGAAGGCTGAGGCGGTGGTAAAAGCACAACCAGTCAGCGTCTGAGCTGACGCTATCGCTGGCAAGCCAGCTCCCACAGGATTCACTGCTGCCCACAACATCTGTGATCACTGGCAATCCCTGTGAAAGCCAGGCTTGCCAGCGATGGCCGCACTTCGGTCTCCCACAGGATTCACTGCTGCCCACAACATCTGTGATCACTGCCAATCCCTGTGGGAGCCTGGCTTGCCAGCGATGGCCGCACCTCGGTCTTGAGCAGCATCAATTCGAAGGCAATAAAAAACCCCGCTGGCTTTCGCCAGCGGGGTTTTGCGTTACGGGGGTAAGGCTGGCTTACATCATGCCGCCCATGCCACCCATGCCGCCCATGTCTGGCATGCCACCACCAGCGCCACCGTCTTTCTTCGGTGCGTCGGCAATCGCAGCTTCGGTGGTCAGGATCAGACCGCCGATCGACGAAGCAGCTTGCAGAGCCGAACGGGTCACCTTGGTTGGATCCAGGATGCCCATTTCGATCATGTCGCCGTACTCGCCAGTAGCAGCGTTGTAACCGAAGTTACCTTTGCCGTTCTTGACTTCGTTGACCACAACGCTTGGCTCGTCGCCGGAGTTGGAAGCGATCTGACGCATCGGTGCTTCAACAGCACGACGCAGAACAGCGATACCCACGTCCTGATCGGCGTTGTCGCCTTTCAGGTCCAGGATAGCTTCCAGAGCACGGATCAGCGCTACGCCGCCGCCAGGTACCACGCCTTCTTCAACGGCTGCACGGGTTGCGTGCAGGGCGTCTTCAACGCGGGCTTTCTTCTCTTTCATTTCGACTTCGGAACCAGCGCCAACCTTGATCACTGCAACACCGCCGGACAGTTTGGCCAGACGCTCTTGCAGTTTTTCACGATCGTAGTCGGACGAAGTTTCGGCAACCTGAGCACGGATCTGAGCGATACGCGCCTGGATGTCGGTTTCTACTCCAGCACCGTCAACGATGATGGTGTTTTCCTTGGAGATGGTCACACGCTTGGCGCTGCCCAGGTTTTCCAGGGTGGCGCTTTCCAGGCTCAGGCCGATCTCTTCGGAGATAACGGTACCGCCGGTCAGAACAGCGATGTCCTGCAGCATGGCCTTGCGACGGTCGCCGAAGCCTGGAGCCTTGACGGCTGCGACTTTAACGATGCCACGCATGTTGTTCACGACCAGAGTCGCCAGGGCTTCGCCTTCAACGTCTTCCGATACGATCAGCAGTGGACGGCCGGCTTTGGCAACGGCTTCCAGTACTGGCAGCATTTCGCGGATGTTCGAGATCTTTTTGTCGACCAGCAGGATCAGCGGGCTGTCCAGCTCGGCAACCATGGTTTCCGGCTTGTTGACGAAGTACGGGGACAGGTAGCCACGGTCGAACTGCATGCCTTCTACAACCGACAGTTCGTTTTCCAGGCCAGTGCCTTCTTCAACGGTGATCACGCCTTCTTTACCGACTTTTTCCATGGCTTCGGCAATGATGTCGCCGATGGAGTTGTCGGAGTTGGCGG
Organism: Pseudomonas sp. Seg1; assembly: GCF_018326005.1. NCBI lineage: Bacteria > Pseudomonadati > Pseudomonadota > Gammaproteobacteria > Pseudomonadales > Pseudomonadaceae > Pseudomonas > Pseudomonas sp. Seg1. Next base: position 5,192,090 of record NZ_AP021903.1, read on the forward strand.
AGATGGTGCCAACCTGAGCGATTGCCTTGGTGTCAGCGCATGGCTTGGACAGGTTTTTCAGCTCTTTGACAATGGCGATGGTCGCCTTGTCGATGCCGCGCTTCAGGTCCATCGGGTTCATGCCGGCAGCGACGGCTTTCAGGCCTTCGTTGACGATCGACTGAGCCAGAACGGTAGCAGTGGTAGTACCGTCACCAGCATCATCGTTGGCACGGGAGGCAACGTCTTTGACCAGCTGCGCGCCCATGTTTTCGAAGCGATCTTCGAGTTCGATTTCTTTGGCGACGGAAACGCCGTCCTTGGTGATGGTCGGAGCGCCGAAGCTCTTCTCGATGATCACGTTACGGCCTTTCGGGCCCAGGGTCGCTTTTACTGCGTCAGCCAGGACGTTGACACCGGTGAGCATTTTCTTGCGGGCGGAATCGCCGAATTTAACTTCTTTAGCAGCCATGATCGATATTCCTTAAATACTTTGTAGTAGCGGGAAAATGAGCGGGAAATCAGCCTTCCAGTACGGCGAGAATCTCGTTCTCAGCCATTACCAGCAGGTCTTCGCCGTCGACTTTCACAGTGTTGCTGCCGGAGTAAGGACCGAACACAACCTTGTCGCCGACTTTAACGGCCAGCGCACGCACTTCACCGTTTTCCAGAGTCTTGCCTGGGCCTGCAGCGACAATCACACCGTGGTTGGCTTTTTCAGCAGCCGAACCTGGCAGGACGATACCGCCAGCGGTTTTCTTTTCTTCTTCGCTGCGACGGATAACGACGCGGTCATGCAGAGGACGAAGCTTCATTGTCGATCTCTCCTAATTGTGGTTTTCATCGGCCGGTGTAGTCCCGGCGGGTTTAACAAATCCGGCCTGCGCCGGTTGCGATTCGTCGAGCGAACCGCGGAAGTCTGTCCGACTCGAATGTCGGAAACCTTTCGGTGACCGTTACATAGGGGCGCATAAGCTTATTACAAGGGCGAGGCTAAAATTTTTTCGCGAATGTTGATCACAAAAGCAGCCCATAAACGAACACGGCACCCGAAGGTGCCGTGTCATTGAACAGGTTATTTGCTGTCGCGATGTTCGAACTCACCTTCGATCACATCACCCTCGCGGCCTAGAGGCTGGCGCGGTGCAGGACCGCCACGGGGTTGCAGGTCGTCGGCAAATGCACGCTGGCGCATGGCCTGATCTTCGGCGCGCTGGCGCATCTTGTTCGCCAGTAGACGACGGGTGAACGGCAGCAACATCACCAGACCGACCACATCGCTGATGAAACCCGGCAGGATCAGCAAGCCACCCGCCAGTGCCAGCATCAGGCCTTCAAGCATGGTTTGCGCAGGCAGCTCGCCGCGGTTCAGGCTTTCCCGGGCACGCAGTGCCGTGGCCAGACCGGCGACGCGCAGCACGAACACACCGAACATCGAGCCGAGAATGATCAGCAGCAGGGCCGGGAAAAACCCGATAGCCCCTGCCACTTTGACGAATACGAAGAGCTCCAGCACCGGAAACAGCAGAAAGAGCAACAAAAAAGGGCGCATCAAAATTTCCTCAACGCAAGAAATGCCTTGCAGTAAGCCTTAGATGACGTCGCCCTTTCGTGAATTCAAGCGTCGGCCACTGTCTTTTTTGGCCAGACCTCAGCGTGAGCCAGAGAAACCAAGGCTTCGCGCACTTGTATCGGCGTATGACAAGGCGCTTGAAACGGCAACCAGTAGAGCGCCTGACCGATGCGCAGGTGCATACCTTCAGTGTCGATCCCGGCCAGTTGCGCCGGTACGGTTTTCGGCAGGCCGGCCAGGTCGACGTAATGCGCGATGGCTTTGGCATGGTCGCTGTTCATGTGCTCGACCATGCTGATTTCAGCTTTGCCGGCGAACGGATTGGCCAGGGTCAACTGATCGATCCAGTGAATCGCGCCGAAACCGCCAATGTAACGATGACGCACAGGCTTCAACACCCAGAAATCGAAATCGTGGGCCTTGTGGTAGTTCTGTGAATCCGGGAAATAGCGGTAGTAGCGCTCGGCGGCGGCTTCAATGGCAGCGGCGTCTTCGAGTTTTTCGGCTTCGGCCAGATAGGTCAGGCGACCAACGGCTTGCACGTCATCGGCCTCGCGCTCACCCACCAGCATCGAGCATTTCGGGTCTTTTTGCAGATTATGGGTGTGCTGGGCGATGCGGCTGATCAGGATCAGCGGCCGACCCTGCTCGTCCAGGCAATAAGGCACGACGGAGCCAAAGGGAAAACCGGGCATCGATTTGGAGTGGGTCGACAGCACTCCGCGGTATTCCTTGAGAAGCAATTCTCGGGCATTCTTGGCCACTTCAACGCTCAATTTATGACTCCTTAAATAGAATCCGTCGAAAAAACGGACAGGTGTGCGGGATAAGTTCCGCTCACCTTCGGGCAACTCTCATGTGCAGCCAGGCCACATCGGGCGCAGATCGAGAGGCTCTCCAAGGAAAACCACTCTGACCTGCTATCGGGGCATGCGAATGCAACTCAACGACAAAGTAATCATTATCACCGGCGGTTGCCAGGGTTTGGGCCGCTCCATGGCCGAGTATTTCGCCGGTAAAGGCGCGAAGCTGGCACTGGTCGATCTGAACCAGGAAAAACTCGACGACGCGGTGGCCGCCTGCAAAGCCAAGGGTGTCGAGGCGCGCAGCTATCTATGCAACGTCGCCAATGAAGAACAGGTCGAGCACATGGTCGCCCAAGTGGCGGCAGATTTCGGCGCGATCCACGGTTTGATCAACAACGCCGGGATCCTGCGCGATGGCCTGCTGCTCAAGGTCAAGGACGGCGAAATGACCAAGATGAGCCTGGCCCAGTGGCAGGCGGTGATCGACGTCAACCTGACCGGCGTGTTCCTGTGCACCCGTGAAGTGGCGGCAAAAATGGTCGAGATGAAGAACAGCGGCGCGATCATCAACATCTCGTCGATCTCCCGCGCGGGCAACGTCGGCCAGACCAACTACTCCGCCGCCAAGGCCGGTGTAGCGGCGGCGACCGTGACCTGGGCAAAAGAGCTGGCGCGTTATGGCATTCGCGTGGCGGGCATTGCGCCGGGCTTCATCGAGACCGAGATGACCCTGGGGATGAAGCCGGAAGCGCTGGAGAAAATGACGTCGGGTATTCCGCTCAAGCGCATGGGTAAACCGGAAGAGATCGCCCATTCGGCGGCGTACATCTTCGAGAACGACTACTACACCGGGCGGATTCTGGAGATGGATGGCGGGTTGCGCATCTAACATCCACCGCAAAACAACTGTAGGAGTGAGCCCGCTCGCGATAGCGGATTAACATTCAACAGAAGTGTTGAATGATCGACCGCTATCGCGAGCAGGCTCACTCCTACAGGATTACCGGTGTTGCTGATGGATCAATCGTCGCTGATGGTGATGTTCGGCATGGCCGGCGTTGCCGCTTCCTGCAACACAATCCGCGCGCCGACATGGCGGGCCAGTTCCTGATAGACCATGGCAATCTGGCTGTCCGGTTCGGCGATCACCGTCGGCTTGCCGCCATCGGCCTGTTCGCGGATCAACATCGACAACGGCAGCGACGCCAGCAGTTCGACGCCATATTGGGTCGCCAGCTTCTCGCCACCGCCCTCACCGAACAGATGCTCGGCATGGCCGCAGTTCGAGCAGATGTGCACGGCCATGTTTTCCACCACGCCCAGCACTGGAATGTTGACCTTGCGGAACATTTCCACGCCTTTGCGCGCATCGAGCAGTGCCAGATCTTGCGGGGTAGTGACGATCACGGCACCGGCCACCGGGACTTTCTGCGCCAGGGTCAGTTGAATGTCGCCGGTGCCTGGCGGCATGTCGATGACCAGATAATCCAGATCGCCCCACGCGGTTTGCGTAACCAGTTGCAGCAGCGCGCCGGAAACCATCGGACCACGCCAGACCATCGGCGTGTTGTCGTCGGTCAGGAAGGCCATCGACATGACTTCCACGCCGTGGGCCTTGAGTGGCACGAACCACTTCTGATCCTTGACCTCAGGGCGGGTACGCTCGGGGATGCCGAACATGATGCCCTGGCTCGGACCGTAGATATCGGCGTCGAGAATCCCGACTTTGGCGCCTTCACGAGCCAGTGCCAGCGCGAGGTTGGCCGCCGTGGTCGATTTGCCCACGCCGCCCTTGCCCGAGGCGACCGCGACCACGTTCTTGACGTTGGCCAGCCCCGGAATCTGCGCCTGGGCCTTGTGCGCGGCAATCACGCTGTTGACTTCAACCTTGGCGATCACAACGCCATCGAGGTTTTCGATGGCCAATTGCAGCAATTGTGCCCAGCCGCTTTTGAACAGACCGGCGGCGTAACCGATTTCCAGCTGAACATTGACGCGATCACCGATGATTTCGATGTTCTTCACGCAGCCGGCGCTGACCGGGTCCTGGTTCAGGTAAGGGTCGGTGTATTGGCTGAGGACGGCTTCCACCGCTGCGCGAGTGACGGCACTCATGGGCAACTCCGATAACAAGACTGGGAAAAGATGGCGGGTATCGTACGCTGGACATTGATTTGAGGCGAACAGATTGCTCGAGCTGGAAAACCTTTGTGACGAGGGGATTTATCCCCGATCGGCTGCGCAGCAGTCGTGAAACCATTGAACGCGATCTGCCTGATTTACCGAATTGTCTGGTTTTGGGGCGGCTTCGCCACCCATCGGGGATAAATCCCCTCGCCACAGGGGCCCATTCATATAGAAAGGTTTCATAGGCTGAAAATTAAGTGACTGGCGTATCCGGAAACAGGTGCACAGGGTGAAAAATATGCGCCAGCGCTTTATAGTGGCCGACCTCCGTTTCATCAAGTAGCGAAGCCCCACATGTCCGAACCACGCAAGATCCTCGTCACCAGCGCCCTGCCCTACGCCAACGGTTCGATTCACCTTGGCCATATGCTGGAATATATCCAGACCGATATGTGGGTGCGCTTCCAGAAGCATCGCGGCAATCAATGCATTTATGTCTGCGCCGACGACGCCCACGGTTCGGCGATCATGCTGCGCGCGGAAAAAGAAGGCATCACCCCGGAACAACTGATCGCCAACGTGCAGGCTGAACACAGCGCCGACTTTGCCGAGTTCCTGGTCGACTTCGACAATTTCCACTCCACTCACGCCGAAGAAAACCGTGAGCTGTCGAGCCAGATCTATATCAAGCTGCGTGACGCCGGGCACATTGCCCAGCGCTCGATCACCCAGTATTTCGACCCGGAAAAGAAAATGTTCCTGGCCGACCGCTTCATCAAGGGCACCTGCCCGAAATGCGGCACCGAAGACCAGTACGGCGACAACTGCGAAAAATGCGGCGCGACCTACGCGCCAACTGATTTGAAGGATCCGAAGTCGGCGATCTCTGGCGCCACACCGGTGCTCAAGGATTCCCAGCACTTCTTCTTCAAGCTGCCGGATTTCCAGCAGATGCTGCAAACCTGGACCCGCAGCGGCACCCTGCAAGACGCCGTCGCCAACAAGATCGCCGAATGGCTGGACGCCGGCCTGCAACAGTGGGACATCTCCCGCGATGCGCCGTACTTCGGCTTCGAGATCCCGGACGAGCCGGGCAAGTATTTCTACGTATGGCTGGATGCGCCGATCGGCTACATGGCCAGCTTCAAGAACCTTTGCGATCGCACGCCGGAGCTGGACTTCGACGCGTTCTGGGGCAAGGACTCCACCGCCGAGCTGTACCACTTCATCGGCAAGGACATCGTCAACTTCCACGCCCTGTTCTGGCCGGCGATGCTCGAAGGCGCGGGTTACCGCAAGCCAACCGGGATCAACGTTCACGGCTACCTGACCGTCAACGGCCAGAAGATGTCCAAGTCCCGTGGCACCTTTATCAAGGCGCGCACGTACCTGGATCACCTGTCGCCGGAATACTTGCGCTACTACTACGCGGCCAAACTGGGCCGTGGCGTCGATGACCTCGACCTGAACCTCGAAGACTTCGTGCAGAAGGTCAACTCCGACCTGGTCGGCAAAGTTGTCAACATCGCCAGCCGTTGCGCCGGTTTCATTCAGAAAGGTAACGCCGGCCTGCTGGTCGACAACAATGCCGCGCCAGAGCTGACCGAGGCTTTCCTCGCCGCCGCACCAAGCATTGCCGACGCCTATGAAGCCCGCGACTTCGCCCGTGCCATGCGCGAAACCATGGCTCTGGCCGACCGCGCCAACGCGTGGATCGCCGACAAGGCGCCATGGTCGTTGAACAAGCAGGAAGGCAAGCAGGATGAAGTCCAGGCGATCTGCGCCACCGGTATCAACCTGTTCCGCCAACTGGTGATCTTCCTCAAACCGGTGCTGCCGCTGCTGGCTGCCGATGCCGAGGCGTTCCTCAACGTCGCACCGCTGACCTGGAACGACCACACCACCCTGCTGGCCAACCACCAGCTCAACGAATTCAAGCCGTTGATGACCCGCATCGACCCGGTAAAAGTGCAAGCCATGACCGACGCCTCGAAAGAAGACCTGACCGCCAGCCAGACCGACACTGGCGCAGCCGCACCGGCAGGCAACGGCGAACTGGCCAAGGATCCGCTGTCGCCGGAAATCGACTTCGACGCCTTTGCCGCCATCGACCTGCGCGTTGCACTGATCGTCAAGGCCGAACACGTGGAAGGTGCCGACAAGCTGTTGCGCCTGACGCTGGACATCGGTGACGAGCAACGCAACGTGTTCTCCGGGATCAAGAGCGCTTACCCGGACCCGTCCAAACTCGACGGTCGCCTGACCATGATGATCGCCAACCTCAAGCCACGGAAAATGAAGTTCGGTATTTCCGAAGGCATGGTGATGGCGGCAGGTCCTGGCGGTGAAGAAATCTACCTGCTGAGCCCGGACAGCGGCGCCAAGCCGGGTCAACGCATCAAGTAAGACGCGGCGGCCAATCGATCCCACCGACGTGCCCTGCATGCCGGTGGGATTTTTCATATCTGGCCCACCCTGCCGGATAATGCCTAACCTTAAGAGACACCCGCCCGTTTCGCCGGCAGAACCATGACCGAACTTGTGCTTACGCTTTTCAGTGCCGCGCTGCTCAACAACTTCGTGTTGCACTGGCCGCTGGGCGTCGATCCGCTGCTGGCGGGCAGTCGCCGTCAGGTGCATGCGCTAGGGCTGGCGACGTTGTGCCTGATGCTGATCGTAGGCGTAATCAGTCAGGCCATCTGGCACTGGCTGCTGGTGCCATTGCAACTGCAAGCCCTGCGTCTATTCGTTTTTCTGCCGTTGAGCGTGCTGTTGATCGCACCGCTGCTGAAAGCGCTGGCTCGCGGGCTGCCCGACTGGCCGTTCGAGGGTTTGTGGCCGCTGTTGCTGGGCAATGCCGGCATACTCGGGCTGGCGCTGATCAATGCGCAAAACGATCAAGGGCTGCTGCTTGCAACGGCATTGAGCCTTGGCGCGGGGCTGGGCTTCTGGCTGGTCCTGTGCCTGTTCAGCGATTTGCGCGAGCGCACGGCCGGCAACGACATTCCTCTGCCCTTTCGCGGCTTGCCGATCGACCTGATCGGCGCCGGATTGATCGCAGTGATTTTTCTCGGATTCAGTGGACTGATCAAAACATGAGTCTGATTCAACGCATCGATGCCCTGCTGCCGCAGACCCAATGCGGCAAGTGCGGCCACCCCGGATGCAAACCCTACGCCGAAGGCATCGCCGCCGGCGAGCCGATCAACAAATGCCCGCCGGGCGGTGACGAAACTGTCGCGGCATTGGCCGAGTTGCTGAAAGTGCCGGTGCTGGAACTGGACATCAGCCGGGGTTCGGCACCGCCGCAAGTCGCCTACATCCGCGAAGCCGAATGCATCGGCTGCACCAAGTGCATTCAGGCCTGCCCGATCGACGCCATCGTCGGTGCGGCAAAATTGATGCACACGGTGATCATCGACGAGTGCACCGGTTGCGACCTGTGCGTGGCGCCGTGCCCGGTGGATTGCATCGAAATGCATCCACTGCCGCTCGGCACATTGCCGGTGGTGGGCGGGCTGGCATTCAGTCTTGAAGAACAACGCGCGCGCGCCGTCAAACGCGACCATGCTCGCCAGCGTTTCGAACGCCGTAACGCGCGCCTGCAACGAGAAGAACAGCAGAAACAGGCTGAACGCGATGCCAGGGCGAAAAAAGCCACGCAATCTGAGGTAACAACGCTCGACCCCGTGCAGGCTGCGTTGGAGCGTGTGCGCGCGCAAAAAGCCGCCACCGCTGATGCTGCGTTGAAGAAAGCCAAGATCGACGTCGCGATGAGCCGCGCGCAGTTGCACAAATCGCTGAAAGCCTTCGGCCATCCGCCGACCTTTGAGCAGCAGTCGCAATTGATCGTGCTGCAGCAACAATTCGAAGCAGCCGAGCAGGCCCTGGCGAAACTCGAAAGCGCCACACCCGCCGCTCCGGTCACGCCAGTCCCGGCGAAGGACGCCGACCTGAAACGAGCAAAGATCCAGTTGGCCATGCGGCGCGCCGAGCTGAAAAAAGCCCAGACTGCCGAAGCGCCACCCGAGCAAATTACGGCGCTGGAGCAATCACTGCGTGAAGCCGAGCAAGCCCTTCACGCCGCCGAAAACTCAAGTGATCAGCCTGTGCCTGACCTTGTACGAGTGGAAAAACGCCCGATCGACGCCCAGCTTCGTCAGTTGAAAACCGAATTGGCCTACGCCCGCGCCGACTTCAACAAACTCGAACGTCGCGCCGACACGCCCGCCGAAACCCTCGACAAGGCCCGCGCCCGCCTGCAAGACGCCGAGCGCCAGGTGCAAGACCATGTCGCCCCTTGAGGCGCCGGACGATCGCCTGCAACAGGCGATGAGACAGGTACTGCTCGCTACGCTGCCGGGGCTGCTGGCCTTGTTCGCGCTGTACGGCTGGGGCGTGTTGATCAATTTGATTCTGTCGGTCAGCACCGCGTTGATCGTTGAGGCGTGCGTCATGCGTCTGCGCCGCCAATCGTTACAGCCGACGCTGAGCGACGGCAGTGCGCTGGTCAGCGCGACACTGCTGGCCGTCGCGTTGCCAGCGTATTGCCCATGGTGGCTGACGGTGACCGCAATCGCCTTCGGTCTGTTGTTTGGCAAGCACCTGTATGGCGGCGTGGGTAAAAATCCGTTCAACCCGGCCATGCTCGGATTTGCCTTGATCATCGTGATGTTTCCACAGCCGATGACACATTGGCCGGCTCACGGCCTGGCGCTGTTCGACGCCGTGCAGCAGGTGTTCAATCCCGCTCAGGCGCCGGACGCCTGGGTTCAGGCCACAGCGCTGGACAGTCTGCGCATCAATAAAAGTCTGACCATCGATGAGTTGTTCGCCGCCAGTCCGGCATTCGGGCGCTTCGGCGGCCAGGGTGTGGAATGGGTGAACCTGGCATTTCTCGCGGGCGGGCTGTTCCTGCTGCAACGACGAGTGTTCGGCTGGCATGCGCCGGTTGGCATGCTTGCCAGCCTGTTTGTGGTCAGTCTGTTGTGCTGGAACGGCTCGGGCTCGGACTCACACGGCTCGCCGCTGTTTCACCTGCTCAGTGGCGCCACCATGCTTGGCGCATTCTTCATCATTACTGAACCGGTGTCCGGCGCCAAAAGTCCTCTCGCCCGCTTACTGTTTGGCGTCGGTGTCGGCTTGCTGACTTATCTGATTCGCACCTGGGGCGGGTATCCGGACGGTGTCGCGTTTGCGGTGTTGCTGATGAATCTCTGCGTGCCGGCGCTGGAACGGTTTGCCGCCAGTCGACAAGCACAGGTGAGCCCATGAATCGGACGACAAGCGCGCTCACGCTGCTGCTGTTGGCCGTCGTCGGCGTCGGTGCGACGTACTTTGTACAACGCAGCAATGCACCGCAGATTGCCGCTGCGCAACGTCTGTTCGACAGCCGCAAACTGCTCGACGTGCTCGCGGCAGAGACCTATGACAATCAACCGCTGGAACAGCCGCTGGTCCTGGCAAACGTCGCCTTGAGCCACAGCACACTGACCGGCGGCTATCGCGCGACCAAGGCTGGCCAGTCAGTCGCGGTGTTGCTGCGCAGCCAGACCGAGGGCTATGCGGGCAGCATCGAGTTGCTGATCGCCATCGATGCGGAAGGAAAATTGCTCGGTGTGAAAACCCTCAAGCAGACAGAAACCCCGGCACTGGGCGGACATTTGGGCGACTGGCCGAATACGTGGTTGCAGGTATTTACCGGCAAATCGAGCAATCAACCGACGGATTCCGGTTGGGCGCTGAAAAAGGATCAGGGGCAGTTTGATCAGATGGCTGGCGCGACCATTACGTCTCGCGCGGTGATCAATGCAATCCATGATGCACTGCGCTACTTCGATGAGCATCGTGTGCCATTACTGGGGAACGAACCATGACCCGGTCGGCGACGCTGGCGAACTCATTGATGCTGATGTTGCTGCTGGGCACCACCGGCTCATTGGCCAGCGCACTGGTAACGGTACTGATGTTCGTCCTGGTCGTGGGTGCTTACGGCATGTGCATGCGCCCGCTGCGGTCGCGCCTGACGGGGACAAACACTTTACTCGCCAGCTTGCTGCTCGCCGCTACATTGACCAGTTGCGCCGAGATTCTCGCGCAACGCTGGTTTTTCCCATGGCATCAGGCCTTGGGGCTTTATGCCGGCCTGATCGCTTTGCAGTGCGTAGCATTGGAACACAATGGATTCTTCCGACAGTCGCGAATCGAGCGCTTCAAACTCGCGGGTCTGTTCGGTGCCTTGATGCTGATCCTCGCCTTGTTGCGAGAGCTCGCCGGCCAGGGGACCCTCGGCCGAGGCATCTTCGAACATTGGCAAGGTCTTGTTTTATTCAGTGAAGGGTTGCATCTGGCAACTCTGGTTCCGGGCGCGCTGATTCTGTTGGGGCTGTTGCTGGCCGCCCGACAGGCGTGGACCCGCTCGAACTCTATTTCCAAGGAAACGCATCGCCCATGAATGCTGCAAAACGTCTTGAGATCTTTCGCCGACTGCATGAAGACAATCCCGAGCCGAAAACCGAACTGGCCTACTCCTCGCCTTTCGAACTGCTGATTGCCGTGATCCTTTCGGCGCAATCGACCGACGTGGGCGTCAACAAGGCAACGGCGAGGCTGTTCCCGGTAGCCAACACCCCGGCGGCGATACATGCGCTGGGCGTCGAAGGTCTGTCCGAATACATCAAGACCATCGGCCTCTACAACAGCAAAGCCAAGAACGTCATCGAGACTTGCCGCTTACTGGTCGAGCGCCACGGCAGTGAAGTACCGCAAACGCGTGAGGAGCTCGAAGCCTTGCCGGGCGTGGGCCGAAAGACTGCCAACGTGGTGCTCAACACGGCTTTCCGCCAACTGACCATGGCCGTCGACACCCACATTTTCCGCGTCAGCAACCGCACCGGTATCGCTCCCGGCAAGAATGTTGTCGAAGTGGAAATGAAACTGATGAAGTTCGTCCCCAAGGAATTTCTGCTCGATTCCCACCACTGGCTGATTCTTCACGGACGCTATGTGTGCCTGGCACGCAAGCCGCGGTGCGGCAGCTGCAGGATCGAAGATTTGTGCGAGTACAAAGCCAAAACATCGGACGATTGATCAAGCATTAGGTTTATTGATTGATCGATTGAAAAAATCTTTTTTACCCGTCGCTGCATTACCGATATAAGGAGCGCCAAAGGCAGTCTTAGCCGGGAGTCAGCTTTATGAGTACCGAAAAAGAGCGATTGGACGTAGAAGACGATTTCACCCCCACTGAGACCGATGACCCGGAACCGGTTGTCGAGGTGGCCAAAACCAACCTCAGCAAACGTCGCACAATCGATAACCTGCTGGAGGAGCGCCGACTGCAAAGGCAATTGGCCGATTACGATTTTGATCTCTGATGCTTGAAAGCCTCCCGAAACGGAGGCTTTTCACTTTCTGCGGCTAGCTGAACTCGATCGGCCCATGACCCCGTCAGCTGATAAAACATTCAGACGAGTCCATTGCGTTGCGCCAGCTCGATCAAATCAACCAGTGAACGCGCATTGAGTTTCAGCAATAAGCGGGTCTTGTAGGTACTCACGGTTTTGTTGCTCAGAAACATGCCGTCGGCGATTTCCTTGTTGGTCTTGCCTCGCGCCAATTGTTGCAACACCATCATTTCGCGCCCGGACAGACGATCCACCATGTCTGCTTCACTGGCATTACCCAGACTGGTACGCACTGTATGCAACGCCTGATTTGGAAAGTAACTGTAGCCGGACAAAACGGCCTTGATTGCGCTAAGCAATTCAGTCAGGTCCTGTTGCTTACACACATATCCCGCCGCTCCCGATTGCATGCAGCGCATTGAAAAATGTCCAGGTGCCTGGGAGGTCAGTACCAGAACTTTAATTGGCATGGCGGTCGAGGTCAGACGCGCAATAACTTCCAGTCCATCAAGTTTGGGTATTCCAATATCCAGAATTACAATATCCGGCATCTGCTCGCGCGCAAGTTGCAATGCATCCACACCGTTATCAGTTTCTGCAATGACTTCGTAGCCATGACGTTCCATCAGCATACGTACCGCAAGACGAATGACGGGATGGTCATCCACGATCAGCACTTTATTCATGGGCAAGTCCAGTTTCGCTGTTCGAATTTTTAGAACACGCACCATATCCCAGTCACTTGCGCAGTGGCATGTCGGGGCTCTCATGCACTTGCATCGAAAGACATTCCCTACAACCATTGAGGATAATTCCTACAAAAAATCCTTTTCACTCTATAAATCCGACGCTGTAACGCACTAACTCCCTCGTTATATTCCCCACTTTAACTTGTAACAGATTACGACCCTTGTGCCATGCAGCGGCCATTCCACACTCCGACTCCATTACGGATGGACGACATATACCTAACAAGAATGATCACGCGTGCAAACTGGAAACATCAAGCAATAACACTCTCTTTCACAACTTTCATGCACCTCCACGCCCCACAAACACTTGAAACAAGATATTTATACTCAATCAAACACTTTTGCTATAAATACAACAACACCCTCTCAACTATCACAATCTCACAAAACATGAACAACCCATCTATGAGAAAAACCAAACACAAGAGCACAAGCATGTTAAAGATAAAAAACAAAATCACCAATCCAATGACGGTAATCGCTATATTCGCTGGCATCTCAGAAGCATCTGCAGCGATATCCTTGCCGTTCCTCAACAGTGAGGATCGCGCCATCTATGTATGGTTCCTGATCAGCTTTCCGTTCTATTTGTTATTTCTTTTTTTTATAACTTTGAACTTCAATTATCGCTCACTCTATTCACCTTCCGATTTCGGTAAGGACGCGACTTTCTTGAAAGCCATGGACAGCAATGACCGCGACAACAAACGCAACACATCCAAAGAGGGATCCACCACACACCATACTTTCGGAATTTCGAGTCGCGTCGTACCTCATGATACCGCCGCACAATGCGCGGACTCGTGCGAAATCCACAACGCGCCCGATCCGCCTACGCCCCCCCGTACGAGGTCAAACCTGACGGTCCAACACAATATTCAGTTGCCCGTTTGCGTCAGCAACCTGCACATCATTGATGCCCGTGACATCGATGCGTCGAGAGAACTCGCCACAATTGTGCAAAGAATCCGGCTCAACGACAGGAAAGCCACCCGCGTCATCGTGTTTCTTTCCAATCATGTGTCAGACGCTTCACTGACGAAGAGTGCGCTGCTACAGATCAAACACGCCAGAAAAGACTCAGGCACCACGCTGTGTATTGTTTACAACCTGTGCTCACAAGCGGTGACGCTGTTGGGACGGACTTGAAGGATGGGGTCGTTGTCGCGCAAGCGGACAGACCAGAGACATTGCTCGATGAGCGCCGAAAAAAAGAATCATGTAAAAAAGGGCGGCCCTGTCTCGAAGACAAGGCCGCCCTTTTATTGCGCGTCAGTCTGAAAAATCAGAACAGCTTGCGGCCCTTGTTGGCAGCAATGCGCATGCGCAGCGCGTTGAGCTTGATAAAGCCCGCCGCGTCGGCCTGGTTGTAAGCACCGCCGTCTTCTTCGAAGGTCGCGATGTTTGCGTCGAACAGCGAATCGTCGGACTTGCGGCCAGTGACGATCACGTTACCTTTGTACAGTTTCAGGCGAACCACACCGTTCACGTTGACCTGCGAAGCGTCGATCATCTGCTGCAGCATCAGACGCTCAGGGCTCCACCAGTAGCCGGTGTAGATCAGGCTGGCGTATTTCGGCATCAGCTCGTCTTTGAGGTGAGCGACTTCGCGGTCCAGGGTGATCGATTCGATGGCGCGGTGAGCGCGCAGCATGATGGTGCCGCCCGGGGTTTCGTAGCAGCCACGGGACTTCATGCCGACGTAACGGTTCTCGACGATGTCGAGACGGCCGATACCGTGAGCACCGCCGATCTTGTTCAGCGTCGCCAGTACGGTGGCCGGGGTCATTTCGACGCCGTCCAGCGCAACGATGTCACCGTTACGATAGGTCAGTTCCAGGTATTGCGGGGTGTCAGGCGCGTTCTCCGGGGAGACGGTCCAACGCCACATGTCTTCTTCGTGCTCGGTCCAGGTGTCTTCCAGCACGCCGCCTTCATAGGAGATGTGCAGCAAGTTGGCGTCCATCGAGTACGGGGACTTCTTCTTGCCATGACGCTCGATCGGGATCGCGTGCTTCTCGGCGTAGTCCATCAGCTTCTCGCGGGACAGCAGGTCCCACTCACGCCAAGGGGCAATTACTTTCACGCCTGGCTTGAGCGCGTAGGCGCCCAGTTCGAAACGCACCTGGTCGTTGCCCTTGCCGGTGGCGCCATGGGAAATGGCGTCAGCGCCGGTTTCGTTGGCGATTTCGATCAGACGTTTGGCGATCAGCGGACGTGCGATGGAGGTACCCAGCAGGTACTCGCCTTCGTAAACGGTGTTGGCGCGGAACATCGGGAATACGAAATCGCGCACGAATTCTTCGCGCAGGTCGTCGATGTAGATTTCTTTGACGCCCATGGCCTGAGCCTTGGCGCGGGCCGGCTCGACCTCTTCGCCTTGACCGAGATCAGCGGTGAAGGTCACCACTTCACAGTTATAAGTATCCTGCAGCCACTTGAGGATCACCGAAGTGTCCAGGCCGCCGGAATACGCCAGAACGACCTTGTTTACGTCCGCCATGCCATCACTCCACGGGGTTCTACGGAAAGCCGAGGAGTCTACCGCTCAAACGCGATAATTTACAGAGGCGCGACAGCTTAAGACGACAAAGCGACAGAATCTGTCGAGAGCGCGACGATGACCGGCGGGTCAGGAAGTCGCCGCAGTGTTGGCTGGAGTGCTCGCTTGTGGTGCCGGGGCCGTGACTGGAGCCACGCGCGCGAGTTTTACGTTAACCCGACGATTCTTCGCCCGATTGGCCGCATTGGTGTTCGGCACAATGGGATATTGCTCGCCATGGAAACGCACGGTGATCTGCGATTCCTGAATGCCGTTGGCCTTGAAGAAGTCGACCACCGCCAGCGCCCGACGGCGCGACAGTTCACGGTTGGTCAAGCGATTGCCGCTGTTGTCGGAATGCCCATCGAGCTCAATGTGATTGACCGTCGGATCAGCCTTCATGAATTCGAGCATCACTTGCAGCTTGGCCTTGGCGGCAGCGTCCAGGTCAACGCCCTCGCCGGGGAAGCCGATCTGCGACTGCTTGATCTGGTCGAAATTCTGCGGCAGCAATTTCGCCACACAGGTTTGATAGTCGTTAAACGCCTTACTGAATTTCACCGGCAACAAACGCACTTCCGACACGCGGCCATCGCCCGAAGCACGACGCACGACCGGGCTACGACCGTCCAGCAGACCGCTGATCAGGCCACCGGCCTGGGACTGCGAGCTGCTGAACAAGACATTGCCACTGCCGAGCCTGACGCTGCCCAGATTGATGTCACCGCGCCCCGGCTGCCAAGGCGCGGCGGCTGCCAGCAAAGTCGCCGAACCGCCGCCGAGCATGGCGTTGTAGGCATTCAGACGAAAGATCGCCTGTTCGCCAGCCTTGCGCACGAATTCACCCGAACCGAAATCGGTGATCGGCTGGCTCAGGCGGCACTCGAACTTGTCGCCGGCGACCGTCCACTCAATGTTCTCCAGGCGAGTCTGGTAGGTGAGCGCCATCGCGGGAAGGCTGGCAAACACACTGAGCAAGGCTAAATAACGCTGGCGCACGGGAGGCTCCATTGGCTTCTGAAACACAAAGACCGATTCACACTATGTTTACGGCATACCTACGGGATATCGGAAGCATCCCGCAAAACTTGATAGCGAGTGCCTGCAAGAGTCTTTTCCGGTAGCATTCGCCTCAGTTTGACCCGCCTGGAATCCCCTCATGTCCGACCGCCTGACCCTGCTGCGTCCCGACGACTGGCACATTCATCTTCGCGATGGTGCCGTGTTGACCAATACCGTTGCCGATGTTGCGCGCACCTTTGGCCGCGCCATCATCATGCCCAACCTGGTCCCGCCAGTGCGCAACGCCGCTGAAGCCGACGGCTATCGCCAGCGGATTCTCGCTGCCCGCCCGGCCGGCAGTCGCTTTGAGCCGCTGATGGTGCTGTACCTCACCGACCGCACCCAGCCCGAAGAAATTCGTGAAGCCAAGGCCAGCGGTTTCGTACACGCCGCCAAGCTGTACCCGGCCGGTGCGACCACCAACTCCGATTCCGGGGTGACCAGCATCGACAAGATTTTCCCGGCGCTGGAAGCCATGGCCGAAGTCGGCATGCCCCTGCTGATCCACGGCGAAGTGACCCGTGGCGATGTCGATGTCTTCGACCGCGAAAAGATCTTCATCGACGAGCACATGCGTCGTGTGGTCGAGCGTTTCCCGACCCTGAAAGTGGTGTTCGAACACATCACCACCGGCGATGCCGTGCAGTTCGTCAACGAGGCCTCGGCCAACGTCGGCGCGACCATCACCGCACATCACCTGCTCTATAACCGCAACCACATGCTGGTTGGCGGGATTCGGCCGCACTTCTATTGCCTGCCGATCCTCAAGCGCAATACGCATCAGGAAGCTCTGCTCGACGCCGCCACCAGCGGCAGCGCGAAGTTCTTCCTCGGTACCGACTCGGCGCCGCACGCCCAGCACGCCAAGGAAGCCGCCTGCGGCTGCGCCGGCTGCTACACCGCGTACGCCGCCATCGAGATGTACGCCGAAGCTTTCGAACAGCGTAATGCGCTGGACAAGCTCGAAGCGTTCGCCAGCCTCAACGGTCCGCGCTTCTATGGCCTGCCGGCGAATACCGATCGCATCACCCTGGTTCGTGAAGAATGGACCGCCCCAACCAGCCTGCCATTTGGCGAGCTGACCGTTATCCCGCTGCGCGCCGGTGAAAAACTGCGCTGGCGCCTGCTGGAGGAACACGCGTGAGTGAAGACCATTTCGACGACGAACTGGACGGTCAAAGTGGCGGTGGCGGTTCCCGTCACCCGATGGCAGCACGCTTTCGTGGCTACCTGCCGGTTGTCGTCGACGTAGAAACCGGTGGCTTCAATTCTGCCACCGATGCGTTACTGGAGATTGCCGCGACCACCATCGCCATGGATGAAAAGGGTTTTGTCTACCCGGATCACACCTACTTCTTCCGCGTTGAGCCGTTTGAAGGCGCCAACATCGAAGCGGCAGCGCTGGAGTTCACCGGGATCAAGCTCGATCATCCGCTGCGCATGGCCGTCAGCGAAGAGACGGCACTGACCGACATCTTCCGCGGCATTCGCAAGGCGCTGAAGGCCAACGGCTGCAAACGGGCGATTCTGGTCGGCCACAACAGCAGCTTCGATCTGGGCTTCCTGAACGCCGCCGTTGCGCGACTGGACATGAAGCGCAATCCGTTCCACCCGTTTTCCAGCTTCGACACCGCGACGCTGGCCGGTCTGGCGTACGGTCAAACCGTACTGGCAAAAGCCTGCCAGGCCGCCGACATCGATTTCGACGGCCGTGAGGCGCACTCCGCGCGTTACGACACCGAGAAAACCGCTGAGCTGTTCTGTGGCATCGTCAACCGCTGGAAACAGATGGGCGGCTGGGAAGACTTCGACGACTGATCCTCGTCGGGTAAATCCTGCACATGAAAAAACCGGCCACGTGGGCCGGTTTTTCGTTTAATGCTTATAGAGCTTAAATTCTCGATCAATCCACATGACGTAGAAAACCCGATGGTTTTTGTAGCCAACCATCGCTACACGCTCGAAAGCCCGAAACACCAACAATCTGACATCACCTGTTAAAAAATCAGGTATCCCGACTTTCAAGCTGTTTCTCTCAATCGTTTCACAGCCATATCGATGCCTATGCTCCTTGCGCAGTTCTCTCCAAGGCATTTTTCCCAGAATCCTCAGACGCTCAAGCATTTTCGAGCGTTCGACGGCCTCGCAATCTTGAATGCACCATCCATTCTGCAAATATTCAAATGAGAAAACCGGAGGTCGTGCTTCCGATGAATCCATTTCGATGGTGGACGTCCTTGCCGTTACTGCAGCCGCCGCATCGCGTTCCCTGCGTTTGAACCTGGCCATTTTTCAGTTCACCAAATGCTCTCGGAAATACTCCTGCATCTCACAGGCGGGAATTTCTCGGCTGAACTCCCCTTCCTTGAAGTTTCTACGCCAAGGGGCTTCTTCATGTGTCAGCTGACGTAGTTTCCACGCCGAGAATTGGCCATAAACGTCGAACACTTCGTTGAGCAAACTTTGTTGTTTGGCACTGAAGACATCTGGATTGAAATCACTTGGAGGAGGAATGGCACTCGATCCAAATTGGCTGAATCTTCGATACAGATCCGGAACCACTGGCCCGTGCATCCACGCTTCCAGCTTTTCAGGGAAGAGAGCCTCGCCATGGACGGCCAGACTGAATCCTTGAGCGTAATAAACCATTTTTTGAATTTTAAGATTGGAGATCTCCCCCTCATGCCCTTCCAGGCAGAGGAAATAATCCGCAACGTCCAGGCTACTCGGCATTTGAATCCCCTTCTGCATCATGCAATCCATTGCACCGTCCTTACTGAAGTGAGGCGACCTGTTATCGCTCGAGCACAACCCTATCCAACCACTGTTCAGTCATCCAGTATTTTTCTCGCGCATTTGAAACAAATGATGCCGATAGGCTGTTTCAAATAATTCTCCACATAAAAAAAACCGGCCACGTGGGCCGGTTTTTTTGTACCTCGACGTTGCGCCTTACAGGGCAGCAGCGTTCTCGGTCAGGTATGCAGCAACGCCTTCTGGCGAAGCGTTCATGCCTTTGTCGCCTTTTTTCCAGTTGGCAGGGCAGACTTCGCCGTGCTCTTCGTGGAATTGCAGAGCGTCGACCAGACGGATCAGCTCTTCCATGTTACGGCCCAGCGGCAGGTCGTTGATGATCTGCGAGCGGACAACACCCTTGTCGTCGATCAGGAATGCGCCACGGAAAGCCACGCCGCCTTCGGACTCAACGTCGTAGGCCTTGGCGATGTCGTGTTTCATGTCGGCAGCCATGGTGTATTTCACCTGGCCGATGCCGCCATTGTTCACTGGGGTGTTGCGCCAGGCGTTGTGGGTGAAGTGCGAGTCGATCGACACGGCGATCACTTCAACGTTGCGAGCCTTGAAGTCAGCCATGCGGTTGTCCAGAGCGATCAGCTCGGACGGGCAGACGAAGGTGAAGTCCAGTGGGTAGAAGAACACCAGGCCGTATTTGCCTTTGATGGCCGAGGACAGAGTGAAGCTGTCAACGATCTCGCCATTGCCGAGTACGGCCGGGACGGTGAAGTCAGGGGCTTGTTTGCCTACGAGTACGCTCATTGATATCTCCTGGTGTAAAAACTTGAAGTTCAGGGTCCGGGCCAGCCTGCCACCCTCAGGCGACAGCCCTGTGACACGAACCCCCTTCGCAAGGGCCGACCATCATACACTGCGTTTTTGGCCTGTCCTTAACGGTTTTTTAAAGCAGGCGGATAACGGCGCTGCATTTACGGGGCCAGGCAGATGGCCAGTCATTACCGCTCGTCAGTCACGCGCAAATCCTGCGCAAAGCGTTCCGAAAGCACTTTGACAATCATTCTCGTTAACATTAAGATCCATCGCAATTGAGTCACAACCAGCGACGGTTCTCACTTATGTATGTTTGTCTCTGCACTGGCGTCACCGACGGACAGATCCGCGAAGCGATCTATGAAGGTTGCTGCAGCTATAAAGAAGTCCGCCAGGCCACCGGCGTCGCCAGCCAATGCGGCAAATGTGCCTGCCTTGCCAAGGAAGTCGTACGCGAAACCCTGACCAAGCTGCAAACCGCCCAGGCTGCGATCCCCTATCCTGTAGAATTTACCGCTGCGTAAATTACCCCTATTTCAAAGAACCGGACTTATGTCCGGTTTTTTTATGCCTGAAAATCAATTGGTTAGCGTCTAGACGCGGAACACAAACATTCTTATTCCGATTAATTTTCATATATTATTCAATAACTTAGGTTTGACACTTATAAGTACGAAGCTCAAACTCCGCCTTATATACAGCTATTACAGGGCAGGACTCCGATCATGAAAGGCGACATTACAGTCATCCAGCATCTCAACAAGATCCTTGCCAATGAGCTGGTCGCGATCAATCAGTACTTCCTGCATGCACGTATGTATGAAGATTGGGGCCTGAACAAGCTGGGCAAGCACGAGTACAAAGAATCCATCGACGAGATGAAGCACGCGGACAAGCTGATCAAGCGCATCCTGTTCCTCGAAGGCCTGCCGAACGTGCAGGACCTCGGCAAGCTGCACATCGGCGAGCACACCCGGGAAATGCTGGAGTGCGACCTGCGCATCGAGAAGACCGGCCACGCTGATCTGAAAGCCGCGATCGCTCATTGCGAAACCGTTGGCGATTTCGGCAGCCGCGAACTGCTCGAAGATATTCTCGAATCCGAAGAAGAACACATCGACTGGCTGGAAACCCAACTGGGCCTGATCGATAAAGTCGGTCTTGAGAACTATCTGCAATCGCAGATGGGCGAAGAGTAAGTTAGCGCCCGCTAAACAAGAGACACTAAAAAGCCCCGCCCTCTTTCGAGGCGCGGGGCTTTTTATTGGCTGCAGATCAAAAGATCACAGCCTCGTTTCACTCGACAGCTCCAACAGGGAGCAGGTGCCGGGTAAAACCAGTGTGAGAGCCAGATTGCTGGCTCTCACAGAGGCCGATCAGGCTTCCGACTTGTTCGCAGCAGCCGCTTCGACA
Source organism: Pseudomonas sp. Seg1 (assembly GCF_018326005.1). NCBI lineage: Bacteria > Pseudomonadati > Pseudomonadota > Gammaproteobacteria > Pseudomonadales > Pseudomonadaceae > Pseudomonas > Pseudomonas sp. Seg1. Next base: position 5,213,314 of record NZ_AP021903.1, read on the forward strand.
GCCGCCTTGATGGTGCTTTGCAGCGAACCGTCAGCAGCCATCTCGGTCATGATGTCGCTACCGCCGACCAGTTCACCGCCGACCCACAGTTGTGGGAAAGTCGGCCAGTTGGCGTACTTCGGCAGGTTGGCGCGGATTTCCGGGTTCTGCAGGATGTCCACGTACGCAAACTTTTCGCCACACGCCATCACAGCCTGTGCAGCTTTCGCGGAGAAGCCACATTGTGGGGCATTCGGCGAACCTTTCATGTAAAGCAGAATGGTGTTGTTGGCAATCTGCTCTTTAATCGTTTCGATGATATCCATGGAGCACCTCGGCTGAACTTTCCGACTCATGGGTCGGCACGGTGGCGCATTGTAACGGAATCCCGAGCGCCCTGCTCGGTCTCCCCGACAGACATGCTCACGCCGCCGCGACGGTCACCGGCACGCCATTCAGCGCGGCATTGCCGGACAACTCGTCGAGCTGACATTCATCGGTCAGATCGTTCGCGCTCGAACCCGGCTGGCCGCTGGCAATCGCCATCTGCACCCCCGGCCTTGCATGTCCCCAACCGTGCGGCAGGCTGACCACGCCTTTCATCATGTCCAGACTGCCGAGCACTTCCACTTCGATCTGCCCGACCCGCGAGCTCACACGCACCAACTGCCCATCGTTGAGGCCTCGGCTGGCAAGATCGTCCGGATGCATCAACAACTGATGACGCGGCTTGCCCTTCACCAGACGGTGATAGTTATGCATCCATGAATTGTTACTGCGCACATGGCGGCGCCCGATCATCAGCAGTTCATCGGCGGCTGGCGCCCGTAAGGCGGCGAAGCGTGCGAGGTCGGCGAGGATCTCGGGGGGCGCAGCCTGCACGCGCTGATCAGGCGTTTTTAAACGCTTGGCCAGATTCGGCTTCAATGCTCCAAGGTCTAGCCCGTGGGGATGATCGAACAGTGTCGCCAGCGACAGTTTGTGTTCGGAGGCATCGCCGTAGTAACCCATGCGCAGGCCCATGTCGATCATCTTCGCCGGTGGCATGGTCGGCTTCAGCTCCTTGCCGGTCTTCTCGGCAAAGGCCTTGGCCAGGCTGACGAAGATCTCCCAGTCATGCAGCGCGCCTTCGGGCTTGGCGAGGATTGCGCGATTGAAGCGGGTCACGTTGCGCACCGCGAACAGGTTGAACGTGGTGTCGTAGTGATCGTTCTCCAGCGCCGAGGTCGACGGCAGGATCAGATCGGCGTAACGCGTGGTCTCGTTGATGTACAGGTCGATGCTGACCATGAACTCCAGACCATCAAGCGCTTGCTCCAACTGCCGCCCGTTCGGCGTCGACAGCACTGGGTTGCCGGCGACGGTAATCAGTGCACGGATCTGCCCCTCGCCTTCGGTGAGCATCTCTTCGGCCAGAGCCGAGACCGGTAACTCACCGCCATACTCGGGACGGCCCGACACACGACTTTGCCATTTGTTGAAATGCCCGCCGGAGGTCGACGCCACCAGATCCACCGCCGGTTCGGTACACAGCGCACCACCGACCCGATCCAGATTGCCGGTGACCAGATTGATCAACTGCACCACCCAGTGGCACAACGTGCCGAACGCCTGGGTAGAAACGCCCATACGTCCGTAACACACGGCGCTCGGCGCAGCGGCAAAGTCGCGGGCCAGCTGACGGATCTGCTCGGCAGGCACGGCGCACAATGGACTCATGGCTTCGGCAGTGAACGACGCCACGGCCGTGCGAACCTCGTCCAGACCCTCGACCGGCAAATGACTGCCGCGGGCCAGGCCTTCGTCAAACAGCGTGTTGAGCAGCCCGAACAGCAATGCAGCATCACCACCGGGACGTACGAACAGATGCTGATCGGCCATCGCTGCCGTCTCGCTGCGGCGCGGATCGACCACCACGACCTTGCCGCCGCGCGCCTGAATCGCTTTCAGGCGTTTTTCAACATCTGGCACGGTCATGATGCTGCCGTTGGACGCCAGCGGATTACCGCCGAGAATCAGCATGAAATCGGTGTGATCGATGTCCGGGATTGGCAACAGCAAACCGTGGCCGTACATCAGGTAGCTGCTGAGGTGATGCGGCAACTGATCGACCGAGGTGGCGGAGAAGCGATTGCGGGTTTTCAGCAGGCCGAGAAAGTAATTGCTGTGGGTCATCAGCCCGTAATTGTGCACGCTCGGATTGCCCTGATACACCGCGACAGCATTCTGCCCATGTCGCTCCTGAATCGCCGCCAGCCGCTCGGCTACCAGTGCAAATGCCTCGTCCCACTCGATTGGCAGCCATTCACTGCCGACCCGGCGCATTGGCTGACGCAGGCGATCGGGATCATTCTGAATGTCTTGCAGGGCGACGGCTTTGGGACAGATATGGCCACGACTGAAGGTGTCGAGGGCATCACCCTTGATCGAGGTGATCGCGACATGGCCGTCGGTTTCAGTGGTTTCGATGGTCAGACCGCAAATGGCTTCGCACAGGTGGCAGGCACGGTGATGGAGAGTCTTGGTCATGGCCAGTCTCTGTTGTGTTCTGGGCAGGCAACAACGCCTGCGGGAACAAAACTATGGCCCGTGCGCCAGCCAGGCGCCAGCGACGTTCGTCTTGTGAATCGACGACCATCAGGCGAGCCGATAGCCCGTCGAATCAGTTCGACGGCAACTGCGGCGGCGCCTGCAACTGGATTTCCTGAATGGTTTCGATCTGCTCGTGAGCGACGTGTACGCCGGTGAGCTCGCCGATCAGGCGCCAGTGCTCGTCGAGCCCGGCACTGATCGTGGCCATGCGGTCGATCATCTGGCGGCTGGCAGCCTTGACCACGTCATCTTCGCTGCGCAACAACTCGAAGGACATGGAGGTGACCGACGCGGTGAGATGGGTCAGGGAGCGAGCCGTGTGACCCAGCAATTCCATCAACAGTTTTTCTTTCGATTCCATTCAAAGGCTTCCTGCGTCGCTCGAAAGGTAGTTATAACTCAGCACTTTGCTTTAGCAAATGTTTCAGCCTGCGCATCCGACCAAGCGAATCTGCAACCACTCGGTCTCGAACCGACCAAAGCGCTGCATCCGCGTCACGCCGGATTGCCAAGCCCCGGGAAGCCAGTGTACAAAGTGCTTCGCTGCTGTCCTGAACCCGGCTTCAAATGCGTTACTGCACCGTGCAGTCCGCCCTCCGAATCCCACAACAAAAGTAGCCTATTGGAAAAACGCGACATTTAGTGTCAATATCGCGCCTTCCCCTATTTCGTCGCCCCCGTGCGGCTTACGCCGCAGGTCTCGCCCGTTGTTCCGTTAAACAAGGCTTTGAGCATCTGCGGTTTGTAGCAAAAGGTAGTCAATGATGAGCGCAAGGCACTTTCTCTCCCTGATGGATTGCACGCCCGAAGAGCTGGTCAGCGTGATCCGTCGAGGCGTTGAGCTCAAGGACCTGCGTAACCGCGGCGTACTGTTCGAGCCTCTGAAAAACCGCGTGCTGGGGATGATCTTCGAGAAATCCTCGACCCGTACCCGGATCTCCTTCGAGGCGGGCATGATCCAGCTCGGCGGTCAGGCGATCTTCCTGTCGCCGCGTGATACGCAACTGGGCCGTGGCGAGCCAATCGGCGACTGCGCCATTGTCATGTCGAGCATGCTCGATGCGGTGATGATCCGTACCTTTGCCCACAGCACCCTGACCGAATTCGCCGCCAACTCGCGCGTGCCGGTGATCAACGGCCTGTCCGATGACCTGCACCCGTGCCAGTTGCTGGCCGACATGCAGACCTTCCTTGAACACCGTGGCTCGATCCAGGGCAAGACCGTGGCCTGGATCGGCGACGGCAACAACATGTGCAACAGCTATATAGAAGCGGCGATCCAGTTCGACTTCCAGTTGCGCGTTGCCTGCCCGGAAGGTTACGAGCCGAATCCTGAATTCGTGGCCAGGGCCGGCGATCGCGTGACCATCGTCCGCGATCCGCAGGATGCCGTGCGCGGCGCGCATCTGGTCAGCACCGACGTCTGGACCTCGATGGGCCAGGAAGAGGAAACTGCCAAACGCCTCAAGCTGTTCGCACCGTTCCAGGTCAACCGTGCCCTGCTCGACCTCGCTGCCGAGGACGTGCTGTTCATGCACTGCCTGCCGGCGCACCGTGGCGAAGAAATCAGTCTCGACCTGCTTGATGACCCGCGCTCCGTCGCCTGGGATCAGGCAGAAAACCGTCTCCACGCACAGAAGGCCCTGCTCGAGTTCCTCGTCGAACCGGCATATCACCACGCATGAGCCATGAATTACTGCTGAACCTGCGCAACCTCGCTTGCGGCTATCAAGATCAACGAGTGGTGCAGAACCTCAATCTGCACCTCAATGCCGGTGACATCGGCTGCCTGCTCGGCTCGTCCGGCTGCGGCAAGACCACCACGTTGCGCGCCATTGCCGGTTTCGAGCCGGTGCACGAAGGTGAAATCACCCTGGGTGGCGAAACCATTTCCAGCGCCGGTTTCACCTTGGCGCCGGAGAAACGCCGGATCGGCATGGTGTTTCAGGACTACGCGCTGTTCCCGCACCTGAGCGTCGCGGACAACATCGCGTTCGGCATTCGCAAACACCCGCAAAAAGATCGCGTCACCGAAGAGTTGCTCGAATTGGTCAACCTGAAGAACCTCGGCAAGCGCTTCCCGCACGAGTTGTCCGGCGGCCAGCAGCAACGTGTCGCCCTCGCTCGGGCCCTGGCGCCCGAGCCGCAACTGCTATTGCTGGATGAGCCGTTTTCCAACCTCGACGGCGAGTTGCGCCGAAAGCTCAGCCACGAAGTGCGCGACATCCTCAAGGCTCGCGGCACCAGTGCGATTCTGGTGACCCACGATCAGGAAGAAGCCTTTGCCGTGAGCGATCACGTCGGCGTCTTCAAGGAAGGTCGGCTGGAGCAGTGGGACACGCCGTACAACCTGTATCACGAGCCGGCGACGCCGTTCGTGGCAAGTTTCATCGGTCAGGGTTATTTCATTCGCGGCCAGCTCGCCAGCCCGGAATCGGTGCAGACCGAACTCGGCGAACTGCGTGGCAATCGTGCCTATACCTGGCCGATTGGCGGCGCAGTGGATGTGTTGCTGCGCCCGGATGACATTGTTTATGCGCCGGACAGCGCGCTGAAGGCACGGATTGTCGGCAAGACTTTCCTTGGTGCTTCGACGCTGTATCGCCTGCAATTGCCGACCGGTGCGCAGCTGGAGTCGATTTTCCCGAGTCATGCTGATCATCAGGTTGGCGCAGAGGTCGGGATTCGTGTTGCAGCCGAGCATTTGGTACTTTTCCAGGCCTCCGGCAGCACCGCGGCACAAATCCCTGCCGTGGAAAACGGCGTGCGCCGCTACAGCACCGCCCTCTGACCCAACACCATTGCCCTGTAGGAGTGAGCCTGCTCGCGATCGCGGTACATCCGTCACAGAAGATTTGACTGATATACCGTGATCGCGAGCAGGCTCACTCCTACAGGGGGTTGCGTTAACCGAGGATCAGGGTGCCGCTCGCCACGAGCGTGGCATGGCCACCGATCTTCACCCGCTCACCCTCAAGCCGACAGAACAACTCGCCACCCCGCGCCGAGCGCTGGCAGGCGGTCAGGCTCGACTTGCCCAGACGTTTTGACCAATACGGAATCAGGCTGCAATGGGTCGAACCGGTGACCGGATCTTCGTTGATGCCAATTGCCGGAGCGAAGTAGCGCGAGACGAAATCGTGCTGGTTGCCGCGCGCGGTGACGATCGCCCCAAGCCACGGCAGCCTGGCCAGTGCGACCATGTCCGGTTTGCAGTCGAGCACGGCCTGCTCCGACTCCAGCACCACAAACAGCTCGTTGGAGCCGAGTACATCCACCGCTTCAACGCCCAGCGCCCGTTCGACATCCAGCGTCACGCCAATTTCCGAAGGCACGATTGACGGGAAGTCCAGCCACAAGCGGCCATCCTCACGACTGACACTCAGCGGCCCGGACTTGCAAATGAAGTCCAGACGCTCAGCAGTTTCCTTGTAGATCTCGAACAGCACATAAGCGCTGGCCAGCGTCGCGTGGCCGCACAACGGTACTTCGGTGGTCGGGGTGAACCAGCGGATATGCCACGCCGAACCTTCACGCACCAGAAACGCGGTTTCCGCCAGATTGTGTTCGGCGGCGATCTTCTGCATCAACTCATCCGCGAGCCACGCGTCGAGCCGATAGACCATCGCCGGGTTGCCACTGAATGGCCGATCACTGAATGCGTCGACCTGATGAAAATCAAGCTGCATAACCTACTCCCTGAGTCAGTCGGCAGAGCATGCAGCGCTGGCCGGGTCAGCGCCAGTGACAGAACCGGCCAATTTTCTTCATACAGCGCTGGTTTCTCTTACGCGCGACCGATGTCGGCGAATTTGGCTTGGGTATGTTCAGCCAGCACGGCAGGTGCCAGTTCAACTTCCAGCCCGCGCCGACCGGCGCTGACATAAATAGTCGCAAAAGCCTGAGCCGAGTTATCGATGAAGGTACGCAGGCGTTTCTTCTGTCCCAGCGGACTGATGCCGCCCAACAGATAACCGGTGGAGCGCTGCGCCGCTGCCGGATCCGCCATCTCGACTTTTTTCACCCCTGCCGCATGAGCCAGACCTTTGAGGTCGAGACTTCCGACGACCGGCACCACCGCCACCAACAATTCGCCCTTTTCACTGGCAGCCAGCAGCGTCTTGAACACCTGCGCCGGCTCAAGCCCCAGCTTCTCTGCGGCCTCCAGCCCATAGGACGCGGCCTTCGGGTCATGTTCGTAACTGTGCACGCGATGTTCGGCACGAACTTTTTTCAACAAGTCCAACGCAGGGGTCATGGCAGCTCCAGGCTTGGCAGTGGCAGAAAAATCCTGCGCCGGATTCTAGGCGATCAGATCACAAAAGGCTCTAGTTCAACGCCGCGTTTCCCGTGGCCTGCAGACTTTCCAGAACGATGGGGAACACCGCTCACCGAGGATCATTCATGGGGCTAATAGTTTTATTGTGACCGACAGTTCACTTTCGACCTTTGACAGGTTTGTTTCTTGTCTATATTTTTTCGAATCTGAATAATGTAAGAATTATGGTTACCGCAGCACTCAGCAGTAAACCGGGAACAGGATGGGGATCCTGCCCCGGGGAAAATCGCGCCTTGCCCTGTCGGCAAAGCGCCAGACAACAACAAAAATCGAGGTTTTCAATGACAACTGCTTTACAGCAACCAACGCTCTCGGGCCAATGCCTGGCCGAGTTTCTGGGTACTGCCTTACTGATCTTTTTCGGTACCGGCTGCGTCGCCGCGCTCAAAGTCGCGGGCGCCAGCTTCGGCCTGTGGGAAATCAGCATCATCTGGGGCGTCGGCGTAAGCATGGCGATCTACCTCACCGCCGGCGTTTCCGGCGCACATCTGAACCCGGCCGTGAGCATCGCGCTGACCATCTTCGCCGACTTCGAAAAACGCAAACTGCCGTTCTACATCCTGTCGCAGATTGCCGGCGCCTTCTGCGGCGCACTGTTGGTTTACACGCTGTACAGCAACCTGTTCTTCGATTTCGAACAAACTCACCACATGGTTCGCGGCTCGGCTGCCAGCCTGGAGTTGGCGTCGGTGTTCTCCACCTTCCCGAACCCGGTGCTGTCCACCGCCCAGGCCTTTCTGGTCGAGATGATCATCACCGCCATCCTGATGGGCGTGATCATGGCCCTGACCGACGATAACAACGGCTTGCCGAAAGGCCCGATGGCGCCGCTGCTGATTGGTTTGCTGATCGCCGTAATCGGCAGCTCGATGGGCCCGCTGACCGGTTTTGCGATGAACCCGGCACGTGACTTCGGTCCTAAACTGATGACTTTCTTCGCGGGCTGGGGTGAAATTTCCTTCACTGGCGGTCGCGATATTCCGTACTTCCTGATTCCGATTTTTGCACCGATTGTCGGTGCCTGCCTCGGCGCTGCCGGGTATCGCGGGCTCATCGCCCGTCACCTGACCGGCGCCACACCTGCTACAAAGGATGCAGAACCGGCCATTGACGGCAAACCAAGAACTTCTTGAAACAGTCGGCGCAGGCTCCTGCCAGATAGAGCCTGCGCCCCGGCCCACTCTCCCTTATTTCGTCCAAGGCAATCGACATGACCGACATTCAGAATAAGAACTACATCATTGCCCTCGATCAGGGTACGACCAGCTCCCGCGCGATCATTTTCGACCGCGACGCGAACGTGGTCTGCACCGCCCAGCGTGAATTCGCTCAGCATTACCCGCAAGCCGGTTGGGTCGAACACGACCCGATGGAGATCTTCGCCACCCAGAGCGCGGTGATGGTTGAAGCGCTGGCTCAGGCTGGCCTGCATCACGACCAGGTGGCCGCCATCGGCATCACCAACCAGCGTGAAACCACCGTGGTCTGGGACAAGACCACCGGTCGTCCGGTCTACAACGCCATCGTCTGGCAGTGCCGCCGCAGCACCGAGATCTGCCAGCAGCTCAAGCGTGATGGCCACGAAGACTATATCCGCGACAATACCGGTCTGGTCACCGACCCGTACTTCTCCGGCACCAAGCTGAAGTGGATCCTCGACAACGTCGAAGGCAGCCGCGAGCGTGCGCGCAACGGCGAACTGCTGTTCGGCACCGTCGATAGCTGGCTGATCTGGAAATTCACCGGTGGCAAGGTGCACGTCACCGACTACACCAACGCCTCGCGCACCATGCTCTTCAACATTCACTCGCTGGAGTGGGACGCGAAGATGCTGGAGATCCTCGACATCCCGCGCGAGATGCTCCCGGAAGTCAAAGCCTCGTCGGAAATCTACGGCCGCACCAAGAGCGGCATCGCCATCGGCGGGATCGCCGGCGACCAGCAGGCAGCACTGTTTGGTCAGATGTGCGTCGAGCCGGGCCAGGCGAAAAACACCTACGGCACCGGTTGCTTCCTGCTGATGAACACTGGCGACAAAGCAGTGAAATCCAAGCACGGCATGCTCACCACCATCGCCTGCGGCCCGCGTGGCGAAGTCGCCTATGCCCTGGAAGGTGCGGTGTTCAACGGCGGTTCGACCGTGCAGTGGCTGCGTGATGAACTGAAAATCATCAACGACGCCCACGACACCGAATACTTCGCCAATAAAGTGAAGGACAGCAACGGCGTGTACCTGGTACCGGCCTTCACCGGTCTGGGCGCTCCGTACTGGGACCCGTATGCCCGTGGTGCGCTGTTCGGCCTGACGCGCGGTGTACGTGTTGACCACATCATCCGTGCTGCGCTGGAATCGATCGCTTACCAGACCCGCGACGTGCTCGACGCCATGCAACAGGACTCCGGCGAACGCCTCAAGGCCCTGCGCGTGGACGGCGGCGCGGTAGCGAACAACTTCCTTATGCAGTTCCAGGCCGACATCCTTGGCACGCAGGTCGAGCGCCCGCAAATGCGCGAAACCACGGCACTCGGCGCGGCGTATCTGGCCGGTCTGGCCTGCGGTTTCTGGGGCAGCCTGGACGAACTGCGCGGCAAGGCCGTGATCGAGCGTGAGTTCGAACCGAGCCTGGACGAAGTGGAGAAAGAGAAGCTGTACAAAGGCTGGAAAAAAGCCGTCAGCCGCACCCGTGACTGGGCGCGTGAAGACGCTGAATAAGCCAACCTTCAGAGACTGATAGGCAACTAACTGGTCGGGAGGAGATTCCTGCGGCATCATGGGCAAATTTTGCACGGCAGCCCAAAGGAAGCCCCATGAATCTGCCTCCCCGTCAGCAGCAAATCCTCGAGCTGGTCCGCGAACGCGGCTATGTGAGCATCGAGGAGATGGCCACGCTGTTCGTTGTTACCCCGCAAACCATCCGCCGCGACATCAATCAGCTCGCGGAAGCCAATCTGCTACGTCGCTACCATGGCGGCGCGGCCTATGATTCCAGTGTCGAAAACACTGCCTATGCGATGCGCGCCGATCAGATGCGCGATGAAAAACAACGCATCGGTGAAGCGATCGCCGCACAGATCCCCGATCATGCCTCGCTGTTCATCAACATCGGCACCACCACCGAATCGATTGCCCGCGCCCTGCTCAATCACAATCACCTGAAGATCATCACCAACAACCTGCACGTGGCGTCGATGCTCAGTGCCAAGGATGATTTCGACGTGCTGTTGACTGGCGGCAATGTGCGCCGCGATGGCGGTGTGGTGGGTCAGGCGAGCGTGGACTTCATCAATCAGTTCAAGGTTGATTTTGCGCTGGTCGGTATCAGTGGCATCGACGAGGACGGCAGCCTGCTCGACTTCGATTATCAGGAAGTGCGGGTTTCCCAGGCGATCATTGCCAATGCGCGCCAGGTGATCCTGGCAGCGGACTCGAGCAAGTTCGGGCGTAACGCGATGATCCGCCTCGGCCCGATCAGCCTGATCGATTGTCTGGTGACCGATCAGCAGCCAGTGCCGGCGCTGGCGCAGTTGCTGACCCAGCACAAGATTCGCCTGGAAGTCGTTTAACCCCTCGTTCCCACGCTCTGCGTGGGAATGCCGCCCGGGACGCTCTGCGTCCCATCTCAAAAGCCGACGCAGAGCGTCGATGGATGCATTCCCACGCGGAGCATGGGAACGATCTGCCTGTGAATGTTCGAAAATTTTCCTTTCCCTGCCCTTCGATGAGTATTTTCAATCGAACGCGACTGGCTGTGCGCGTCTTTATGGGCTACCATTTTCGCAAATGAACATTCATGTTCGATTTCCAATACAGAAAATCAAAAGAGCCCGAGGCCAGCCGATGTCCACATCTACCTTGCGTACGCCCCCTATCTCCGAGATCTACGACCTCGCCGTCATCGGCGGCGGGATCAATGGCGTGGGGATCGCAGCGGATGCCGCCGGTCGCGGGCTTTCGGTGTTCCTTTGCGAAAAGGATGACCTGGCCAGCCACACGTCGTCAGCCAGCAGCAAGCTGATCCACGGTGGCCTGCGCTACCTCGAACATTACGAATTCCGTCTGGTGCGCGAAGCGCTGGCCGAGCGCGAAGTGTTGCTGGCCAAGGCGCCGCACATCGTCAAACCGATGCGCTTCGTGCTGCCGCACCGTCCGCACCTCCGTCCGGCGTGGATGATCCGTGCCGGCCTGTTCCTGTATGACAACCTCGGCAAGCGCGAAAAACTGCCGGGTTCGAAAAGCCTGAAGTTCGGTGCCGATAGCGCGTTGAAAAGCGAAATCAAGAAAGGCTTCGAATACTCCGACTGCTGGGTCGACGACGCCCGCCTCGTTGTCCTCAACGCCATGGCCGCCCGTGAAAAAGGCGCCCACGTCCACACCCAGACCCGTTGCGTCAGCGCCCGCCGCGCCAAAGGCCTGTGGCACCTGAACCTGGAACGCGCCGACGGCAGCCTGTTTTCGATCACCGCCAAAGCGCTGGTGAACGCGGCCGGCCCGTGGGTGGCCAAGTTCATCCGTGACGATCTGAAGATGGAATCGCCGTACGGCATCCGCTTGATCCAGGGCAGCCACATCATCGTGCCGAAGCTGTACGAAGGTGATCACGCGCACATTCTGCAAAACGAAGACCAGCGCATCGTTTTCACCATTCCGTACCTGAACCATTTCACCCTGATCGGCACCACCGACCGTGAATACACCGGTGATCCAGCGAAAGTGGCAATCACCGAAGGCGAAACCGATTACCTGCTGAAAGTGGTCAATGCCCACTTCAAGAAGCAAATCAGCCGCGACGACATCCAGCACAGCTACTCGGGCGTACGTCCGCTGTGCAACGACGAATCCGACAACCCGTCGGCCGTCACCCGCGATTACACCCTGGCGCTGTCGGGCAGCAGTGAAGAAGCGCCGCTGCTGTCGGTGTTCGGCGGCAAGCTGACCACCTACCGCAAACTCGCCGAGTCGGCGATGGCGCAGTTGCTGCCGTTCTTCACCCAGATGCGTCCGAGCTGGACGGCCACCGCCACCCTGCCCGGCGGCGAAGACATGACTACGCCGCAGGCCTTGAGCGCACTGATCCGCGACAAGTTCGACTTCGTGCCAACCGAGATCGCCCGGCGCTGGGCCACCACCTACGGCAGCCGTACCTGGCGCATGCTTGAAGGTGTGGAAACCCTGGCGGACATGGGCGAACACCTCGGCGGCGGGCTCTATACCCGTGAAGTCGATTACCTGTGCAGCGAAGAATGGGCGACGACGGCCCACGACATTCTGTGGCGCCGGAGCAAACTGGGGCTGTTCACCACCCCGGCCGAACAGGAAAAACTGGCGGCGTATCTGGGTAAGGTCGAGCAGAACCGCAAGATTGAAGCGGCCTGATCTGACCGGCGCTTGAACAAAAGCCCCTGAATCGCGAGATTCAGGGGCTTTTTCTTTTCTCAGGATCAGGCGCTGACCTGTGGCGAGGGGATTTATCCCCGATGGGTCGCGCAGCGGCCCCTCACTTGAAACAAAAGCGGGGCTGCTAAGCAGCCCATCGGGGATAAATCCCCTCGCCACAAGGCTGCACCGACACCAGCGATATCAGCTCCCCAGATGCAACAGCAGAAAATCAATAAACACCCGCGACTTGTGCGGCAAGTGCGCCGTGTTGGGAAACACCACATTGATCGACCGCTGCGGCAACGAATACGCCGGCAACAAACGAATCAACCGTCCACTGGCAAGGTCATCCTCGATCAGCCACTTCGGCAGCACCGACACCCCAAGCGACGACAGGGCCATCGAACGCATTGCCGCCGAAGAATTGGTTTCGAAGTGATGCACACCGCTGACCTCGACGCCCTGCCCTCGCTCATCGCGCATTAACCACTGGGTCGGCGTCTGCAGATTGCTGTTGGCGATCCATGGCACACCACTCAGGTCCTGTGGCTCGCGCACCGGATGACGACCGAGAAATTGCTCGGTGGCGACCAGGACGATTTCATAGTCAGCAATCTTGCGACTCTTGAACGCCGAGTCGGCCAGGCGGCCCAGACGAATCACCAGATCAAGCTTCTCCGCCACCAGATCATTCAATGAAGAGTTGACGTGGTAGCTCAGCCTGATCTGCGGATAGGTCTGCAAAAACAACGGGATCAACGGCAGGATGTATTTCTCGCCGTACTCACTGGTCGAACTGATCCGCAACTTGCCGGACACCCGATTGCTGCCCTTCAGGACGTTATCAAAGGCACTGTCGATATCGGCGACGATTTCCTTGAACTCGTTATAGAAGCTCTGACCGGTTTCAGTCAGCGCTACCGTGCGGGTCGTGCGGATCAGCAGCGTAGTGGCCAACGCCTCTTCCAGCGCCTTGATGTGCAGGCTGGCCATGGCCCTGCTGATATTCAGGTAATCGGCAGCCTTGGTGAAAGACCCCAGATCGACGATCGCGAGAAACGTCTGGACCCGATTCAAATGCCCGTGCATGGCGCCCTGATTCACTGTCAAATCCCTTCAAACATTGTGTTCAGCCCCATTGCATCGACGCCCGGAGTCTATCGCCCCTAAGCTCGCCGACAAAGGGGAAACACCATGAGTTATCGCTACAAGGTCGCGTCGATCTTCCTGATCGGCTTCTTTATCGACTGCATCAATATCTTCATGTCGGCCGTGGCCTTGCCCAGCCTGTCGGCAACGCTGCACGTCAGCAGCGCGTCCGTGGCGTGGGTCGCCAACGCCTACATTCTCGGGCTGACCCTGATCATCCCACTGAGCACCTGGCTGGCCGCGCGTTTCGGTAGTCGGAACGTGCTCACCGCTTCAATGCTGCTGTTCAGCGTAGCGGTGTGGATGTGCGGGCTGGCGAACAGTTTCGCGGAACTGGTGATCTGGCGTTTCGTGCAGGGCATCGGTGGCGGTCTGCTGATACCGGTCGGGCAGGCGCTGACGTTCAATCTGTTTCAGGGTGAGCAACGAGCGAAGATCTCCACGCTGGTGATGGCGGTTGCGTTGATTGCCCCGGCGATTTCACCGACGGTTGGCGGCTTCATCGTCGACAGCAGTTCATGGCGCTGGGTGTTTTACAGCAATGTGCCGTTCTCGCTGATCGCGGCTGGATTGTCGTGGCGGTGGATCAAGGAAGCGAAAACGGGCGACCTGTCACGCCCGGACATCAAAGGCCTGTTGCTGGTGAGTACGGCACTCGCCAGCCTGCTGATGGGCATGTCGCTGTATGGCGGCGACGCCCGGACCTGGCTGGCCATGGCCTGCATCGCAGCGGGCCTGCTGTTCATAGCGCTGTACCTGCGCCATTACCGCCAGTCGCGCCACGCAATCATCGATCTGAGCTTGCTCAGCAGCACGCGGCTCAGCACGTCGATCTTCATCTATTACGCGATTCCCGGCGTGTTCACCGGGGTCAATCTGTTGAGCATCTTCTTCCTGCAGAACACCCTGCACTTCAGCGCCCGGCTGACCGGCGCATTCATGATTGTCTACGCCATCGGCGCGTTCATCGCGATGACCATTGGCGGCCGGGTCTACAACCGGGTCGGCGCCAGGCGCCTGTTCATCCTCGGCATGCTGTTGCACAGCGCCGGCATCGTCACCCTCACACAGGTGAATGCGCCGAGCGATCTCTGGCTGATTGTCATCGCCTACAGCCTGATGGGCATTGGCGGCGGCATCGGTGCGAACACCGCGCAAACCACCTCACTGATGGATTTCAACGGCAGCGACACGCACAAAGCCAGCGTGATCTGGAACATCAATCGGCAGCTGTCATTCAGCCTCGGTGCCGCGCTGTTTCTGATGATTTTCAACCTGCTGCTCAAGCCGTTCGACGCCCCTTCGGCCTATCACGCGACTTTTGCGATTGCGGCGTTGGTCGGCCTGTTCCCGCTGTTTTTGATGAGTCAATTGAACCCTGCAAAGGCAAACCATGAACAACAACCCGATTGAACTAGCGCAACACAGCATTCACCACGTGCATGAACTGATTCACCGCGTGTTTACCGATACTGACGGCAGCGGCGCAGCCACCATCGCACCGCTGATGGACGCCTTCGCCAAGGACTTCAGCATGGTCACCACCTCGGGAGTGACGGTTGATCGAGCGCAGGTCGAACAACTGTTCAGGCGAAATGTGGGTGGCAGGCCGGGGCTTGAGATCGTTATAAGTGATCTGCACACGGTCTGGCAGGAAGGCGAAACGATTGCGCTGAGCTATACCGAAACCCATCGCCAGGGTGAGAACGTCACCTCACGCGTCTCGGTAGCGATTCTGCGAGTCCAGGCAGACCGTGTTGAGTGGCAATACCTGCATGAAACTGCGTTCACCCCGACTAACGGTTAAAAGCTCGTTCGGTTTTCCGAACGCGACTTTGCGGTCGATTCGGTTAACCGGATCAGTTGTGGCGAAAAATACCGCCACAAAAACTTAATCACCTTGTAAATCAGCCAGTTAACCTTCGACGACTGGTCTGGCACGACTCATGCTCTACACTCTCTCGACGAATGCCTGCTGTGCCAACACTTCAGGAGCCGTCAGGCATTCGAAGCACAAAAGGGCCGACAAACTGGCTCCATAAAAAAAACAATGTCGAGGAAAATTTGATGCGCATCGTTCCCCATATCCTGGGCGCAGCCATTGCTGCCGCTCTGATCAGCACGCCAGTTTTCGCCGCCGAACTCACCGGCACCCTGAAGAAGATCAAAGAGTCCGGTGTGATCACCCTGGGCCACCGCGACGCCTCCATCCCGTTTTCCTACATCGCTGATGCGTCGGGCAAGCCAGTCGGCTACTCCCACGACATCCAGCTGGCCATCGTCGAAGCGATCAAAAAAGACCTCGACCTGCCAAACCTGCAAGTCAAATACAACCTGGTGACCTCGCAAACCCGTATCCCGCTGGTGCAGAACGGCACCGTGGACGTCGAGTGCGGCTCCACCACCAACAACGTCGAGCGTCAGCAGCAAGTTGACTTCTCCGTCGGCATCTTCGAAATCGGTACTCGCCTGCTGTCCAAGAAAGGCTCCCAGTACAAGGATTTCGATGACCTGAAAGGCAAGAACGTCGTGACCACCGCCGGTACCACGTCCGAGCGCATCCTCAAGTCGATGAACGCCGACAAGCAGATGGGCATGAACGTCATCTCCGCCAAAGACCACGGCGAATCCTTCCAGATGCTGGAATCGGGTCGTGCCGTTGCATTCATGATGGACGACGCCCTGCTGGCCGGCGAAGCCGCCAAAGCCAAGAAGGCTGATGACTGGGCCGTCACCGGCACCCCACAGTCGTACGAAATCTACGGTTGCATGATGCGCAAAGGCGACGAGCCGTTCAAAAAGGCTGTCGACGATGCGATCAAGGCAACCTATGCATCGGGCGCGATCAACAAGATCTACGACAAGTGGTTCATGCAACCGATCCCGCCAAAAGGCCTGAACCTGAACTTCCCGATGAGCGACGAACTCAAGGCCCTGATCGCCAATCCGACCGACAAAGCGGCTGACGACAAGAAATCCTGATTTCTGACTAACCTTATCTCCTGAAGGGGCGCAGCCCTTTCAGGAGTTTGTCACTCCCTGCTGGCACTTTTTTGGAAACACTCGAACCGGTGGCTGTCGAGCCGATCGCGTGTGCCTGACCGTCAAGGTCAGGGAGGGAACGGAGTTCCCCAAGCGGGCACTTGTACATCGATCGAATCGAGGGGAGACCCTAATGAATTACAACTGGGACTGGGGCGTGTTCTTCAAGTCCACCGGCGTGGGCAGCGAGACTTATCTCGACTGGTTCATCTCCGGGCTGGGCTGGACCATTGCCATCGCCATCGTGGCCTGGATCATCGCCCTGCTGCTGGGCTCGATACTGGGTGTCATGCGCACCGTGCCGAACCGCATCGTGTCGGGCATTGCGACCTGCTACGTCGAGCTGTTCCGTAACGTGCCGCTGCTGGTTCAGCTGTTCATCTGGTACTTCCTGGTGCCCGATCTGCTGCCGCCGGACCTGCAAGAGTGGTACAAGCAGGACCTCAACCCGACCACCTCGGCTTACCTGAGCGTCGTTGTGTGCCTGGGCCTGTTCACCGCCGCGCGCGTCTGCGAACAAGTGCGCACCGGCATCCAGGCGCTGCCGCGTGGCCAGGAATCGGCCGCCCGTGCGATGGGTTTCAAGCTGCCACAGATCTACTGGAACGTGCTGCTGCCCCAGGCCTACCGGATCATCATTCCGCCGCTTACCTCGGAATTTCTGAACGTGTTCAAGAACTCCTCCGTGGCGTCCTTGATCGGTCTGATGGAACTGCTCGCGCAGACCAAACAGACCGCCGAATTCTCGGCCAACCTGTTCGAAGCGTTCACCCTGGCGACCCTGATCTATTTCACCCTGAACATGAGCCTGATGCTGCTGATGCGCCTGGTCGAGAAGAAAGTTGCCGTGCCCGGCCTGATCTCCGTGGGGGGTAAATAATGGAATTCGATTTCAGTGGCATCGTCCCGGCCATTCCCGGTTTGTGGAACGGCATGGTGATGACCCTCAAGCTGATGGCCATGGGCGTGGTGGGCGGGATCATTCTCGGCACCATTCTCGCGCTGTGCCGGCTGTCGCATAACAAACTGCTGTCGAACGTTGCCGGCGCGTACGTCAACTATTTCCGTTCGATCCCGCTGCTGCTGGTGATCACCTGGTTCTATCTGGCGGTGCCGTTCGTGCTGCGCTGGATCACCGGCGAAGACACCCCGATCGGCGCGTTCACCTCGTGCATCGTCGCGTTCATGATGTTCGAAGCGGCGTACTTCTGCGAAATCGTCCGGGCCGGCGTGCAGTCGATCCCGAAAGGCCAGATGGGCGCGGCGCAAGCGCTGGGCATGAGCTACGGGCAGATGATGCGCCTGATCATCCTGCCCCAGGCGTTCCGCAAGATGACCCCGTTGCTGCTGCAACAGTCGATCATCCTGTTCCAGGACACCTCGCTGGTTTACACCGTGGGCCTGGTGGACTTCCTCAACGCCTCCCGCGCCAGTGGCGACATCATTGGCCGCTCCAATGAGTTCCTGATTTTCGCGGGGCTCGTGTACTTCATCATCAGCTTCGCCGCCTCGCGGTTGGTCAAGCGTCTGCAAAAAAGGTTCGCCGTATGATCTCTATCAAGAACATCAACAAGTGGTATGGGGACTTCCAGGTGCTGACTGATTGCAGCACCGAGGTCAAAAAAGGCGAAGTGATCGTGGTCTGCGGCCCGTCGGGTTCCGGCAAATCGACCCTGATCAAATGCGTCAACGCGCTGGAACCGTTCCAGAAAGGTGACATCGTCGTCGACGGCACTTCGATTGCCGACCCGAAGACCAACCTGCCGAAACTGCGTTCGCGCGTGGGCATGGTGTTCCAGCATTTCGAACTGTTCCCGCACCTGACCATCACCGAAAACCTGACCATCGCGCAGATCAAGGTGTTGGGCCGCAGCAAGGAAGAGGCGACCAAGAAAGGTCTGCAACTGCTCGAGCGCGTTGGCTTGTCGGCCCACGCCCACAAGCACCCGGGCCAACTGTCCGGCGGTCAGCAACAGCGTGTGGCGATTGCCCGTGCGCTGGCGATGGACCCGATCGTCATGCTGTTTGACGAACCGACCTCGGCGCTCGACCCGGAGATGGTCAACGAAGTGCTCGACGTGATGGTGCAACTGGCTCACGAAGGCATGACCATGATGTGCGTGACCCACGAAATGGGTTTCGCCCGCAAAGTGGCTGACCGCGTGATTTTCATGGATGCCGGCAAGATCATCGAAGACTGCCCGAAAGAAGAGTTCTTCGGCGACATCAACGCCCGCTCCGAACGCGCGCAGCACTTCCTCGAGAAAATCCTGCAGCACTAAAAGCACCAACCCGCTCCCCGACTATGGGGAGCGGGCTGCCTGACAATGAGATCCCCTGTGGCGAGGGGATTTATCCCCGATTGGGCTGCGAAGCGGCCCCAGCACTTCAAAGTCAAACAGCGTGCATAGGTTTGACGACTGCTGCGCAGCCGATCGGGGATAAATCCCCTCGCCACAGAGTTCACCTCCAAACCAGCGGTGATTCACAAACAAGTGTTGTGGTTGACCCAAGGCATCTGTGATGAAATGCGACCCCACTCTCTATCGCGCCGCGCCGCCATCACTTGCCGTGAAGCCCCGTCTGATTCGTCATCTGTTCCTGCCGCCACTGGTCATCGCGCTGATGATCGGTCTGGGTTTTATCGGCTTCTGGACCAGTGAGCATTTCGGCATTCGCAGCCTTAGCGAGAACGGCCAGCGTCAGCTGGAACTGCACGCCCGCGCGGTCGAAAGCGAGATCAGCAAATACACCTACCTGCCCAGCCTGCTGGAACTGGAAACCAGTGTCCCGCAACTGCTGGCCGAGCCGACGCCGGAACACCGGCAAACGGTCAACGACTACCTCGAAGGCCTGAATCGGCGCAGCCGCAGTCGGGCCATCTATGTGATGGACACCACCGGCCGCGTCATGGCCACCAGCAACTGGCGCGATGTCGACAGTTACCTGGGTGAAGACCTGTCCTTCCGCGCCTATTTTCAAAAAGCCGTACGCGGCGAACCCGGCCGGTTCTACGGAATTGGCAGCACCAACGGCGAACCCGGTTACTACCTCGCCCATGGTCTCGAAGAACACGGCAAGATTGTCGGCGTCGCGGTGGTCAAGGTGCGCCTCGAAGCCATGGAAGAACGCTGGCAACGGGCGCGTCTCGAAGCCTTTGTCAGCGATGAAAACGGCATCATCATTCTCTCCAGCGATCCGGCCCGGCGCCTCAAATCGGTAGTGCCGTTGAGTGACGAGACCAAAGAGAAACTCGCCCGCAGCCTGCAGTACTACTGGTTCCCGCTCAACGAACTGCAACCGCTGGCCCGCGAAACATTGGCCGAGGGCGTAGAAAAACTCACCTTCCCGGCCAACAGCGAAGTTGATTCCGACGAAGAAAACATCAGTTATCTGGCGCAGACCCGCCTCTTGAGCGATACGCCGTGGAATTTCACCCTGCTCACGCCGTTGCAGGATCTGCGCCGTGAAGCGATCAATCAGGGGATTCTGGTCGCCGTCGCGTTTGCCTTGGTGGCGTTTCTGCTGATCGCCTGGAACGAGCGGCGCAAGGTCATCGCCACCCGCCTCGCCGCCCGCGAAGCCTTGCAGGAAGCCAACAACCAACTGGAGCGTCGGATTACCGAACGCACCGCCGACCTGCGCGCCAGCAACGATCGATTGAAAAGCCAGATCCGTGAACGGCGCCAGGCTGAAGAGACGTTGCGCCGCGCTCAGGATGAACTGGTCCAGGCCGGAAAACTGGCCGCCATTGGCCAGATGTCCACCAGCATCGCCCACGAATTGAATCAGCCACTGGCGGCGATGCGCACGTTGTCGGGCAACACCGTACGTTTTCTGGAGCGTGGTCAGCTCGATGTCGCCAGCACCAATCTCAAGACCATCAACGACCTGATCGACCGCATGGGCCGTATCACCGCCAGCCTGCGTTCGTTTGCCCGCCGGGGTGACAATCAGGGCCAGGCCAGCCTCGGCAAAGCCGTGGACGCGGCGCTGCAGTTGCTCGGCGCACGGCTGGAAAACCCGGCATTGCAACTGCACCGGCAATTTATTGATGTGCAGTTGCACATTGACCAGACCCGCCTCGAACAGATTCTGGTCAACCTGATCGGCAATGCCCTCGACGCCATGCAAGCGCAACCGCTGCCACAACTGTGGCTGGAAGGTGAAGAGTTCAACGGCAAATATCGCCTTCGGGTGCGCGACAACGGCCACGGTGTCGACGCCGAAGCGCGCAAGCATCTGTTCGAACCGTTCTTCACCACCAAACCCGGCGAGCAAGGCCTGGGTCTGGGCCTGACCCTTTCCGCCAGCCTCGCCGCCGCCACCGGTGGCCATCTGGGTGTCGAACACCCCGGTGGCGGTGGTACCACCTTCGTCCTCAGTTTACCGTTGGTAAGCCCTACTCCTGCCGAGCCAATATGAACCACGACCTTAGTGTGCTGATCGTCGAAGACGACCCCCATGTGCTGCTCGGCTGCCAGCAAGCGCTGACACTGGAAGACATTCCCTGCGTCGGTGTCGGCAGTGCCGAAGAGGCGCTGGAGCGTGTCGGCGACAACTTTGCCGGGATCGTCATCAGCGACATTCGTCTGCCGGGCATCGATGGCCTGGAGTTGCTGACCCGCCTCAAGCAACGCGACCGCAGCCTGCCAGTGGTGCTGATCACCGGTCACGGCGACATCTCCATGGCGGTCGGCGCGATGCAGAAAGGCGCCTACGACTTCATGGAAAAACCGTTCTCGCCGGAGCGTCTGGTCGACGTCGCCCGTCGTGCGCTGGAGCAACGCAGCCTCGCGCGCGAAGTCTCGTCGTTGCGTCGGCAACTGGCCGAGCGCGACTCCCTTGAAGGCCGGATCATCGGCCGTTCGCCGGCCATGCAGAACCTGCGTGAACTGATCGCCAACGTCGCCGACACTTCGGCCAACGTCTTGATCGAAGGCGAGACTGGCACGGGTAAGGAATTGGTCGCCCGTTGCCTGCACGATTTCAGCCGCCGTCACAGCAAGCAGTTCGTCGCGTTGAACTGCGGTGGTCTGCCGGAAAACCTTTTCGAAAGCGAGATCTTCGGCCACGAGGCCAACGCCTTTACCGGCGCCGGCAAACGCCGTATCGGCAAGATCGAACACGCCGACGGCGGCACGCTGTTCCTCGATGAGGTGGAAAGCATGCCGCTGCCGTTGCAGATCAAACTGCTGCGCGTGCTGCAGGAACGCACCCTCGAACGCCTCGGCTCGAACCAGAGCGTGGCGGTGGATTGCCGGGTGATCGCAGCGACCAAATCCGACCTCGACGAGTCGAGCAAGGCCGGCGAATTCCGCAGCGACCTGTATTACCGCCTCAACGTGGTCACGCTGGAATTGCCGCCATTGCGCGAGCGCCGCGAAGACATCCTGCAACTGTTCGAACACTTCACCCAGCAGTCGGCCCTGCGCTTCGACCGCGCCTTGCCGGAACTGGACAACCAGACCCTGTCGAGCCTGATGAGCCACGACTGGCCGGGCAATGTGCGTGAACTGCGCAACGTCGCCGAACGTTTCGCCCTCGGCCTGCCGGCCTTCAAGAAGTCCGGCGCGGGCAGTGCGGGTCAGGGTCTGGCGTTTGCCGAAGCGGTGGAAGCGTTCGAGCGCAACCTGCTCAGCGACGCCCTGCACCGCAGCGGCGGCAACCTGACCCAGGCCAGCCTGGAGCTGGGTATGGCCAAGACCACGCTGTTCGACAAAGTCAAAAAATACGGGTTGAGCCACTGATGGATCTGCTGCTGAAAGCCGCACTCGGTGCCGCGGTTGTCGTGATTCTCGCGGCACTGGCCAAGACCAGAAACTATTACATCGCGGGCCTGGTGCCGCTGTTTCCAACGTTTGCGCTGATCGCCCATTACATCGTTGGCAAGGGGCGCTCGGTGGATGATCTGAAGACCACCATCGTCTTCGGGATGTGGTCGATCATTCCGTATTTTGTGTATCTGGCGACGTTGTATGTGATGGTCGACCGGTTGCGGCTGGAAGCGTCACTGGCCATCGCGGCGGTGGCCTGGTTGATGGCCGCCACTGTGTTGGTGACCGTTTGGGTGCGCCTGCACAGCTGACCCTCACCCCAGCCCTCTCCCTCCGGGAGAGGGGGCCGATCGAGGTGTCTTGCGTCTGACATCGACCTGAAAGATCCAGTCGATTATGGATTCGCTACAACACCCTCAGGTCGGCGTATCACTCCAGCATCCCCCATTCAGTCCCCTCTCCCTCTGGGCGGTCCGACGTTTCGGGAGGGTCAGGGTGAGGGGCTTTTAGCTTTTCAGTTGACGGTGCCACCTTTTGACTCAGCCATAATCTGCCGAATCGCGCCGACAAACGTCTCCACCGGCTGTCCACCCGTCACCGCGTACTGGCCGTTAAATACCACCGTCGGCACCGAACTCACCCCGCGCTGCAACCACAATTGCTCGTCTTCGCGCACCTGGTCGGCAAATTCATCGGACGCCAGAATCGCCTCGGCACGCTGACGATCCAGCCCGACACTTTCAGCAATCTGCACCAGTTGGCCGTGATCGGAAGGATTGCCGCCATCGCTGAAATAAGCCCTGAACAACGCCTCCTTCAACGGCAACTGCAAACCCTCAAGCCCGGCCCAATGCAGCAAGCGGTGCGCATCGAAGGTGTTGTAGATGCGACTGTTGCCGTTGGTGCGAAAGGCAAACCCGAGTTCGGCGCCACGGGCACGAATCGCCTCGCGATTCTTCTGCGACTGCTCCGGCGTCGAGCCGTATTTCTCGCCGATGTGCTCGGTAATGTTCTGCCCTTGCGGGCCCATCTTCGGGTTCAGTTCGAACGGCTGGAAATGAATGTTGGCCTGCACTTCGTTACGCAGGATCTCCAGCGCCTGCAGCAAGCCGTACAGACCGACGACGCACCAGGGGCAGGAAACGTCGCTGACGAAGTCGATGTTCAGAGTGGAATTCATGACTCACCTCGCACGGCAAAATCCAGACGATACACCTGTCAGGTCTTGCAGCGACAGTGATGGCCCTATCGCTGGCAAGCCAGCTCCCACAAGGATCACACCGAACCTGTGGGAGCGTGGCTTGCCCGCGATGAGGACAGAAGCAACACCACGATATTTCGGTTACAGCAGATTCCCGCCTACCACCGGCTCAATCTGCGCCCAGTGCGAAGTGTCTTCACGGTGCGCCTGCAAATACGGCAACACTGCCGCCAGCAGCGGTGCCTTGAAGGCCTCTTGAAAGCGATGCGCCAACCCGGGAATCAGCTTCAACTGGCTGCCACGAATATGCGCCGCCAGATGCACGCCATGCATCACCGGCAGCAACGGATCGGCCGTGCCATGCACCACCAGCGTCGGCACCCGCAATTGATTGAGCAGAGCCACCCGGCTCGGCTCCGCCAGGATCGCCATGATCTGCCGTTTGACCCCTTCGGGATTGAACGCACGGTCATACGACGCCGCCGCTTGTTGCAGCAAAACCTGTCGATCATCGGTGACCGCCGGGCTGCCCAGCGCGGCCAGCAAGTCAGCCTGTTGCTCCAGCGCCACCTCGCGGTTGGGCGCACCGCGTCGCGACAATAACTGCACCAGCGCCGCACTCGGCGCCGGCAAACCTTCGGCACCGGAACTGGTCATGATCAACGTCAGGCTCTCGACCCGCTGCGGCGCCATCGCGGCCAGGTGCTGGGCGATCATCCCGCCCATGCTCGCGCCCAGCACATGGAATTGCTCGACGTGCAACGCATCCATCAAACCCAGCGCATCGTCGGCCATGTCGGTCAACGTGTACGGCGCCGCCACCGGCAACCCGAGTTTGTAGCGCAACACTTCAAAGGTCAGATTGGCCTCGACCGGGGCCTGCCGCCAGGTCGACAGACCGACATCGCGGTTGTCATAGCGGATCACCCGAAAGCCCTGCTGACACAGCGCCACCACCACTTCGTCCGGCCAGTGAATCAACTGCCCACCCAGGCCCATCACCAGCAGCAGCGCCGGGTCCGACGCCCGGCCAATGCTCTGGTAGGCCAGGCTCACCTGCGCCAGGTCGACCCGTTCGGTCGGCACATTGACGTCGCACCGTGAGGCGGCGTAGGCCGGCGAGCCGAACAAAAGCGCGGCCAGCACGGCCGCGATCGAGAGAAAAAACTTACCCATGAAAAACACCGAAACGCAGAACCCCAGTAGAGCGCGAGTCTGATGAAGTTTGTACAAGCGCGCTGCCACAGTTCGATGACAGTTTGATGAAGAGTGCCGAGCGGTCACCATCACGGCGATAACTATCTACCGCCATGGCCGAGCGCTTTCGCCGTTGAATGGCTCAGGACCGGAGCGCCTCCGCCGCTCCCCACCGCGAGCCGTTAACCATGCCCGATCGATTATTGTTGAACACCCCCACCCTTGAGCCGCCCGTCCAGTCGACCGCAGGGCGCTTGCCGGCCCACCACGACGAGGGTCTGCTGCTGGATGCCGCCCACCGCTGGCGAGAAAGCTGCGAGGCGTTGCACCAGTTGTTTGCCCAAGTGCCTGCCGCGCGGGACACGCTGTTACAGGTGCTCAAGCAGCACCTGAATCTGGAACAAACCGGCGTCGGCCTGCTCTTTGACGCGCAGGATCCGCGTCCGCAACGGTTCATCCCGCTGGTGCAGGTGTGTGCCTTTGTCTTGCAGCAGCCATCGGCAACAATTGCCGTCGATGCGTCCTGTCAGGTCACCGGCATTTCTACCGCTCACAGTTTGTTCGGCATCACGCCGGTGCAATTGCTCGCGAAGCTCAAGGCGCTATCCCTCGAACAGGCCCTGGAGGCGCGCTGGAACACCTATTGGGATGCCCGCGCGCCGGGCAGCCCGGTATCGCGCCGCGAGCGCGCCAGCCAGTTGTACCGCGAACATCTGGACGCGGCCGCGCAGCTCGCCTTCGCCCGGCGCAGCCTGACCGCCGAACAATTGCTGGCGCTCGCCACACTACAGGAGGCCAGCGCCGCCACACCCGCCATCACCACCGAGCAACTGTCACTGGTGCTGAGTAATGGCAGCAAGGTCAAATTGCCCGCTGCCTGGGTCATCAGTTTCGGGACCGAGGCGCCGGTCACCCAGTGGTTGTACTTGCCGTTGCGACCCGAAGCATTCCAGGTGTTTGCCCAACGTCAGGACCTTGAGACCTGGCTATCGACGCAACCGTTGGTACCCGCCGGTCTGCCGCACACCGACCTGAAATTTGAATACACCGGCAGACACCTGCCATTGACGGCAGGCATGACCGATCTGCTGGCTCACCAATACAAAGCCCAGCTCGATGCGCTGCGCAATGGCAGTGTCGGCAAAGCGGACCTGTACGAACAGGCCAGCCTGGCCCTCGACAACGTCGATCAGACCGATCATCAGCGCAAGACCGGCGCGGTGTTTGCCTCGCCGCCAACGCTCGACAACGTAGTGATCAAGCCTGAGCAGCAGGCCCTGTTCGGCAGCCTCTACGCCGACATTCCCTGGCCCCTGCGCCAGGCAGCGCTCAACCGGCACCGCGACGCGCTCGAAACGCTGCTCGACAGCGCCGATGCCAACACCGCCCTGCAACCTTTCAAGCAGGCACACGAGACGCTGGAGACCGCCGAGCAATCCGCTGACAAGGCTGCGACTGCCTTGCTCGGCCGTGCGCGCGTCCTCGATCTGACGACGTTCAACCGTGAGTTCACCGCCCTGCACCAGGCGCACAAGAGCGGTCTGCACGCCGAAGCCGAATTACAAGGCTTGCTGGCCGAACTGAACCAGGACGAACGAGACCGGATCAAGGCCCTGCTCGACACGCCACAAAACCCCGGCGCCGAGCATGTCGCGGCCAGCCTGATCCTGTCTACACATGAGCCGGATGCCGAGAGCTCGGCCCCCGCTGAACTCAACGGCCCGTTTGTCATGACCCACCCGCAGGCATTGCTCGATCGGGCGTCTGCGCACAGCGTATTGCTGTACTGGCCGGGCACCGGCGGTGGTTTGCAACGTTTCGCCAATCGGCGGGCGCTGGAACAGCAGGTATTCAAGATTGCCGAGGTGGACACGGTACTTGCCTTGCAGTTGAAAAAAATCAGCGGTGATCCGCTGCAGCATGGCCTCAACCAACTGACCAGTGACTTCGACGAACAGGCCGGCCTCCTGCGCTCGCGCCTTGCCGACACGAGTAAAAAAGCCGAGTACGACGAACAACTCGCCGACCTGCGCCAGCGCAGCCTCGGCACGTTACAGGTGCCGGTCAACGCCGCTCGCAGCCTGGCGTTCACTCAGGTGCTGGAGCAGGCAAACAGCGGCACGCTCGCCGACACGCTACCGGACTGGCTCGCCCGGCTCGGCAAGACTGAGCGCAGTGCGCTCAAGCAACTGACCGAGACGTTCCTGCTCGCGATGCAACGCAGCCATAAGCAACTGACCCTCGCTCTGGAACCACGGGACGACTTCACCCGCACACATCTGCATGAGCGACTGCGCAAGGACTTCGCACTCAAGGGCAGTTTCGAGATCACCCTCGACTTGCCCGACTCGGTAAAAATGGTCAAACGCTACAAACCCGCTCCCGGCCACTCGGGCTATGAATTGGTGCTGGAGCCCAGTGCCACCCGCAGCAAAATGCCGCTGGTGGAACTGGCCCAACTGAACATCGACAACACGCCATCGATGCAGCTCGAACCGCTTTCACTGCGCCTGACGTACATGCGGGTGGAGGTCAATGCAAGCGATGCGGTCGAGGCTGAAACCTTGAAAAAAGGTCTCACCCTGACCTGGCTGAAACGCGTGCTGCCGGAACTGGATCTGCCCCAGGCCTACGAAAAACGCATTCGCGAAGCGTTCACCGGCGCGTCCGACGAATCGGCTTTCGTCAGGGAGCATCGCCGCGAATGCCTGATCGAACCCTGGCGCGCGATGCTCAGACTGCAAGGTGAATTCGCCCGTTTGCAACACCACATCAGCCTGGAGGAATTGCAGATCCTCACCATTGCTGCTGACGCCAACACCGCGCAAGCCTGGCGATCCGAGCGCAAACGCGTGGTCATTCTTCCGGCCTATCTCAGCGCCGGCGGCACGGACACGCCCAATGAAGGTGCAGTCACCTTGTCCGGTGTGACCTTCATCGAGGAGCAGGTCAGCGGCATCACTCTGCTGTACCTGCCCGACAGTCCCGACGACCACTTTCTGCGCCGATACGACAACCTCGAAGCAGCGCGCATGGCGTTGTACAGAATGTGCACACAGGACACCTGGATCCGCTATCTGGCCGGCCGGGCCTTGCAGGGTAAAGTCCGGGCGCACGTAAGCCGGCTCAACCAGGCCGTGCTCAAGCATTTCGACGCGATCATTGGCGTCGGCGAGCGCTGGCCGGCCAGTACCTCGTTCGCCGCGCACTTGCTGGATGCGCACATGGGACGACTGATCGAAGCCCATCGCGGCACCTCGCGCTCCAACGATGCGCTGTACATGGAACGCCACGCGCTCAAGGGACCGCGCGCGTTCAACTACCTGAAAATGGCCATCGGCCTGCTGCCCTTCATCGGCAGCGCCATCGCCGTTTACGATGCCTGGACGGCGGCCAACCAGGCGGTGGCCGCGTTTCTGCGTGGCGAGGTCGGTGACGGTCTGGCCGAACTCGAATCGGTCCTGCTGTCATTGATCGACGCGGCCATGGATCTGCTGCCCGGCGAACTGGCGTCTTCGGCCTTGTCGCGTGCGGCCCGCTCAATGACTCGCGCACGCCAGATGCGCGTTTTACTCAGAACCACGGCAGCGCTAAAGAACACATCCCGGCGTCAGGCTCGACATCTCGCGGCACGGTTCTCCGGTTACGAATATGAAAAACCGATTTCCCTGGCCGGCCTGCAACCGGGCCGCGATGGCGTGTATCGCGGCATTTACCGGCATGCCGACGGCGATTTCATTCTGCGTCAGGGGCGGATCTTCGAGGTGCAGCGCAGCAACGATTCACGCAACTGGCGCTTGCGCGGCACGCGCAAGGCCACCTACAAACAACCGGTCGCACTCAATGAAAACGGCGAATGGGACACCTGGTTCGGCGTCTACGGCAGTACGTTCGAGGGCGGTGGTCTGGGTGGCGGAAATGTGGCTGGGCATCTGGCTGATGCGCTTGATCCGATCTGGCCGCAGGCAATTCGTCAACGCCTGCCGCGCTGGTGGGCGGACCGGACCTTTCGCCGTCATCACTACCTGACCGAGCTCGCCGACGACCTTGCCGTGCAACTGGAAAGACGCGGCGGAAACAGCGACGTAACCATCAACCGTTATGGCGCAGCGAAGACGGATGCGGCACGCCAACCCCTTCTGCCTGCCGCCGAAGCTGCCGCCATCGGTGATATTGAACTGGCTACCCGACGTTATCAGGCATTGCTCGAACTGGAACCGCTGACCCACGGCAACAAACGTCGCGCCTTGATCGAGATGCAAAGCAAAAACGCCGCACTCCTGGCTGACCGATACACACGCCGCGCCATTCACAACTCGCACAGTACCGTGCCACTGACAAAACGGATCCTGGAACTGAACAGGCAACTGGATGAACTGCCGCACGATGCTCTCGCGCAACGCCTGACACTGATGGAAGAGCGCCGCCAACTGCGGCTGGAATACCTGCGCAAACTGGACCGGATGGAAGACCTCAGGGTTGACGTCAACCATTGGTATGAACGCGTTCGCGTTGCGGCGGACAAGAAACTGGTGGCCAGCCTTGTCGATGACCTGAACGCCAAACACAGTCCGTTTCTACTGAGCTTTCAGAAAACCTATCAACGCCTTGAGGCGGTACAGCGTGCCGGTAGCGTCGGCGACGCTTCATGGATTTATCTGCTGGGGCAGGCGCGCCGATTACGGGAAAAGGTCGCCCGTGCGCTCAATACCCATCACGATCTGCTCAGCGCCAACGTCACCCGCGTACAGCGCGATGCCATTCTTCAAGACTGCGTCGATACGTACGCGCAATTTATCCGTGAAATGAAAGTCTGGACCGCCAGCTACCCGCAGTATTTCCATGAAGAACTGATAGAGCCGCTGATCTCCGGGATAGAAAAGCTCGGCGAACAGGCGCGCAAAAACATTGGCACCCCGGTGCATGCCACGCCACCGCAAGGCAGTATCAATCGCAAAGTCTTTCCCACCGAAGACGATCAATGGCTGATCGGCGTAGAGCGATGGGACAAGAAAAACAAGAAGCTTCAGTTCGAAATGAACAGCGGCGAAGTCTGGGAACAGACCGCAAGCGGCAAGTATCGACTGACAGAGTCTGCGCCACCGGCGCCGCCTCAACTGAGCCTGTCGACACTGGTAAACGAAGCGCGCAAACGCCTGGACTTTCAGGCGAGTTATCGGGCCCGGGTCGAGTCCTACGCCGATCAGGACATGCTGCCGGTCGACCTTGAACACATGATGGTCAGTGAAGCCGCAGAGCTGAGACACCGCGCCGACCGGATCGCGAACGTCGCGCCGCAGGATCCGGTCATTCCCCAACTACGCAATAAGGCCAACGAGCTGATAGCCACCGGTCGCAACCTGCGTACCCGCCAGTCACTGACCAGTAAAAGGCCCACTGACGGCATGCTGCTGGACCTGATCGAACAGGAGGCCGTAGAGATCCGCAAACCCAGCCTGCTGAAAAACCTCAGCAAACCAAAAGCGCGCAAAGACTACCTGCAGGAGTATGAGATCTGGGATCAGACCCTGATCCCCAATGAGCTACTGTGGTATGCCCACTTTCATTACGCCAGCGCAACGCCGGTGATGCGCACATTCGAAAAGGCCCACCTGAAACTGCCTGAACACCGCTTCTTGACTCATGCCGATAACGCCAGCCTGCCATATGCCGATATTGGTAAACAGTCGGCGGTGTTGACGCATTTCGAAGCGCTTTGATCGCCGTCCCTAAAACAAAACACCCGCTGGCTTTTTGGCTCAGCGGGTGTTCTGCATCAATCGACAGGCCAGAGGTTTACGCCAGTTGACTGCGCAACTGCCGCGCCGCCGCCACCATGTTCACCAGCGCCGCTTCCGTCTCCGGCCACGCACGCGTCTTCAAGCCGCAATCGGGGTTGACCCACAGGCGCTCGGCGGGAATCCGCTTCACTGCCTTGCTCATCAGTTTGACCATCTCGGCAGTGTCCGGCACCCGTGGCGAGTGAATGTCGTAGACCCCCGGGCCGATGTCGTTCGGGTAGTCGAACGCTTCAAAGGCTTCCAGCAATTCCATGTCCGAGCGCGAGGTTTCGATGGTGATGACGTCGGCGTCCATGGCGGCAATTGCCTTGATCACGTCGTTGAATTCGCTGTAGCACATGTGGGTGTGGATCTGCGTTTCATCGTTGACGCCGGAGGCCGTAAGACGGAACGCTTCCACCGCCCAATCCAGATACTCCTGCCATTGCGCCCGGCGCAGCGGCAGGCCTTCGCGGAAAGCGGCTTCGTCAATCTGCACGATCTTGATCCCGGCGCGTTCCAGATCCACCACTTCATCACGCAGGGCCAGCGCCAATTGCTGCGCCTGGACTTTGCGCGACACGTCTTCGCGAGGGAACGACCACATCAGCATGGTCACGGGACCGGTGAGCATGCCTTTCATGACCTTGTCGGTCAGGCTCTGCGCGTAGGTGATCCAGTCAACGGTCATGGCTTGCGGACGACTGAGGTCGCCATAAATCACCGCCGGTTTCACACAGCGCGAACCGTAGCTCTGTACCCAGCCGAAACGCGTGAACAGGTAGCCGTCGAGCTGCTCGGCGAAGTACTCGACCATGTCATTGCGCTCGGCTTCACCGTGTACCAGCACGTCCAGGCCGAGGCGTTCCTGCACCTGCACGGCGTGGCGGATTTCACTGCGCATGGCGTCGTGATAATCGTTGGCCGACAGCTTGCCCTGCTTGAACGCCTGACGCGCCAGACGGATCGCACCGGTCTGCGGGAACGAGCCAATCGTAGTGGTCGGGAACGTCGGCAATTGCAGACGCGCCTGTTGCCGGGCGATGCGTTTGGCAAACGGCGAATGACGCTGACTGTCCTCAGCATTGATCGCGCTGATCCGCGCCTGCACCTCGGGTTTATGAATGCGCGACGACTGCGCACGGCTGGCCTGAATCGCCCGGCTCTGAGCCAGTGCGTTTTGCACTTTGGGCGCTTGTGGATCGTTCAAGGCATCGCGCAGCACCGAGATTTCGCTGCACTTCTGTACGGCAAACGCCAGCCAGCTCTTGAGTTCCGGATCGAGCTTGTCTTCACGCTCGACATCCACCGGGCTGTGCAGCAACGAGCAGGAACTGCTGACCCACAGGTTGTCGCCAAAACGCTCCTGCGCCGATTGCAGTTGCGCCAGCGCCTGCTCCAGTTCGCAGCGCCAGACGTTGCGCCCGTTGACCAGGCCCACCGAAAGAATCTTGTAGGTCGGCAGGCGATCCAGCACATGGCCGAGTTGCTCCGGTGCCCGCACCGCATCGATGTGCAGTCCTTGCACCGGCAGGCCCACGGCCAGGCCGAGGTTGTCCTGCAGACCACTGAAGTAGGTCGCCACGAGTTTCTTCAGCGGCGAATACTGGAGGATGTGATAAGCGCGTTCGAAGGCGCTTTTCCACGCTTGCGGCAAGTCGAGGGTGAGGATCGGTTCGTCGATCTGCACCCACTCCACGCCTTGGGCAGCGAGGCGGCCGAGGATTTCGTTGTACACCGGCAGCAGGCGTTCAAGCAGATCGAGTTTGTCGAATTCATTGCCTTTGGCCTTGCCCAGCCACAGGTAAGTCAGCGGGCCGATGATCACCGGTTTGACGTTGTGCCCCAGTGCCCGGGCCTCTTCGACTTCGTCGAACAGCTGTTCCCAGCTCAGCTTGAACGGTTGGTCAGCGGTGAATTCCGGGACGAGATAGTGGTAGTTGGTGTCGAACCACTTGGTCAGCTCTTGGGCGTACTGAGTCTTGCCGTGCTCGCCGCCGCAGCAGCCTGCCGTCGCGCCGCGAGCCATGGCGAACAGCGTATCGAGGCTCGGCTGGCCGTGTTCATCGCGCACATTGTCGAAACGCTCGGGGATCACGCCGAAGGTCAGCGAATGAGTCAGCACCTGGTCATACCAGGCGAAGTCGCCGACCGGCAGCAGGTCGATGCCGGCATCTTTCTGCAACTGCCAGTGAGCGGCGCGCAGATCACAGCCGACCTGGTTCAGCGCGGCCTGATCGAGATCGCCTTTCCAGTAGGCTTCGAGGGCTTTTTTCAGTTCGCGGTCGGCGCCGATGCGCGGAAAACCAAGGGTGTGGGCCACGGCCATGTCGAAGGTGCTCCATTTGCGTAAAAGATGGCGCCATTGTCGACAGCCCGACCAACATGAGACAAACTCAACCTTTTCGTGTTGATCACAAGTTTTCCTCATGGAGCCAGCCGGTGCTTGAAATCCGTCACCTGAAAACCCTGCACGCACTGCGCGAAGCCGACAGCCTGGTCGATGCTGCCGATCGTTTGCACCTGACCCAATCGGCGCTGTCCCACCAGTTCAAGGAACTCGAAGAGCGCATGGGCATGCCGTTGTTCGTGCGCAAGACCAAACCGGTGCGCTTCACCAGCGCCGGCCTGCGCCTGCTGCAACTGGCCGACGCCACTCTGCCGCTGCTGCGCGCCGCCGAGCGTGATATCGGTCGCCTGGCCGGCGGCACCGCCGGACGTTTGCACATGGCGATCGAATGCCACAGCTGCTTCCAGTGGCTGATGCCGACCATCGACCAGTTCCGCGATGCGTGGCCGGAAGTCGAACTCGACCTCGCTTCGGGCTTCTCCTTCGCCCCGCTGCCGGCGCTGGCCCGGGGCGACCTGGACTTGGTGGTGACCTCCGACCCGCTGGACATCTCCGGCATTACCTACGTGCCGTTGTTCACTTACGAAGCCATGCTCGCGGTGGCCAATCAGCACGCGTTGGCCAGCAAACCGTACATCGTCCCTGAGGATTTGCTGACGGAAACGCTGATCACCTACCCGGTGGAACGCGATCGTCTGGACATCTTCACGCGCTTCCTCGAACCGGCCGACATCGAACCGGCACAAGTACGCACCTCGGAACTGACGGTGATGATGATGCAACTGGTCGCCAGCGGCCGTGGCGTCTGCGGCATGCCGCACTGGGCGCTGCATGAATACAGCTCGCGTGGTTACGTGAAGGGCAAGCGGCTGGGCGAGAAAGGTCTGTTCGCCACGCTGTACGCAGCGATCCGTGCGGACATGCTCGATGCGCCGTACATGCGCGATTTTTTGCTGACGGCCAAGGACACCTCGTTCTCGACCCTGGATGGCGTCAGCGCCGTACGCTGATCGAAACAACGCCACCCTCCCCTGTAGGAGCGAGCCTGCTCGCGATAGCGGTGTGTCAGTCACCTGGATGCTGACTGAAAGATCGCTATCGCGAGCAGGCTCGATCCACCTAGTCATTGTGATGAGAGGGTTTAGCGAACCATCGCACCGCCCCGATGGGCTGCGCAGCAGCCCCAAACCAGTCGCCGCGAATGTTCAGAATTACCGCGTACTCAGGATTTACGACTGCTGCGCAGCCGATCGGGGCGGTGCGACGGTTCGCTGAATCCCCTCGCCACAGGAGGCAGGTGTCAGTCCGGCACCTGCAAATTATCCAGCACCCGATTCACCGCCAACTCCCCGAGCATGATCAGCTGCGCAATCCCTAACAACGTCCGGCGTTGCGACGCTGGCAAGAGGTGGGCGAAGTCACTGGCAATGGTTCTTGCTGAAGCAAGGGTCTCGAAGGCATCGGCCAGCATCTCCTCGTTTTTGAAGTCCGCGGTAACGGCGTACATCCTGCGGGTTCTACGGGGAGGTGGCGTGGACCCCGGCGGGCAGAGGTAGTGATCGAGGGCGCGGTCGGCGGCGTCGTTGAGCTTTTTCGAATCGAGGGATTCGTAGGGTGAGGTGAGATCGGTTTCGGGCGGGTTGGGTGTTGG
Source organism: Pseudomonas sp. Seg1 (assembly GCF_018326005.1). Taxonomy (NCBI): domain Bacteria; kingdom Pseudomonadati; phylum Pseudomonadota; class Gammaproteobacteria; order Pseudomonadales; family Pseudomonadaceae; genus Pseudomonas; species Pseudomonas sp. Seg1. The sequence continues at coordinate 5,247,748 of NZ_AP021903.1, forward strand.
TTTGATCATGGTGAAGCTCCTTTGAAGTGGAGCCGCCATATCCTGTCGCTAAACAGGAAGGGTGGCAGCTGTACGCAGGTTAGCGAACCGGTCAAAGGTACCCGGCAGACCGCGAAGGTCTCCCGCATACAGCCACCATAGCGAAATCGCAGACATAAATATCCGCAACGCAGCCTGGAACGCTGATGCACCCTTTGAGTTGATCCGAGTCGCTAAACCCGATCGCTGATTCGTCAGCGACCGCACCACAATAGAACCCGCCCCCAAGGCGCACAAGCCGGCGGATTCTGGCGTAGCTGTAGGCAATTACGCAAGGTCGTGTAGCCTGATTACGTGTCTTGCCGTTTCATTTAAACGCAGCTGTTTAAAAGCAAAAGATCGCAGCCTTCAAACCCGAGCCTGAACCTGCTGCGCCCACAGAGCCATCGCACAGCAACATTGCCGCCGCGTGGGCCTGTTGCTGCATATCGGCCGCCCCGGCGGAGGTGAGCTCGAGACTGGCCAGCCCTAATCGAAAGCGCTCGCCCGTCCCAATAGGAGTCACGCAGGTTTCTGATCATTGGAAGAGCGCAAGTTTAGGAGCAACCCCATCCACTGTCCTTGGAGGGTCAGTGGATAAGGCAAATCAAAGTTGCACTATTGATGTGATCAGGTAGGTTTTTTTTGATCGGGAAGGTACATGGCAAACCCCGGGAGCTGATTGCTCAAAGACACGCCGTGGCTCCACCATTCTTTTGATTGGGAGCTATAGCCCATTCGGAATGCATTGATACCTTCTCCGCCTTGCGTCACACCCCCATTCCACCAGCCGTCTGGGTAGAAGTGCTCAGTGGCTATGAATTTTTTATTTAGGATTTTCCAGTGATAGTCGTATTCATGAATTGGGATTGGTTCGGCACCAATGCTTTGCGCCCATGCGAGGTATTCCTCATGATTGAATTTCTGATTATTGGAAGATACGTAATGGGCCACATTGGAAACGGTAACGGGGAACTCCTTAATTTGATTCGCCTGGTCGCGTACTCTGATAGTGGTCCTTCCGTTGCCTTGACTTCTGACGATACCGAGAAGGCGATCAACCGAAGCAATGCGCTCATCGAGGGATTCATAGATATAAGGAGGAACCCCACCTTCGGCACTACGATCGAACGCGGTTCCGATAGGATCGACGCCAGTCAGGACCCATGGCAGTCCCGAGCCTTCGATTGATATGTTGTACCCGCTGATTCTGAGCAGGGACGGATCCACGATAAGTTCAGGACGCGTCATTACGGTTAATGTCCTTGCGGCAGATATCTCCCCCGGAGCGTACAGCGCCTTGGCGGTGAAACTGTGCAGCGCGGCGTTCAGTTCTTTCACCTCAAGTTCCCAACGGCCGTTATCGGCACGCACCTCCGCTATACCTTTGGACGTCGGCCCGTCAAAGATCTCGACTTTCAGGCGCGGTGTACCGCCGCCGGTCAATTTGAGTGAGGTATCGTACGTCTTGCCGTTAGAGGGAATTTCAATGCCTGTCGAGTCTTTCACCGAGGTGATGCTTGGCTTGATGGCATTCGAAAGGGTGAGGATTCTGCCGAGCGATACCTGCCCCGTACCGTACTGCGCCTTGGCAGTGAACGTGCGAGTGGCAATGCCGGTCAGTGTGATTTCGCAGGTCCAGATGCCACCGGCATTGACCGGGTGTTTACCTTTAGTGGCAGCTCCCTCGAACACCTCGACTTCCTGAAGCGGTGCCGCAGTGCCGGTCAGTTTGATCTTCGGATCGACCGTGCCACCGTTATGCGGAATGTCTTCACCCTTGGAGTCTTTCACCGTGCTGATCACGGGTTTCACATCCTGCACGGCTTTGACTTTGTAAACGCGCGGCGGGAAGGTCACCGCCTCATCCTCGACCTGACTGCCACCCAACCCGGCCTTGAACTGCATCGTCAGGTCAGCGCCATCTTTCAAGTTTTTCAGGTCGGTCAGCGGGATCTGGTGCAGGTAATAGCCTTGGTCGATCCACCCCTGGTTGGTCTGTGAGCCCGGTGGCTGCAAGAACGTCTTGTCGTATTTGCTTTCGTCTTTGTTGGTGCCTTCCACGCGCAACCAGACGTATTGCTTGAGCGCAATCAGCGGCCAACTGTTGATGCGCATGGTCGCGTTAGCGGTCAAGGCTCTGACGTCCAGCTCCGGCCCCTCGCCGTTGTTCGCCGCTTGCGTGATCAAGGGCTTACCCAATGCCGGTTCTTCTTGCGGAATCGCCAGCACCGTCAGCGCCAACTCTTTCGAAGGCACCGGCGCACCACCGCGCGTCACGGTGTAACTCACCGTCACCGCTTTGCCCAGGTTGAAGGCCACGACCGCGTTTTTCAGCGGGATCGATTGTGGCCCCAGCGTGGTCACGGTTTTTTTCGCGGAGGTGTCCGAGCCGTTCGGCGGCGTGCCGGTCCAGGTGACGATGATGTCATCACCGATGGCCATACCGGTGTAGCCGACGATGGCAGTCAGGCTGTCCTTGGCCGCTAACGGATTGAGGCTGGTGCTGCCATTGGCCTCCTTGATCTTCGGCGCGTCCAGATCCAGCGCCGCGCCAATACGCAACGTCAATTCATGCGAGTTCCCTACCGTCGCCCCCGCCCGCTGAATGCTGTAATCAGCGACCACCGTGCCGTTGAGGTTGGCCGTCACGTATTGCTTGTTTACGGTGATGCGCACAGGTTTGCCGGCGGTGGCGGGGATCAGGTCGATATGGCCGCTGGTGCTGCCGCCGCTGGCCGAACCGCGCCAGCGCCAGGTCACGCGGTCCTTGTCGCGGGTGCCCAAATACGGCACCACCAGCGTGGCGCCGAGCGGCGGCACTTTGTCCGGATCGAGCACGTCATTGTCTGCGCCCTCGACTTCCGGTCGGTCAAACGTCGGCAAGGCCACGCCGACCTGCATCGGAAATACCAGCGATTCGCGCACGCTCAGCAGCGCCGTTTCGCTGTTGGTGACGGTGTAAAAGACCTTGACGTTCAGGCCGTTGAAGCGCCGGATTTCGGCATTGCTCACGTTGCGTTGGACGGGCTGGTTTTCCGCGATGTCGCCGACCGGACGCGGATCTTCGTAATAGACGGTACTACCACCCGGCGCCTGGGCCTGCCAGATCAGATTGATCAGGTCGCTGCTGTTGCGGCCGGGATACCAGGGAATGTTCACCGTCGCCCAAGGTGTCTCCGGCGGCAAAGTCCCACCCGGGGCCTCGTCCACGGTTGGTTCACGCAGTTGGCTGATGTCACCAATCACCGGGACGCTGGCGTTCTTCGAAGGGCGGTCGGCTGCACCGCTGCGCTTACAGACATAGCCGACCGAGGCGCTGCCCTTGGCGATGGCCCTGACCGATGCATTGGGAATGGGAAATTTCAGAGGAAACGATACGACCGCGACCGGCAATTCAAGTGGCCCGACGATGATCTGCGAGCCTTGCGCCGGGGTGCCTGTCCAGGTCAGGAACACCTTGTCACCGACCTTGAAATCAGCTGCCGGCGTGTTGACGAGGACCTCCACATCGTCATCGCCGAGCTGATCGAGATTGATGCTGTTGGCCGGCTGGCCTTTGACCAGCACCAATGGAACGTCCAGTCGATTGCCGCCCAGATCCACCAGCACTTTGCGAATGGCCGACCACGGCGCGCGCTCGTCCGGGTAATTGCCGCAGCGATCGACGACCTGATAAGCCACCGCCACTTCCGGGCCATCACCCGCCGTCTCGATCACGGCGCGACTGAACACCACGTCGATCGGATGGCGGACCGGGTCCAGGGCCTGTTCCGGCGTGACGACGTGAGTGACCTGCTGACTGCCCCAGCGGGCGAGGATGCGATCGTAGCGGGTGAGGTTGCGGTAAGGCACGATGCGCATCGTCACGCCTTTGGCCGGCAGGGTTTCATCGACCTCGTCATGGTCGAGGGAAAACTTCAGATCGGAGTGGCCGTCATCGCCAGCGATGTCATCGTATTCGCCGGGCCGCGTGAGCTTGACCAGCAGGATCAGTTCGGGTTTGGAATCTTCCGACGTCTGGTTCTTGTAGGTGATCCGGTAGAACACCGGCTTGGCCTCGCCGTCGAGCACGTGGGCCTTGGGAATGGTGAACGACAGGTCCTTGTTGAGCTCGATATCGAGATCGAGGGTCTTGCTCCAGATTGCCGAATTGGCATTGCCCCAGAACACCTCGGCCTTGTCGCCAATGCTCATGTTGAACCAGGCGGGAATGATGCCTTGCAGATCGTCCTCCACCGCCCGGATGGGGATGCCACCGCTGTAATGCTCGGCAGGATTCAGGGTGACCAGCGCGGGGAAATACAGCGGTTTGAGGGCTAGCGGATGTTGGGACGTGGTCATGGTGGCGGGCTCCGGTCGATGGTGGGGGCGACGGAGTGATTGAACGTGGGATCGGGGAATTGCGCACCTGTCAGATCTGACAGGTGCGGGCGGGTTTTCGACGAACGGTCATTACCAAAAAGCGAAGGTCAAAAGATCGCAGCCTTCGGCAGCTCTTACAGGAGGGAACAGTGGAGGGTCAGAGCTCACGCCACATGTGGATCTTGTCGAAGTAGTCTTCGCCGACCCGCACCGCCAGTGGCTCCAGGCCGAACTGGATGAAACCGCAGCGCTGATACAGCTTGAACGCGGCGTCATTGCCGGCGGTGACGGTGAGCTGGATGAGCTTCAGCTCGGGATGTCTGCCGGCTTCGGCGAGTGCGGCTTGCACCAGTTCCTGACCGAAACCGTGCTGACGAAAATCCGCCGAAACGTACATGCCGAACAGCGTCACCTTGTGCCGGGCCTTCTCACGCGGTTCAAACGCGAAACCGACGATGCCGGCCAGCACACCCGCTTCGAATGCGCCCAGCACTGCATCGAGTTTGCTGGTCAGACGCGCCTCCCACCAACTCAACGGCATCACCGCTCGCTCGCGCACGCTGGAGGTAAACGCCTGCGGATGCCGGTCATACGCTTCGAGCATCAGCTCGCGATAGGCCAGCGCATGACTGGCGTCCAGTCGTTCGATCCACATGGTCAGGCCGTCCTGCGTTGCTCAAGCATCAGACGCACAGCCAGACCGCCGAGCACCATCCCCATGAAATAACGCTGCAGCGCCAGCCACGTCGGATTGCGCACGAACCATGAAGCAATACCCGCCGCAAACAACGCGATCAGCAGATTGACGCAGAAGCTGACGCTGATCTGGGTCAGGCCGAGGATGATGCTTTGGGTGAACACCGAGCCGTGTTCAGGGCTGATGAATTGCGGAAACACCGAGAGGTAGAACACGGCGATTTTCGGGTTCAGCGCGCTGGTGAGAAAACCCATGGTGATCAGTTTGCGCGACGAATCCGGCGGCAACTGCTGGGCTTCGAACGGCGAGCGCGCGCCGGGTTTCACCGCTTGCCAGGCCAGCCACAGCAGGTACAGCGCACCGGCCCACTTCAATACTTCATAAGCCATCGGCACCGCGAGGAACACCGCCGTCAAACCGGCGGCTGCGGCAAACATATGCACGAAGAACCCGGCCACCACACCGAGCAATGACGTAACCCCGGCCTTGCGTCCCTGGCAGATCGAACGCGAGATCAGGTAGATCATGTTCGGCCCCGGCGTCAGCACCATCAGCAACGCGGCGGCAGCGAAGATCAGCAGGTCTTGAAGCGGGATCATGGTGGGCGTCCTTTGCGTGGATGATCAGGCGATCGCAGTCAGCGAGGCTCGATAAAACGGCAGGATCAGGTCGCGTGTCAATGGCGCCAGAACCACAGCAGGATCAGTGGTGGGGTCGACCCAGATGACTTCTTCGATTTCAGCGGCCGGAGACACCTCGGCGTCGATGCTCAGCTGGAATATCTCGGCCTGAACGATAAACCCCGGTTCGTTGGCGGCGGGTGCCGAGAACTGCCCGAGGAACGTTGCCTGAGCAGGATCGATCGCCAATCCCAGCTCCTCCTCCAGCTCACGGGCCAGCGCATGCACCGGCAACTCATGCGCCTCGATCTTGCCGCCCGGTTGCATGAACGCCGTGGTGCCGCGCTTGCGTACCAGCAACGTCTGGCCATCGGCACGAACCAGCAGGGCGGCGGCGATACGAATCAGTGGAGGGACAACGGATGCAGAGGTCATGGCTCAGCCACCAGCCTTGAAAAAACGCAAGGATCCCATGCTTGCCCGATGACGTCACGTTGCCCGGCCTCACCCCTGAGCCTTGAGCGCGGCTTCGACCTCCTCCGGCACCTTGACGAATATCCTGTACTTGGCGCCTTCCATGGCTTCGAAGGCAATCAGCTTTTCCACCAGCAGACCGCTGAGGACTTTGCCGGCATTGAGCAGCAACATGCCGTTATCGGCATTGAGATTGCGTGCCAGGATCATTCCCGCCGCCAGATCCCGAGTGGTCAGTACCTTGACCGTCGGATCCGCCAAGGTGACGTCACTGAGGAAGGCCGCACACACCTGAATGAAATCTTCGACCAGATCGGGATCGTACAAGCGCCCGGCGTACTGGCGCAGGTACAGCAGCGCTTCGTCACTGTTCATCTGTCGCTCGAGAATCAAACCACGCTGCAACTCGACGAAGTCCACCGCCAGTTTCAGCAAGCGTGAACCAAACGGAATCGCTTCGCCCTTGAGCCGGTCAGGAAACCCGCTGCCGTCCCAACGCTCCTGATGATGCAGGATCAGGCGTGCCGCATCCTTCATCGGGTCCAGCGTCATCAACAGTGATTCGCTCTGCTTGGGATAAGCGCGATAACGCTCGCGATCGGTATGCCGTAGCAGGTCCGAGGGCGTGATCATCATGCCGTCGGTCCAGCTCAGTTTGCCGACGTTGTACAGCGCCGCCGCCATGGTCAGGTCGCGGCTGGTGGCCTCGTCCAGACCATGCTGTGTGCAGTAGCTGCGCACCAGTTCGATGATCTGCCGGTTGGTCTGTTTGGCCGGGGGCAAGCGCAGATTGGCCAGCAACGAGAACACTTCGGTGCCGGTGACATAGCTGTGCTTGAGCTCTTCGTAGGCCAGATCAAGCATGTCGGCGGTCTGCTGCAGTTCAGCCGTACGCGCGGCGACATGCTTTTCAAGGGTACTGTTGAGCAGCTTGAGCTGGTCGTTCTGCACCCGCGTCACCTGCTCCAGACGCTGGCGCTCCTGCTCGGAGTGCTGATGCTCAAGGGACTGGCGCAGGATCAGCAGCAACTCCTCGTCATTCCACGGTTTGCTGATGTAGCGGTGAATCTGCCCGTCATTGATCGCCTTGATGATGGCGGACGGGTCGGCATAACCGGTGAGCATGATGCGCACAGCGGCCGGATGGCGTTCGCGGACAAGGGCCAGCAACGAGGCGCCGTCCATATTGGGCATGCGTGCGTCACTCATGACCAGATCCACCGGCTGCGTCTGGAGCATCTCCAGCGCCTGCGCGCCACTGGTGGCCAACAGAACATCGTAGGGCTGCCCCCGCAACAAGCGGCGCAAGCTGTTCAGAATCGACTCTTCGTCATCGACCAGCAGCACCTTGGGGCGGCGGCTGTGCGTCGAGGTGGATTGCTCTTCCATGGCGTGCCCTCAAGCGTGACAGTGAACTTGATCGACGCACCGACCTACCACCCCGCTTGCCCCGCGCCTGCCTCAAAGGCTAGATGATTTTTTGCAGCGCTCACGCAAATCTTCGGCCCGGCTGCACAGGCGAAATGCCGGCGGGACAACTATGCTCATCACGTTGTACGACTCCGTCAGCCTTCGAACAGGCCTGACATGAGGGAAAGGATGCTCCCGATGACAGCAGCATGTGACCCCATGGACGTTGCGGCATGAGCCTGCCATCGACGCAGATCAATCGCCGTGTGCTCATTGTCGATGACAGCCCGGCCATTCATGGCGATTTTGCCAAGATTCTCAGCCCCGCCGCCCCCGAAGACGACGGTCTGGACGCAACCGAAAGCCTGTTGTTCGGCACACCGTCTGTGGCCCAGCCTCAGCTATTCGAAATCGATTCGGCGTTTCAGGGCCGCGAAGCCCTGGACAAGCTCGAAGCAGCGTTGGCCGACAATCGTCCGTATGCCATGGCCTTTATCGACATGCGCATGCCACCGGGCTGGGATGGCCTGGAGACCATCGAACGGCTGTGGCAGGTCGATCCCAGGTTGCAGGTCGCGCTGTGTACGGCTTATTCCGACTATTCCTGGGAAGACATCGACCGGCGCCTGGCGTTGAACGACCGCTTGCTGATTCTGAAAAAGCCCTTCGATGCGATCGAGATTCGCCAGATGGCCAGTGCCCTGACGGTCAAATGGCAAATGACCGAAGACGCCGAACTCAAGCTCAACCGGCTCGAACAAGCGGTTCAGGCGCGCACCCGGGAACTGTCCGACGCCAACATCATCGTGCAGAACAGCCCGACCATCCTTTACCGGCTGCGCGGCGACCCTTCGTTTGCGCTGATGTATATCTCCCACAACATCACCCGCTACGGCCATGTCGCGGCGGACCTCGTCGGCTCAGCGAACTGGGCTCAGTTACTGATTCACCCGGACGACCAGCCCTGCGTCGATGCCGCCATGGCCCGGGTGCTGGATCGTCATGCGTCGGGGGCGTCGATCGAATTTCGTTTGCGCACCGGTCAGGGCACCTGGCGCTGGGTGGAAAACCGCTACATCCCGGTGCGCGATCACGACGGCCGGCTGCTGGAAGTCGAAGGCATTATTCTGGACATCACCGAGCGCCGCCTTGCCGAGGAAAAACTGGCATTGCTGGCCCGCCTCGACGGCCTCACAGGGCTGGCCAATCGCGCCACGCTGATTGAGCGTCTGCATCAGGCGTTTGCCGCCGCACGCCGAGGCGCCATGCCCTTCGCGGTGTTTTATCTGGACCTGGACCACTTCAAGCGGATCAATGACACATTGGGCCATCCCGTCGGCGATCTGCTGTTGCAGGAGGTGGCCCGGCGCATCAGGACCGGTGTGCGCGAAAACGATGTCGTCGCGCGCCTCGGGGGTGACGAGTTCGCGATCCTGCAATTGGACGTCAGCGACCCGACCCAATCGGCCGCGATGGCGGCCAATATCCGCGACGCACTGCTGACGCCCTACAACCTGGCCGGCAATGCGTTGCACATTTCCGTGAGCATCGGCATCAGCACCTACAGCGCCAGCAGCCTCGATGCCGACAGTCTGCTCGGGCAGGCCGACATGGCGCTGTATCGCGCCAAGGAAATGGGCCGCAACCAGTACCACTTCCACTCGGAGGAGATCTCCCGGGAAGTGGCCGAGCGCATGACCATTGTCAGTGAATTGATGACCGCGCTTGAGGGCGATGAGCTGCGGCTGCATTACGCGCCGGAGATGGATTTGCACAGCGGCAGGATTCTGGGCATGGAGGCACAAATCGTCTGGCAACATCCGCGACTCGGGCTGCTGACGGCGGGCGCCTTTGTGCCGGCGGCGGAGCGAACCGGCGCGATCATTCCGCTGGGCCGCTGGGTGCTGGATCGCGCCTGCCGCCAGATGCAGATATGGCGCGACGAAGGTGTCGCACCGCCGGTGATCGCGATCAAGCTTTCATTGGCCCAACTCAAGAGCGGCCCGGAGCTGATTTACGACGTACTGCGCACCACTGCACGCTGGGAGCTGGCGCCCTGGGACCTGCGTTTTGATGTCACCGAGGCGACGCTGGCCCAGACCAAGTGGACGCACAACGACGTACTGCCGCGCCTGCGCGAACTGGGCGTGACCATCGCCATCGATGATTTCGGCACCGAATACTCATCGTTCGATTACCTGAAAACCTACCGGGTCAATCACCTCAAACTCGCCCAGAGCTTTATCGACAGCGCGACTCAGGATGTGGCCGGCGCCAACGCTCTGCGAGCGATCGTCAATTTCGCCCGGGACCTGGACATCGGCATCATCGCCGAAGGCCAGCCTCCGCAGAATCGGCATTACGCAGCGTCCGCCGTTGCCCCGCTGCCCAGCGCGCAGGGTCTCTACTTCAGCGAAGCCGTCAGCGCCGAGCAGGCAGGACAATTACTCAAGGACGGACACGCATCGGCTGCGCCCACACAGGAAGACGAGGGATGAAAAAGCCTTCCCCGCAAACCAACCGGCGCATCCTGATCATCGACGACACGCCGGCGATTCACGATGACTTCCGCAAGATCCTCGCCCCGCAGGCGCAAGACGAAGTCGATCTGAATCAGCTTGAGCAAACGCTGTTTGGCAGCCCCCTGTCGCCGCATTTGACGTTCCAGCTCGACTCCGCCTATCAAGGTCAGGAGGCCCTGGCCCTGGTGCAGCGCGCACTGGCTGCCGGCAGCCCTTACGCCCTCGCCTTCATCGACATGCGCATGCCGCCCGGCTGGGACGGCCTGGAAACCATCGAGCAATTGTGGCGCGCCGATCCTGACCTGCAAATCGCCTTGTGCACCGCCTACAGTGACTACAGCTGGGAAGCCATGGCCGAACGTCTGGAGTTCGGCGATCAATTGCTGATCCTGAAGAAACCGTTCGACAGCCTGGAAATCCGCCAGATGGCCAACGCCCTGACGTGGAAATGGCAGCTGGCCCAAGACGCCGCCCTGAAAATGCTCGGCCTTGAACGAACCATCGAGGCGCGGGTGCACGAATTGCTGAAAGTGTCGCACCTGCTGCAATACGACAGCCTCACCGGCCTGCCCAACAGCACCCTGCTCGGTGATCGTTTGAGTCAGGCGCTGGCCGTCTGCCGGCGCCATGACAAGCAACTGGTGGTGATGTTTCTGGGGCTGGACCGGTTCAAGCGCATCAACAATGCGCTGGGGCATCCGGCGGGTGACGAGATGCTCAAACGGGTGGGCCAGCAACTGTTGTTGTGCGTGCGTGAATCGGACTCGGTCTTTCGCTACGGCTCCGACGAGTTCGTGGTGATTCTCAGCGACATCAGCCACCCTCAGCAGACCCGCGGCATCGCCGAAAAAGTGCTTGCCGCCATCCGCCTGCCACAGACGATTGCCGGCCATGACGTCAGCGTTACGGCCAGCGTGGGCATCAGCGTCTACCCCGAAGACGGACTGGATGCCATCGAGCTGATCAAGAAAGCCGAGACCGCGATGCGCAACGTCAAGGAAACCGGCCCCAACGACATCGGTTTCTTCATCGAAGCCATGAACCTGCGGGCCCGTGAGCAACAAGGCATCGAGTCAGGCATTCGCCGGGCCCTGCAACAGCACGAATTCGTCCTCCACTATCAACCGAAAATCGATCTGCGCAGCAGCCGGGTGGTCGGCGCCGAAGCACTGGTGCGCTGGCAGAAACCCGGGCACGGCTGGGTGTATCCGGCGGACTTCATTCCTGTGGCCGAAGACAGCGGACTGATCGTGCCACTGACCCAATGGGTGCTGGGCGAGGCCTGTCGCCAGACGCAGGCCTGGCAAGTGGCCGGACTGCCGCCGATCCGCATGTCAGTGAACATTTCACCGATCGACTTTCGTCAGCGGGATTTCGTCGACAGTGTCGAGCGGGCGCTGGCGCAGTCGGGGCTGGCGGCCGATTGGCTGGAGCTGGAAATCACCGAAAACGTACTGATGCAAAACGTCGAGGCGACGATGAGCGCGCTCAATCGTCTGAAGGCATTGGGCATACGCCTGGCCATCGACGACTTCGGTACCGGCTACTCCAGCCTGAGCTACCTGCGCCGTTTTCCCATTGATGTGCTGAAGATCGATCAATCGTTCATTCGCAGCCTGAGCAATGACAGCAACGATGCCGCCCTCGTCGGCGCCATCATCAGCCTGGGAAAAAGCCTGGGCCTGAAGGTCATCGCCGAAGGCATCGAAACGGCCGGACAACTGGCCTTTCTCAAAACTCACCACTGCGAAGAAGGACAGGGCTACTTTTTCAGCAAAGCCCTGCCGGCCACTGAATTTGTGGCTTTGCTGAGCGGCGCCGGATCCGCGCCATGGACGGTTTGATGCCCTCCCGTGAAACTGGCCTCGAATCAGGGAGTTCCTTGTCGATGAACCTTTTGCATCGCGCCATGCTTTTGCTGTTTTGCGTGCTCTGCGCAAACGCCCGCGCCGAGCCGCTGGACGAACCGCTCAAGCCTTTGCCCAAGGTTGAGCAACAGGATGCCCGGCGTGTCGAACTCGGTCGCCGGTTATTCCACGAGCCACGGTTATCAATCAACAACACGCTGTCTTGCTCCAGCTGCCACCAACTGGACAAGAACGGTGCCGACAGCCGTGCCTTTTCACTGGGCTTCGACGGCAAACCGGTAGCGTTCAACACGCCTAGCGTTTTCAACGCCGCCCTCAACTTTCGCCAGTTCTGGGACGGCCGCGTCGAGACCCTGGAGCAGCAGAGCAACGTCGTCATCACCAGCCCGCATGAAATGGGCAGTGACTGGAGCACCGTTGTCGAGCGTATCGCCAGCGACGCCGATTATCGCCGGGACTTCGCCGCCGCCTACCCGGGCGGTGTGAGCAAGGCTAATATCCAGCAAGCGCTGGCCAGCTTCGAACGCACCTTGCTTACCCCTGACTCGCGTTTCGATCAATACCTGTCGGGCAACACCGACATCCTGACCCTGGAAGAAAAGTACGGCTACCAGCGTTTCAAGGATTACGGCTGCATTGCCTGCCATCAAGGCGTGAACATCGGCGGCAACATGTTCCAGAAATTCGGGGTGTTCGGTGATTACATCGCTGATCGCGGCCACCCGACGGAGGCCGACCAGGGACGCTTCAATGTCACCGCTGACGAAGCGGATCGTGCCGTGTTCAAGGTGCCGAGTCTGCGCAATGTCGCACTGACCGCGCCCTACTTCCACGATGGCTCGGCGCCGACCCTCGAGCGAGCCGTGGACGTGATGTTCCAATACCAGTTGGGGCGTATGCCGAGCGACGAAGACAAGGCCCTGATCATTCAGTTTCTGCAGACCCTGACCGGCCGATGGGAGGGCACGCCATGAACCACATCTCACGTCGCGGCAGCCTGCTGTTGCTCACTCTGCTCGCGGTGATCCTGGCCTCGACCCTGTTGTTTCTTTACCTCAAGTCCAGTTCCGAACGGACCATGACGTACACCGATTCCCGGGACCTGATCCGGCAAATCAAACAACAGAACGCGCTATGGGAAAACGAGGTGCTCAAGGCCAGAGTGGCGATCTCTCACAACTACGACCCGTTGGTATCGCCGATGAACGAGATGAGCCGGCTCTGGGAGCGCTTTGATTCTCTGGAGTCCGGGCACGGGCGCAACGACTCGGCGCAATGGAACGACGCCCATGAGGCCTACTTGCAAGCCATGCAGGAAAAGACCCGTCTGGTCGAACAGTTCAAGTCGCACAACGCCTTGCTGCGCAACTCGCTGGCATTCCTGCCGACGGCAGAAGACGACATCCAGGCGCAGCTGGCCAACCTGGCCGATTTCGATAAATTGCAACTGCAGAACATCACCACCGATACCTACGACCTGCTGCTCAGCGCCCTGGAGTTTGCTCAGGTCACCTCCGCCGAAAAGGCCGCCGACATCGAGGTCGGTCTGAACAAACTGGCGGTGAATGCACAACGCCTGCCCCAGGAGTTTCAGGCGCCGATCAGGATCTTGAGTAACCACATCAGCCTGATTGCGCGGGAGCAGCCGCGGGTCAATCAACTGCTTGAAAGTATCGAAGCGATTCCCGTGGCCGACCGTCTGGACACCATCACCACCATGCTCGACCAGGATCAGCAGCGGGTCGAAATCATCGACCGCAAATACCACTTCTATCTGCTGCTGTTTTCCGTGCTGCTGATGTTGTCGCTGATGTGGCTGGCCGTTCGCCTGATTCGCAGTTTCGCCGAAATCAATCGGGTCAACAGCGCCTTGCAGGCCGCCAACGATGCACTGGAACAACGGGTCGAGGAGCGCACCCGCGAACTGAAGAACGCCCAAAGCGAACTCCTCGACGCCGCGCGTCAGGCCGGCATGGCGGAGATCGCGACCAATGTGCTGCACAACGTCGGCAACGTGCTTAACAGCGTGAACATTTCCTCCGACCTGATCGCGCGAAAACTGCGTGCCAGCAAAAGCCAGGGATTGGGCAAGGCCATGCAGTTGATCAACGAACACCCCCACGACCTCGGCCATTTTCTCAGCGAGGATGCCAAGGGCAAATTGCTCCCCGGCTACCTCAATCAACTGGTCGCCGCCATTGCCCAGGAACAACAGGAAATGGTCGATGAGCTGAACCAGATGAACAAGAGCGTCGACCACATCAAGGACATTGTCGCCACCCAGCAATCCTATGCCGGGGCCAACAGCATGACCGAGCCGCTGTTCATCAACGAACTGCTCGAAGACGCGCTGCGCATGAACGCCGGCGCCCTGACCCGGCATCACGTCACGGTGGTCAAGGAGTACGCCGATGTGCCTCAGGTGATGGGCGACAAACACCGCTTGCTGCTGATTCTGATCAACCTCATCAGCAATGCCAAATACGCCATGTCCGACCTCAGCAATCGCCCACGAACCATGACCCTGGGGGTCAAGGTCGTTGATGACCACTTCCTCGAAATCAGCGTTCGGGACGATGGCGAAGGCATTGCCGCCGAGAACATGACGCGGATCTTTGCCCACGGTTTTACTACGCGCAAGGAAGGCCACGGCTTCGGCCTGCACAGCTGCGCCCTGGCGGCCATCGAGATGAACGGCCACCTCACCGCCCACAGCGACGGACCGGGCAAAGGCGCGCTGTTCACCCTGCAGATCCCTCTGATCAGCGTCACGGAGAACGCATGAGCGAGCAGACCAACCGCCGTATTCTGCTGATCGACGACATGCCGTCGATCCATGAGGACTTTCGCAAGATTCTTGCGCCACCGGCAGCGCAGTCGGTGGAACTGGACGAGATGGAAGCCGCACTGTTCGGCACTCAGGCTCATGCCGAGCGTCCGCTGTTTGAACTGGATTCGGCCTATGGCGGCGAAGAAGGTCTGGGCAAGCTGGTGCAGGCCATGCAGGAACAACGCCCCTACGCGCTGGCCTTTGTGGATATGCGCATGCCCGATGGCTGGGACGGCGCGAAAACCATCGAACACCTTTGGCAACAGGATCCGCTGCTGCAAGTGGTGGTGTGCACGGCGTACTCGGATTATTCCTGGGACGAACTGCTGGAACGTCTGCACGCCCATGATCGATTACTGATCCTGAAGAAGCCGTTCGACAACATCGAAGTGCAGCAGATGGCCAATACCCTGTTGACCAAATGGCAGATGACGGAGCGCGCCTCGCTGCAAATGCATCATCTGGAGGATCTGGTCGATCAGCGCACCGCCCAGTTCAAGCAGGCCAGTGAAGCCCTGCAAAGGGAAATCGACGAACGCAAGCAATTGGAGGGGCAATTGGTGCAGTCGGAAAAACTCGCGTCACTGGGGCAACTGGCGGCCGGGGTGGCCCATGAAATCAACAACCCGATCGGCTTCATTTCCTCCAACCTCGGCACTCTGGACAACTACTTCAAGCAGCTGCTGACCATGCTCGACGCCTACCAGACGCTTGGCCCCAGCCAGGACCGCGAGAACGTGGCACGGCTGGAGCAATTGCGCACAGACATCGAACTGGATTTTCTGCTTGAAGACATTCCCGTGCTGATCCGCGAATCCAAGGAAGGCATCGGCCGGGTCGGACAGATCGTCAAGGATCTGAAGGATTTCTCCCGGGTCGATACCAATCAGCAATGGCAGTGGGCCAACCTGCAGCAAGGCATCGAGTCGACCTTGAACATTGTCGCCAGCGAACTCAAATACAAGGCCGACGTGATCAGGGAGTATCAGGCGCTGCCGGACATCGAGTGCCTGCCGTCGCAAATCAATCAGGTCATCATGAATCTGGTGGTCAACGCCGCTCAGGCCATGGGCGCCGAGCGCGGCACCATCACCTTGCGCACCGGGCAGGTGCAAGACACTGCATGGATTGAAGTTGCCGATACCGGTTCGGGCATCGCAGCGGACACTCTGCAAAAAATCTTCGACCCTTTCTTCACCACCAAACCGGTCGGCCAGGGGACAGGGCTGGGCTTGTCCCTGTCCTACGGCATCGTGAAAAAACACGGTGGAGACATTTCAGTGCGCAGCGAGCCAGGCGTGGGCACGACTTTTCGCGTCGAACTGCCGCTGCGCCAGAGCCGGCCCGGCGCGTGAGGACGCCTCAGGTGGCTTCCTGAAAATCCATCTCCGGCGGCTGGCGACGGAAGCCACCGGTGAGCACCGCGAGATACACCACACCGATTGCCAGCCAGCTCAGGCCCAGATACACCGCCAGGTGATCGAGGCTGACCATCAGCCACAAATCCGCCACCAGGCCGATGAACGGGAAAATCAGGAACAGCACCAGCTCGCGCAGCCCCTTCTTTTCGCCGCCGATCCAGTAATGAAAGATCACCGACAGGTTCACCAGGCTGAACGCCAGGAACGCGCCGAAATTGATGAACGAGGTCGAGGTGGTCACGTCGAGTTTCAGCGCCAGCAATGCCACGACCGCGCAGAGCAGAATGCTGTTGACCGGTGTGCCGAAGCGCGCGTGCAAGGTGCCGAAGAACGACTTCGGCAGCACGCCGTCGCGACCCATCGCGAACAACAGTCGCGAGCCACTGGCCTGCGCCGAAAGCCCGGAAGCAAACTGACCGACGATCAGGCCGATGAGGAAGATCGAGACGAACAGGTCGCCGCCAATGTTGCGCGCGATTTCGTAGGCTGCCGAGTCGACGCTGTCGAACTGGAACGACGGGTGGGCGATCTGCACGAAGTACGAAACACCGACGAAAATCAGCCCGCCGATCAGGGTGATCAACATGATCGCCCGAGGAATGGTTCGACGTGGATCGCGGGTTTCTTCGGTCAACGTGCTGACCGCGTCAAAGCCCAGAAACGAATAACAGGCGATGGCCGCACCGCTCATGATCAGCGGCATCTGCATGTCGCCATTGAAGAACGGTTTGATCGACCACAGCGGTGTGCTCGCATCGCCTCCGATGTAGTGCACGCACAGCGCGACGAAGGCGATCAGCACAAGAAACTGCACCAGCATCAGCAAGGCGTTGATGCCGTTGGCCAGTTTCAGGCCGATGATGTTGATCGCACTGGTGATGCCGATGAACCCAAGGACCCAGATCCATTGCGCAATTGACGGGAAGGCCGAGGCCAGGTAAGCGGCGCCGATCAGCCAGATCGCCATCGGCAGGAACAGATAGTCGAGCAGCACCGCCCAACCGGCAATGAACCCGAGTTTCGGGCTGATCGCCTTGCGTACGTAGCTGTAGGCGGAGCCGGCGACGGGGAACGCAGCAGCCATACGCCCGTAACTCATCGCGGTGAAAAACATCGCAATCAGTGCGGCCAGATAAGCGGCGGGCACCATGCCAGCGGTGGATTGGGCGAGGATGCCGAAGGTGCCGAGGACAATGATCGGCGTCATGTAGGCGATGCCGAACAGCACCACCGACCCTAGCGAAAGGGTGCGTTGCAAACGAGCCATGGGCGACTTACTCCGAATTATTGGTTTTATGGCAGAGCCGAGTTCGGCGAATGTTTCGGGTGTGGCTGATCGTTCCCACGCTCTGCGTGGGAATGCCTCAATGGACGCTCTGCGTCTGCTCTTGGGACGCGGAGCGTCCCGGGCTGCATTCCCACGCAGAGCGTGGGAACGATCGGGTACAACGGGTCAAGGGATCAGCAACTCGCGCCGCCCGCAAGCGTGCTCCACCACCTCCCCCGGCAACTTCAAGCGCTGATCATCCAGATAGCGGTAATCCTTGCGCGCGATCTTCAATTGGGCGAAATCCAGCTCAACGCTGAACGTCCCTTCTTCGCGCCCCGCCTCGAACAACAGCGCCCCCAGCGGATCAACCAGCGCACTGCCACCGGCAAACATCAAGCCGTCATCCCCCGCGTCCACGCGGTTGACCATCAGCGCGAACGCCTGATTTTCCTGAGCCCGCGCCATGATCGCGGTGCGATGGGTCGGGCCATAGGGGTCCATGTTGCCGTTGGTCACGATCAGCAACTCGGCGCCCAGTTGCGCCAAGGCACGGGCGGTTTCCGGAAACTCGATGTCGTAGCAGATCAGCAGACCGATGCGCAGGCCGTTCCACACGCAGGTCGCATAGCGATCACCCGCCTCGAATACACCGCGATCGGAAGCCCACAAATGCGTCTTGCGATATTTCAAGGCAATGCCTTCGGGGGTGATCAGCAGCGTGGTGTTGAAGAAGCGACCGTTGTCGTTCTCGGCCATGCCGATCACCACCGCCATGTTGCGTTCGCGGGCGGCGGCCAGCACTGCGTTCACGGTCGGGCCATCCACTGGCTCGGATGTTTGCGCAACAGTCGCGGCAGTCGGGAAGCCCATCAGGTGCGTTTCCGGGAACACGATCAGTTGCGTGTCGGCCGCACACGCGGCAATCGCGGCAAGGGCCCGTTCGAGGTTGTAGGCGGTGCCATTGTCACGGCCCGCCAGTTGCGCGAGTTCGACTTTCATCGGTAATCCTTGTTCTGAGTGCCGGGCGCTGAAAGATTGCCCGGTGGCTGTCTGTGAGCCAGTATGCGCAGCAAGCAACCGGCCTGGGAATCACGCGGCCGGGGTAACCCGATAGGGGTAGATCGATGACACTTTCGTTTGACGACATCACCTGGCACCGCGCCGTCGGGCAGCTGATCGATGCGCTGGACAAGCCGAATTTCTGGGCGCAACTGGTGCGTTTGCTCGACCAGTACGTGGCGTTCGATAGCTGGGTTGCGCTGTTGTTCAGCGCCGATCAACACCCGCAGGTGTTCGCTGAATGCCCCGGCGTGGACGGCAGTCCGGATCAACTGTTTCAGGACTATCTGCGCGGTCTGTACCTCCTCGACCCGTTCTACATCGCCTGCCGCGAGCAATCGCGTACCGGTTTGTATCGCCTCTCGGAGGTGGCGCCGGAGCATTTCGAGCTGACCGAGTATTACCAGCGATACTTTCGTCTGAATGTGGTCGCCGACGAAATCCAGTTCAATTGTCAGCTCGAAGGCGAGCGCACGTTGTGCCTGTCGCTGGGCAGTAAAAAACGTTTCACTGGCGAGCAGATCGCTTTGCTGTCATTGATCCAGCCATGGGTGCTGGGCCTGTTGCGCCAGCGTCTGCCTTACGAAATCAACGAAACCGTGGCCCTTGCCACCTCACCCGCTGCGGTGGATTGGCGGGTGCAACTGGAAGCCTCGGTGCAACAACTCAAGGGCGCGCAACTGACCGCCCGCGAACTGGACGTCGGCCGTTTGATGCTCAGCGGTTGCTCCAGTAAAGAAATCGCCCGTAAGCTGGAAATCTCCGTAGAAACCGTGAAAGTCCATAAGAAACACATGTACAGCAAGCTGGGGATCAAATCCCAGTCGGAGCTGTTTTCGATATTTCTTCAGGCGCAGAACGCCTGAACAGCCAACGCACGCAGTGGCTTGATATCCCCTGTGGCGAGGGGATTTATCCCCTCACCACAATAGATCTCATCAACAGGCCCGCCTGCTGCCATAGGCTTGCAACCCATTGAGTCCGAACCAAGGAAACCGTATGAGCCTGTCACTTCTGAGCCGCTACGCCTTCTTTGCCGTCTGCGTGATTTTCACCCTCGCCAGCCTGCCTTTTCTCGAACATGACTGGCTGTGGCCGTTCACTGCCGTCACTGGCGTATTAAGCCTGATCGGCCTGTTCGATCTGCTGCAGAGCCCGCACGCGGTGCGCCGCAACTACCCGATCCTCGGCAACATCCGCTACCTGGTCGAAGGCATTCGCCCGGAGATTCGCCAGTACCTGCTCGAATCCGACAGCGATGCCCTGCCCTTCTCTCGCGCCCAGCGCTCGCTGGTGTATTCGCGGGCAAAAAACGAAACCGCCGACAAACCCTTCGGCACGCTGATCGATGTCTATCAATCGGGTTTCGAATTCATCGGCCACTCGATGCGCCCGGCACCGCTGAGTGACCCGAGCAGCTTTCGCGTTACCGTCGGCGGCCCGCAGTGCAGCCAGCCGTACTCGGCGTCGGTGTTCAACATCTCGGCGATGAGCTTCGGCTCGCTGAGCGCCAACGCGATTCGCGCACTGAACCAGGGCGCGAAACTCGGCAACTTCGCCCACGACACCGGCGAAGGCAGCATCAGCCCCTATCACCGCGAGCACGGCGGCGACCTGACCTGGGAGCTGGGCAGCGGCTACTTCGGCTGCCGCACCAGCGACGGCCGTTTCGACCCGGAACGCTTCGCCGCCCAGGCGCAGAATCCGCAAGTACGGATGATCGAAATCAAGATGAGCCAGGGTGCCAAACCCGGCCATGGCGGCATCCTGCCCAAGCACAAGGTCACCAAGGAAATCGCCGAAACCCGCGGCATCATGATGGGTGAAGACTGTGTGTCGCCATCACGCCACAGCGCCTTTTCGACGCCGATCGAGATGATGCATTTCATCCAGCAACTGCGTGAACTGTCCGGCGGCAAACCGGTGGGTTTCAAATTCTGCCTCGGCCACCCATGGGAATTCATGGGCATCGCCAAAGCCATGCTGGAAACCGGCATCCTCCCGGACTTCATCGTCGTCGACGGCAAGGAAGGTGGCACCGGCGCTGCGCCCGTGGAATTCACCGACCACATCGGCGTGCCGATGCGTGAAGGCCTGCTGTTCGTGCACAACACGCTGGTCGGCCTGAATCTGCGCGACAAGATCAAACTCGGCGCCAGCGGCAAGATCGTCAGCGCGTTCGACATCGCCAGCGTGCTGGCCATCGGCGCCGACTGGGCCAACTCGGCGCGCGGCTTCATGTTCGCCATCGGCTGCATCCAGTCGCAAAGCTGCCACACCAACAAATGCCCGACCGGGGTCGCCACTCAGGATGCCCTGCGCCAGCGTGCGCTGGTCGTGCCGGACAAGGCGCAACGAGTATTCAACTTCCATCGCAACACGTTGAAGGCGCTGGCGGAAATGCTCGCCGCAGCCGGGCTCGAACATCCATCACAATTGTCGGCCAAGCACTTGGTACGACGCATGTCCGCGACCGAGATCAAATTGTTCTCGCAGTTGCATGTGTTCCTCAAACCCGGCGAACTGCTCACTGGCGAAGTGAACGGCGAGTTTTATTCGCGGATGTGGCAGATGGCGCGGGCGGACAGTTTTGAGCCGCAGGAAGTGGTCGCAGCGTAACCACAGTCTGAGCCCGTTACCATTGCAGCAGCCTGCCATGCGGCGGCTCTTTGATGACGATGAAAGCGTAATCGCCCAACAGGTAGGTCCGGTAATACAGGCTGTCGACCAAAGCGGGATAACCCATGTACCCCACGCGAGTAGCGTTGCGCCGTTCGCGTTCGGCGACCACGTTGGTAATGCCCGCACTCGGCAGGTTTTCGGCAAGCATGTAGTAGTCGATGTTGAGCAGGTAGCGCATAACCGGCAGCTGTTCTTAGGCTTGTTATGTTTGACAACTCAGGCCGGGATGGCCGCGTGGCTGCCGCTTTGCTGCGTGGCGCTGGCGACCGTTTTCACCGGTTTGGCCCCGGTCTTCACGATATGAGCTTCGGTAAACGCTTTGACAATCCGTGTGGGTTCGTCAAACCAGCCAGGATCGTTTTTGGAGAAACGATCAATCATTGGCCCACCGTGATGAGACTGGTAGTGCATTGTCCACTGGCCCGCTGTCCGGTCATATTTCATGAAGGAAAACCCGGTCAGGATCATGTCGGCATTGCCGTTCCGATCCATTCGCAAACCATAATCCGGAAACTCCATGGCAGCACTTTGTCCCCAGCCATGCTCATGAACGGGAAGGTCGTTGTATTGAGCGGCTTCCATGCCCGCTTCAACGTGCCGCACACGCAAAGTCTTTTCCCCCATCTGATCGACCGTGAATGAACACCCACTGAAATTCGGTGTGAATACGTGATCAGGCTCTGCCCATCCTGGATGAACAGGTATATCCACGTACCCGCCCTGAGGCGCCCAATAAGCATGGACCGAGTCGAGTTGACCAGGCCGCTCTCCGGCCTTCACTTCCACCACCTTCAAGGCATTGAACTCGGTTTTCACTGCACCGGAGGTCGTCATTCGCTGCATGGAAAAAATCATCGCTCCGCCACCTTCCCGGTTTGTGAGCTGCGGATCCACCTTGCTTGGATTTGACCAATGCTTGGCGTTGAACAGGTCGCCGATAATCGGCAGCCTGGCAAACTCCGCGCCCGACAACGCCTGGTGGATATTGGTCGGAGTGGTCGCGTAAGGCACAAATTGAAACTTGCCCCAATCGTAGGACAAATGGCGGACGTCCTTGAGCAACACGACTTGAATGGCGGGCTCCTCCAGACCGTTTGGCAAACCCTCGCGCTTAAAGGGTGGCGGGGTATAAACAGGTTTGGCCGGGGCAGGTCTCTGCCTCGGGAATGCACTGGAATGCGCGCCATCAACCCCGTCGGTGATGTCACCGCCTTTCACGGACAACGATTGCCATTGATCCGGCGCCACTTGGCGAAGCCTGGTGCCCTGCACGCGATTGGTCGCGGGGTCGACGATGGCGACGTCCGTGATATCAAGGTTCACGTTGAAATCGTCCCTGATCAGATACACCTTCGATTTGCCGGTTGCATCAATATTGCGAATGAAGCAGCGCTGGCCGTCGACACTTCGAAAAATACCTTTGGCATTGGCTTGCAGACCGGAGATTTGCGCTGACTTGACAGCCAGGCGACCCAATTCCTTGTTATCGAATCCATTAAGTCCGAAGCGGCCAGGTGTTGGCCTGAAGTCGCCAGGCGTACCATAAAGCCGATTGTTCACAGGGTTGTAGTGATACCACTTGTCGTTGATCAACACGCCCAGGCTTTCGACACTTTGCTCGCCCAGCTTCCAGGTACCGATCAGCGTCGGCCCGTGTTCTTTACTCAGGGCCTGCAACAAGTCGTAGCTGCCCGCCGCGCCACGCAACTTGTTGATCTGCTGCAGGCCTTTGGCGCCTGTAAACTTCAGCCCCCTGCCCAGCAGTCGGGCTCCTCCCACTGCCAAATCATCCAATCCACTCAACGGATTGAGTTCACCAATAATCACTGCGCCGATTATCTTCGCCGCCTTCAGTGCCTTGCCGACAGCCAAAGCGGTCTTGGCACCGATCTGCGCCAACTTCGTCACGGCACCTGCACCGGCGGTGACAAATCCCAATAGATCGAGGAACAGATCCACTGCGCCGTCAACGTGGTTACCGTTCACAAAATTAGTAATAGAGGACTTGAACGGAATCAGATTGAGCACAAAATCCCTGGCGGCTTCCACGGCTGCGTCCTCGCGATCTTTTGTGGTTATGCCTTCGGCAGCCTTCAAGATGTTCTGACTGTCGAGATCAAGATGCTCCACAAACGCGCTGGCAATCGCTGTGGTTCTCCTGCTTCGGTAGCTTTGCGGGGGCAGTTCGTTCGGTGATTGTTTTTGCTTGAGTTGCGCCGCTGCCGTCGTTTCGGCGACATGAAAAGGCTCAGTGGTGTACTGGATACTCGGAATGTTCAGGTCGTACTCGTCTTGCGCTGTTGCAGGGTCGATATCGGTTTTGTCGATCATGCTGCGGCTTAAGTCCATCCGATATATCGACAGTTTTTTCTCGACGCCTCGCTCGACTCGCAGAATCAGTGCAGGGCTGGTGGACAGGTGGTTTTTGCCAACAAAGCCCGTACTGAGCCGGTAGGTCTTTTGCTGATAGAAATCGACCTTTCCGTATTCCAGGTTTTCTCTATCCTTCAATGGCAACTGGGATATCAGATGCCTTACGCTGCCATCGGCAACTTTCTTGAGGTTACGGACAGCACTACCGAACTCGGTCTTGAAGGTGTCGGGCACGCCGAATTCGAGAGTGGCGTTGACTGCACCGATAAGCGGCTTTAGCCGTGGATCGTCGGTTTTCCATTGGTAATAAGGCGGACCTCCGATCATGGCCATGTCCAACAGCGAATATTTACTGACGGGCCCCGTACCTAAAAAGAGCGAATAAGCGATGGTTTGCAGAGGGTCGGCGAGTTCAAAGACTCGCTCTTCAAAGGGTACGTTATCGCCAAACTTTTCTCTTAGCTTGGCCAGGGCGATTTCTTTACGACTGGGTATCTGACTGTTCAACAGGGTCGACGTCTCTAGACGATCGGCGAGTTGCTGATTGAATGCGGTTTTCGCATAGTCCAGTTTTTCGTTGGAGTACCGCTCATCAGCGGCCCTTTCCAGCACACCGTTGACGACGCCCCAATCCACCAACGCTGATGCATGGGCTTGCCGGGTAACTACCGGATCAAGCAGGGCGGCACTTTGCGCACTGACCATGACTTGGGCAAATGTCATATTCGCGAGCTTTCCCGGTGATTGGGCATCGATCGTCGCCGCAGCAACCGCGAGGTTGAACCAGGCAGTGGTGCCATATTTCACACTGTCGGGGATATCTTTGATCAGGAAAACAGCAGCCTTTCTCAGCAACAATGCGTACGTCGCCAGCCCGGCCATTGCTGGACTGATCAGGCTTTCTGCAATCAAGTGCGCCCGCAGATCATCGAATACCACCGACGCGCATTTTCCCCAGTGTTTCTCGCTGGCCAGATCGAATCCGGCAACCTGGTTGCGCAGAGTATTTTCCATGGACGCTGGATCCAGCAGCCAATGGACGGCAGCCAATGCATATTCGCTGATGCTGACATCGGTAGAGATCCCGTTCAGGTGTGTCTGTACCACCAGCCCCAATGCCTGGCCGCGAGCACCGGTGATGAGAGCTTCCAGTGCCGCAGCCGGGTCCTGTAATGATTCAGTTGAAAGCGGCTGGTCGCTGTTCAAATAATCCAGTATCCCAAACCCCGGTTTGATACCACTCTCTACATATTTACTGATGTGGGCCCGTGCCAGTTTCTGTTCAGCGACACTGAGCGGTACCGGCCAGGACAATGCACCACCGAAGTCTCCAAACTTGTGCGGCACGATATTATCGACTTTCAGGTGAGTTGAAATTTTGTCAGCCTGAGTATTATCAGAGGTAGAAGCTGCATTGACAGAGGAACCATTAGATACTGACATTCGATCATCCTTGACGAATTAAAGAGAATCAAAAGTAAATAACCAAACCGGAAAAACAAGAAGCCAATATCCATTGCAAATTTGACGACTTCAAATACTACACAAGCCATTACATACATAAACCCACACACGCATTACCAATTGCATATTACTGGCTATGTATTCTTTCAAATTAAAACCTGTGCAAAACCCCTCATCATCTTATTCAATGAACAACATGAGTTTTCTATTGATATTGGCAGACATGCTTTTCGAAAAGATGCATGAAGACATTACTGAACGGGACTGGATGCCGACGGTAAAACGCAAAAAGATCGCCGCCCCCGGTAGCACCTTGAATAATTTTCAGGGACTACTGGAGGCGGCGATCTCTTGTTTTCGCCTATCGCGCTTTACAAATTACGAAGCCGAACGCGCCGCACCTTGTGTCACTTGGGTCGGTTGCAACTTGAACACGTAAAACAACACGGTCAGCAGCACCAGGAATACCGGCCCTACGTACAGCGCGATGCGCGTGTCCGGGAAGTACGCCATCAAGCCGACCACCAGCACCAGAAACGCCAGCGCACAGTACGAACTGAGCGGATACAGCCACATCTTGTATTTCAGACCCGCACGCTCGCTGGCGCTCAGGCCTTTGCGGAATTTCAGTTGCGCCAGCAGGATCATCACCCAGGTCCAGATCGCGCCGAAGGTGGCAATCGAGGTCACCCAGACGAAGACTTTTTCCGGCACCAGGTAGTTGAGCAACACGCCGATCAGCAAGGCAAAAATCGACAGCAGCAACGCCCGGCGTGGCACGCCGTTGGAGGTCTTGGCGAAACCGGCCGGGGCCTGACCATTCTGCGCCAGGCTGTAGAGCATGCGCCCGGTGCTGAAGATGCCGCCGTTGCAGGAAGACAGGGCCGCAGTGATCACCACGAAGTTGATGATGCCGGCCGCCGTCTTGATGCCCAGACGTTCGAAGGTCATCACGAACGGGCTGCCCTGCGTGCCGATTTCATTCCATGGGTAGATCGACAGGATCACGAACAGTGCACCGACGTAGAACAGCAGAATCCGCCAGAACACCGAGCCGATGGCGTTAGGGATGGTCTTCTGCGGGTTCTTCGCTTCACCGGCGGTCAGGCCGATCATCTCGACACCGAGGTAGGCGAACATGACCATTTGCAGCGACATCAGCACACCGGTCACGCCATTGGGCATGAAACCGCCGTGCGCCCAGAGGTTGGAAATTCCCAGGGCCACGCCGTCGTTGCCGAAACCGAAAGCGATGATGCCAACGCCGCCGATCACCATGGCGATGATGGTGACGATCTTGATCAGGGCGAACCAGAATTCGAATTCACCGAAGGCCTTCACCGCGATCAGGTTGATCGAGCCCATGCTGACCAGCGCCGCGAGGGCCCAGATCCAGCGCGGCACATCGGGGAACCAGATGCCCATGTACACGGCGACGGCGGTGATTTCCGCGACGCACGTCACCAGCCACAGGAACCAGTAGTTCCAGCCTGTGAGGAAACCCGCCAAAGGCCCGAGATAGTCTTGCGCGTAGCGGCTGAACGAACCGGCCACCGGGTTGTGCACGGCCATTTCGCCGAGGGCGCGCATGATCACCAGGATCGCCAGACCGCCAAGAATGTAGGAAAGCATGATCGCCGGGCCGGCCATTTCGATGGCTTTGGCCGAACCTAGAAACAGGCCGACGCCGATACAGGCGCCGAGCGCCATCAGGCGAATATGCCGTTCGCCGAGTTCGCGTTTGAGCGGACCGCCCTGAGCGGTTTCGCCGTGGGGCAGGTGATTGCCAACTGGCATAGGGGTGCAACCTCGTCTTGTTATTGGATAGGACCACCGAGTGTCGAAGCCTCGACCGATAGGCGTTGGCTTGTAGAAAACCGCGCCTGCTTCGTGGGCAAACGCGTCTTGTAGGACAAAACCTGCAAGATCAGCGGGGCGTGCAGTATAAAAAGCGCTGGGCAGGTATTTTCACTCTATAAAACACAACATTCAGCGACAACTCTCGGCAAAAGCCCGGTTTACGGAGAGGCATTACCTGCATTACGTAGGAATTTTCACCGCCGAAAAAGGCGCCGAGTATTGCACAGCATTGGTGCATCGTCATGCCCCTGCTTAGGTGGTATTGCCCCGCAGAGCGCTCTAATTGGCAGGTTTGGGCTACTGATAACTTTGTGGCGAGGGGGCTTGCCCCCGTTGGGTTGCGAAGCAGCCCCATAAATCAGTCGGTTGAACCGAGGTTGCATGATTTACGACGAGGGCGCCGCCGAACGGGGCGGTGCGGTACGGCGGTGCGACGACTCGACAAGCCCCCTCGCAACAGGATTCAGTAGTGTCTAAGGCGGAGTAATTGGTCCTTCGCAGAGCTCGGAAACGTCTCTCAACCTAATCAGACCCACTGTCGGCACCTGCGCTCTAGCCTTGAAAAGATCATTAATGATCTAAAAAGGAAACAATGGAGTGCCCTTAAAACCAAACTCGCATCTTTTACGCACAGGTCGATATTCCGAAGTTGATCGGGCCTACTTGATCACGACTGTCGTTCATTCTCGGCAACGCATTTTTTCCGACTGGAAATTGGGAAGACTACTGGTGGCAGAATTGCGACGTGCTCATGACCAAGGTCTCGTTGATTCCATTGCTTGGGTAGTAATGCCTGATCACCTTCATTGGCTGCTTCAACTGAAAGATACCAGTCTGGGAAAAGTCGTCGGCGCTGTAAAATCGCGCTGTACTCTAAAAATCAACCAAGTGACCGGACGACAAGGGCCTCTCTGGCAAACCGGCTACCACGACCGCGCCATCCGCGACGGAGAAGACTTGCGCCCCTATGCCCGCTACATCATCGCCAACCCACTACGGGCCGGACTGGTAGAAAAGATAGGCGACTATCCACTCTGGGATGCCTGCTGGCTCTGATTCAAACTGTGGCGAGGGAGCTTGTCGAAGCTTCGCACCATCCCGCTCGGTTGCGCAGCAATCGCAAAAACTGTGCATGTGGGGTTCAAACAGATCGCGATTAACGGACTTGGGCCTGCTGCGCAGTCCAGCGGGGGCAAGCCCCCTCGCCACAGGGGCAAAAGTTCGCCCCAGTTTTATTCAGATATTCCCTCCCCCCACCCCTTCACAATTTTTTCACCAGCGCCAACCACCGTCTAAGCTTCAGACAAGTCCGATCAATCTGCGTGAATGGATCAATCGACTATGGGCGCTTTGTGGCAGACCGATTCGAGTAAAGCCGTGGTTCCGACTGAACGTGTGGATGATCAAGCGCCTGTCCCTGAAAAACCCCGCCGCAGCCGGCACGGGTGGAAGGCTTTCTGGTTGTTGCTGCTGATTATCGCGGTGGTGGTGGGTCTGGCTGCCTCCAAGGAAATGCGCACCTCGCGTTTTCAATCCCGGGAACTCAGCCAATATGCCGCCTCGCTGACCTACAAACTGGAGCCGGGCCCCAGTGAAGCCATTCGTTATCCGGGCAACGGTCCGTTCGACCTGCGGCTGGGTTACAGCTCCCTCGATGAATTTCTGCCGCGCCTGCTCAAGCGCAACTATGTCGTCACCGAGCAGACGCGTTTTTCACCGGCCCTGCTGAGCTACACCGACAAAGGCCTGTTTGTGCCCTACTCCGAGAAAATCCAGGCCGGGCTGTCGATCACCGATTGCCGCGCCGCACCGCTGTACAAGTACAACTATCCGCAGCAACTGTATGCGAGCTTCGCGGCGATTCCACCAGTGGTGGTCAACAGCCTGCTGTTCATTGAAAACCGCTTCCTGCTCGACCCCAAGCAACCCCTGGCCAACCCGGCTGTGGACTGGCCACGGTTCGGCATGGCCGCGTGGTCACAGGTGGCGAAGTTGCTGCACCTGCCCGGGCAATCTGCCGGGGGCAGTACCCTGGCGACGCAACTGGAGAAATACCGGCACTCGCCCGATGGCCTGACGGTGTCCGGCGCCGAGAAGATTCGCCAGATGATTTCCGCCAGCGTGCGCGCCTATCAGCCCGGCCCGGAAACCCTCGGCGCGCGGCAGAACATCATTCGCGACTACCTCAACAGCGTGCCGCTGTCCGCCGTGCCCGGCCATGGCGAGGTGCACGGCATGGCCGAAGGGCTGCGGGTCTGGTACGGCACGGATTTCAACAAGGCCAACGAACAGTTGAACAGCCCTGCGACCGATCCGAAAACCATGGCCGAAAAAGGCCTGGCCTTGCGTGAAATGCTCTCGCTGATGATTGCCCAGCGGCGCCCGTCGCATTACCTGACCAAGGGCCACGAAGAACTCGCCGACCTTACCGACAGCCACTTGCGCCTGCTCAAGCAGAGCGGCGTGATCGACAGCGCCCTCGCCGACGCGGCACTGGCCAGCACCGTCACCTACCGCGACTGGCAGACCCAGCCGACCATTCAGCCGATTGAAACCAACAAAGGCATCAGCGTCGCCCGCAGCCGTTTGGCGAGCATGCTCAATCGTCCGCTGTACGACCTCGACCGTCTCGACCTCTCGGCCACCAGCACTCTGCAGGGCGACCTGCAAACCCAGGCCACCGCCTATCTGAAGAAACTCGCCGACCCGGCCTACGCCGGCGAAATCGGCCTGCTCGGCGAACGCCTGTTGACCCCCACCAGCACCACTCAAGTGCGCTACAGCTTCACCCTGTTCGAACTGACCCCGGACGGCTCGCGGGTGCGGGTGCAGACCGACAGCACCGACCAGCCGTTCGACATCAACGAGGGCAGCAAACTCGAACTCGGCTCGACGGCGAAGATGCGCGTGCTCACCACCTACCTGCAAATCATCGCCGAGTTGCACGACAAATACGGCGCCATGAGCGTGCCGGAACTGAAGAAAGTCGAAGTGCCGGATCAGGATCGCCTCAGCCAATGGGTCATCGACTATCTGATCCAGAACAAGGATCACGACCTGTCGAAGATGCTCGGCGCCGCCCTCGATCGCAAATACTCGGCCAGCCCCGGCGAGGCGTTTTTCACCGGTGGCGGGCTGCACGTGTTCCACAACTTTCGCAAGGAAGACAACGGGCGCATGCCGACCCTGCGTGATGCGTTGCGTGAGTCGATCAACCTGCCGTTCATTCGCCTGATGCGCGATGTGGTGCGCTACGTCACCTACTCCGGTCCCAACAGCAGCGCCGAACTGCTCAAGGACGACCGCGACCCGCGACGTCAGGAATACCTGGCCAATTTCGCCGACCGCGAAGGCACTTCGTTCCTGCTCAAGTTCTGGAAAAAGTACAAAAACAAGGACACCCAGGCGCGCCTCGACACCTTCCTCGACAGCATGCGCCCGACCCCGATCCGCATGGCCGCCGTGCACCGTTACCTGTTGCCGAACGCCAGTCAGGAAGATTTCAACAGCTTCGTGCGCTCGCACCTCAAGGGCGCCAAGCTCACCGAGAAACTCACCGATGATCGCCTGATCAGGCTCTACGATTCCTATGGCCCGGGCAGTTACGACCTGCCGGATCAAGGCTTCATCGCCAAGGTGCACCCGCTCGACCTGTGGCTGATGGGTTACCTGTTGAACAACCCCGACGCGACGTTTAGCCAGATGGTCAAGGCCAGCCAGTTCGAGCGTCAGGAAGTCTACAGCTGGCTGTTCAAGAGCAAGCACAAGGGCGCGCGCGACAGCCGCATCCGCACCATGCTCGAGATCGAAGCGTTCCTGGAAATCCATCAGCGCTGGCAGAAAGTCGGCTACCCGTTCGATCATCTGGTGCCGTCGCTGGCAACCGCCATCGGCAGCTCCGGCGACCGCCCGGCCGCCCTGGCCGAGCTGATCGGCACCATCCTCAACGACGGCGTGCGCATGCCGACCCTACGCATCGACAGCCTGCACTTCGCCGCCGGAACCCCCTATGAAACCCGACTGGTCAATGACCCGCATGTCGGCAAACGGGTGATGCCGTCGGAAGTTGCGACAGCCATGCGTGAAGCCTTGTCGCAGGTGGTGGACGCAGGCACGGCAAAACGTGTTTCCGGCAGTTTCAAACTGGCTGATGGCAGCCCGCTGGCCATGGGTGGCAAAACCGGTACCGGCGACAACCGGATCGAGGCCATCGGCTCAGGCGGAAGGATCCTCAGCTCGAAGTCGATCAACCGCACGGCGACCTTCGTTTTCTACATCGGCGATCACCATTTCGGCACCCTCACCGCGTTCGTTCCGGGGCGTTCTGCGGAGAACTTCAAATTCACCTCAGCCCTGCCGGTACAGGTGCTCAAGGGCATGGCACCGATTCTCACACCGTACTTGCAACCGGGTAGTGACTCGCAATGCCGGCCTGCGGAAAACACCCAGGTCACCCTGGTCACAGCACCTGCCGTCGAGCGTCTTTGAACAGCGTTCGGCGTCAGGAAGGTTGAGATAACCCGGCGCACCGGGTGGTACAGAGTTATTTTTTTCGATTCGAATTTTCGACCGGTCGGCCGCGAAAACCCCGGTTTAAACACGTGGGTTTTTAGTCTTTTGTTTTGAGCCTTCACCGATAAGGTGATCATCCCTACCAAGCACTCAAGGATGATTGCCATGCCTGCGTCCCCCTCCTCCGCCGACGATCTGCACAAGGGTCGGCACCACGAATTCATCAAAAACACGCTCCACGGCACGTTCAAGTCCGCCACCCTCAACCGAGGACTGGCACTCAGTGCCGCGACGCTGAAACCCGAAGCGTGGTACGCCACCTCGCACACCCTCCAGCACGACAAACTCAAAGCCGCCAATCTCAAGGCCTGGGCTTCGCAGAACAAGGTCGACGTACTGCTGGCCAAACTCGATATCTACACGTTTGCCGCTCCGCTGTTGCAAGCCAAACTCAAGGAGCGCTGCGGCGTCGACATCGACGTCAAAACCACCTGGCTGCGTTTGTACATGCCCAAGGACAAACCCTGGTGGGCCATCGACATCTCGGGGGGGCCACGGCCCGCACGGTGTCGTTGCTGGATGCCGCACTGCACAATTTCGCCAAAGACGAACAGGTCGATGCCGCCTCGGCGTTCATCAGCAAACCCGATGCGCTGGGCCACTTCGAGGTGCTTACGCTGGCCAATCTGAGCATCAGCGAGTTCCAGACGCTGTGCCGGGAACTGGACATTGGCGCGCAGTACAAAAAACATCTGGAAAGCTATCTTTTGTCCGGCGACGCCGTCGCCGATGCGGTGCTCAAGCACAAAGTCGTCGAGAGCCAGAAAGACGCACTCACGGTGGCGGCACAGTTGGCGTTGATCACCGGCGACATTCAGTACGACGTCTACAAACTGATGCTGGAATTGACCAAGGACAAACCCCGGCTGGTGCTCAATGGCCGCAGAATGCAGTGCTGCGATCTTTCGATGATGGACAACCGCCTGACCGGCATCACCCTGCTGATCCCCGCCAGACCCGACACCCGTGGCATCAATCGGTTGATCGTGTACCTGCCCCACGACCCCGACCACCCGCTCAAGGAGTACGCCTCGGTCGATGCGTTTATCGAGGAACTGGCGCGGCAGTTGCGTGAGGATAAACTCGCTGCATCCTCACAAATGACCTATCGACAATTCTTCAGCCAGTTTGTCGATCAACAACAGCGCGGGCATTTTTTCGCCAGCCTCGAGCAACGCCTGTTCAAGCTGCAATGGCATCCGCCCGGGGATCCGACGGATCAACGCCCGACATGGCGCAAAGAGCCGGTGCCGCGACCACGCCTGCAAATCGATACCATCGCGGTGCCCGCCGATTACTGGCGACACGTCTACCAGCAAAAGCTCAACAAGATCCTCAACGATGGCCGCGAGATCGCCGTGTCCACTGCCGATACCGACAGCAACACGCGCTGGGCATGGTGGGACAACTTCAAGAAAATCGTCTCGGACATCTTCAATGCCGCCCTGCTGATCGCCACGCCGTTCGTGCCGTTTCTCGGCGAGTTGATGATGGCCTACACCGTGTACCAACTGACCAGCGACGTCATCGAAGGCATTGTCGATCTGGCCGAGGGACTGGGGCAGGAAGCCGCAGAGCATGTGATCAGCGTGGTCACCGACGTGATTCAGCTGGCGGCCTTCAGTGCCGGAACCGCCATCGGCTCGACTTTGCGCGTCAAGTTTTCCAAGTTGGTCGACGACATGAAACCCGTGCGTTTGCCCAGTGGCAAAGCCAGCCTCTGGCATCCGGATCTTGGCCCTTACGAACAGAAGAATCTGGCGCTGTCGGTGGCTTCGAAACCCGACCGACTGGGCCTCCACCGTCATGGCAACGACCTGCTGCTGCCGCTCGACGGCAAGCTGTACAAGGTGCAGAAAGCCACGACCGAACCGGCGCACAAGACCCACCGCATCGAACACCCCTCACGCGCCAACGCCTATCAGCCGACCCTTGAGCACAACGATCACGGCGCCTGGCTGCACGAAGCGGAAAACCCCGAGGATTGGTCAGGCCCGACCCTGATGCGCCGGCTCGGCCACAGCGTCGAACGCTTCTCGCCGCTGGAGCTGGAGCAGATCCGCGTCGCCAGCGGCACCGACGCTGAAGAGTTGCGACGCATGCACATCGACAACAGCCCGCCGCCACCGGTACTGGCCGACACGATCAAGCGTTACAAGGCCTATGACGATGCAGACACCACCATCGCCGATATTCGCGCCGGGCGGCCGATCGACGCGCAATCGGTGTGGTTTGAACCGATCATCACCCGACTGCCCGGCTGGCCAACCGAGCGGGCATTGCGCGTGTGTGAAAACGCTGACCTCAGCGGCCACTCGCGCCAGTACGGCAATCCGGCCGCCACCGAGGCCGATACCCTGAGCATCGGCCTGCCGGATCTGACCGCCGGCCGACTGCCCGAGCGAGCGGCGGTGTTTCTCACCGACAGCGAAATGCGCGCCTTGGCCGGTCGTGAAGTCCCGGCAGCACAGCGTCCCCAGGCCATGCGCAATCTGCTCGCCGATGCGGTAGATGACCTTCAGGGTGATTTGGCTTCGCGCATTTATCAGGGTACGGAACGCTCCAACAAGGCCGACGTACGGGTCATGACCCAGACCTTCCCGGACATGCCTCTGAGCCTCGCCGAAAAAACACTGGCCCAGGCCCGACCGGCCGAGCTGGAGCGGATTGTCAGCGAAAACCGCCTGCCCCTGCGCATCAAGACGCAGGCCCGCGAGGCCAACTTCGAAGCCACCACGGCCCGCGCCTACGACGGTTTCTACCATGACGAACGGGTGGTGCCGGACACCGAACGGCTTGCGCTCAACACCCTGCGCACTTTTAGCGACAGTTTTGGCGAGATGCGCCTGGAAGTGCGTGACGGCACTTACGACGGCCCGTTGCGTTGCAGCGTCGGTCCGGACGAACCTGCCAGCGTCAGACGCCTGATCCGCGATGAACACGGCCGCTACGAAGTGCTCGACGGCGACAACCGTACCCTGCACGCCCCCGCCGACTTTTACGAAGCGCTGCTGCAGGCCCTGCCGGAGGACAAGCGTCAGCAGATCGGTTATCAGAAAGGTCAGGGACGCTTGCTGAAACTCTGGATCATGGACAAAACCGCGGCACCGGCCGAACGTCGGGTACTCCTCGCCGAGCCGCCCGTGCGCCCGGTGGCGAGCATTGAAACCGTCGAGCTGGTGCGTGGCTGGCCATGGCCGTTCGGCGAAAAAACCTTCGAGGAGCGCATCAAACAGTTGTTTCCAAAACTGAACGAGCGTCAGGTGAACAACTTTGCCGAAGCCTTGCGCGCCAAACCGGATCCCGAAGCGGCGCTGCAACAGCTCAAGGACCAACTCAAGGAACTGCGCAGCACACTGGCACGCTGGCGCAACAGTCAGCCGGTGGGACTGGACAGTGCCGGCGAACCGATTCATGGCGTTTCGGCCGAGTTCCTGCGCACTGGCGGACTGCACCTGGAGGAGCGCCTGCTCGATTGCTTTGAACGCAAGAACGAGGCGTTCGCCGAGCGCGATCAGCATCCAGATCAAGGCTACACGCTGGATTTATCCTCCGACCTTTCCCGCCCGGATCACGACCGTTGGTGGAACGAAATGCGCCGGCAACCCGGCATGAAAAAATACCTCGATCAGATCACCGCACTGAAAATCGACAATGGACGCTTCTCCCCGGACAGCCAATTGCTCAATGACCTGCCGCAACTGCGCCAGTTGAGCGCCCGCCAGTGCGGCCTTAACAACGTGCCATCAGCCATCGGCGAAATGCGTGATCTGCAGACCCTCGACCTGACCGATAACCGCATCAGGCTCAATGACGAATCGGCCGCACGTCTGAGCGGCCTCACCCGCCTGCAATCGCTGCGCTTGACCGGCAACCCGTTGGGTCAGGCGCCGGACGTCGGGCGCATGTATCGCTTGAATGAATTGAGTCTGGCCAACAGCGATATCCGCGACTGGCCGCGCGGTCTGTTCCGGGTCGCCAATGCACCGCGCCATCGCCCGCGCAGTTTTGCCTTGGACATGCGCCGATCCCCGATCACCACCGTCCCTGAGGTCACGCCCGGCTCCGATGAAGCGTTCATCCTCTCCCGCGCGCGCTTCGATACCCAGCGGCTGGTTGATGGCGACCGCATTCATTACGGCAACTATCGCGAGTCGGCGGGGTTCAGCCGCCAGCAAGCGTATTCCCCAGCGGTGGAAAACGAAGTCAGCCATTGGCTGTCATCGGATGAGCCAACGACGTTCAGCGCATCACAGTCGCTCAGGCGACAGCGCGAAGAATCCTGGCAGGACGTGATGGCCGAGCCCGGCTCCGAGGATTTGTTCAGGATTATCCGCGAACAAAGAGAGAGCGAGGATTACCGCTCCGAGCGATCACGCAAGAGACTCACCCGACGCGTCTGGGAACTGATCGAGGCCGCCGCCCTTGACACCGACCTGCGTGAACAATTGTTCGAACAGGCCCGTGCGCCGGAAACCTGCCAGGACGGCAACGCTCAACTGTTCAACTCCATGGGGCTGAAGGTGCTGGTGTCCAAAGCCTACGCCGAGCGGACCTCGGCCAGAACACTGGACGATAACCTGGTGCGGCTGGCCCGCAGTGCTGCGCGCCTGGAAAGAGTGGGTGATATCGCCCGCGAAGAAGTCAGCCGCCAGCAACAACGGAACCTGATCAACCCTTCAGTCAATCTGCCACCGGATCAATTTGAAGTGCACCTGGCCTTCGAAACGGGACTGGCCGAGCGTCTGGGCCTGCCATGGCAGTCCGACGGCATGATGTATCAACTGCGCTCAGGCGTAGACCAAGGCATGATCGACCGGGCCTACGACACGATCATCGAGCGCGAACGTGGCGAGGGGCTGGCCAACGGCATGCTCGACTTGTATGTCGACGGCTTCTGGGAGCGCCATTTGCGCAGAACCCATCCCACGCAATTTGAAGCCAATGACCAGGTGTTCGAAGAACAGCATCGGCGACTGGAAGAGTTGCGTGAATTACAGACACAGTGGGTCAACACCACAGACCCCACGCGACTGAATCCACTGGCCCGCCGCATGGAGGCTCTGGCCAGACAGTTGAACGCACGCGAAGCTGAAATCTTCAGCGGCGAAGTCATGAGCGATGCCTACTACAGCCGGCTGTTGAGCGACCTGGCGTACACACGCAATGACCTGGCCAGACAACTGACCCACAAGGCGCTGCAGACTGCCGGTCTTGAGGAGAAACCCAAACCGTCTAGCCCAACTCCGAATCCCAGACAACCGTGACGTTGCCTGAGTAGCTGCGCGCGTAACCTTCCTGCAGCATTTCATCTACCGCATCCCGGGCCACCTCGAAATGCAGGATCCCGGGCTTGCGGTCGAGGTAGAAACCCGGCTGGAACATTTCGCTGCCACTGCCGTCGCGCAACAGTCGGCGGCGATTTACCGGACGTCCCGCTGCGTCGGTCAGCCCGGTGGGCAGCGTGACACTGACTTCCAGTGGCACGGCGTGGCCAGCGGTGGGTTCCCACAGTGCACAATTGTTGTCGCTGGCGTACTCGCACGTCAGGTTCATCTTGAAACGGCTTGAAGCGGAAATGTGAAACGTCTGATCACGCATCAGCCGTGCCGGTTTGCGCCCCTGATCGAGCCACGAATGCCAGCCACCGACGGGTTCCAGCACCACACGGTTACCACCCGGGGGGAGGTCGACTTTCAGCGTGTGGGTGACCGTGAGGAGGAAATTCAAAGTCAGCAACGAGTCGGATGGAATCATCACGTCGCCCATGTCGAAATCCTGGTTGGGGCCAACGGTGTAGCTGATTGAACCGGTGTAGTTGCCTGCATCCATTTGCAGTGGATTGGGCGTACGCAATTCGTAGGCGTAGACGAAAAATACGTAGCGCATGGACGCCGGAATGTCGAACTTTGCCTGTTTGCTGCAGGCGCCGGCCCCGGTCGGCACCTTCCAGAAGCTGTTGTAGCCGAACGATCCAGCCGAAAAAGTACCGATGCCCTGACAGGGCGGCGGAGCGTACATCCATGCACCACCCGCCCACAAATCATCCCAGCCGCCACCACCGGTCAACTCTTCAATCGTCTGTGGCAATCGCGTTTCATGACCGATACCGGCAATCCTCAACTGGAGGATCTGCGTATTGCCGGACGCATGAGTCACGGTAACGTCGCGCCAGTCGGAGGGAATTCTGGCCATCCCGCCCTGGCGAGGATCGCTGTGGTTGGCCAGGATCGGCGCATTGGCCGTGAAAGGAATCCGTGCGACCAGGCTGAACAAACCTGACGGCTCACACGCCCAAGGCGCTTGTCGACAGAAACCTTCCGACGGCGTGCGGTTCGTGAACTGATTTCTTTGCGGGTTGGCAAAGTCCGGTTCGAAGGTCGCTTCGATGTTATGCACTTCAGCCGGTGCAGCACCGGCAAACAGCATCAGCAGCAAGCCGCTCCATGGCCGGCGAATGCTTATGAAATTCACGTTTGTTCTCCAGAAAAGTGCGCGACAACAAGCGCTGAAAAATACGACTCACGCACCGGGCGCCCTGGCATTGAACAACAACAGCACATTGCCGCTGTACTCGCCGGGGCGATAACCCCCGGCGGGTTTGACCGGATCGATTTCCAGCAGCACGCGTTTGCCCGCCGCCGCTTCCTCTTGGGAAACCACCTGGCGCGGCGGCATCTCTGCGCTCAATGGCACGCCATTGAAGGCGACGCGCAATTCGATATCCTCACCAGCCCTGCCGTTGGACAGGTAGGGCACGGCTTCCAGGCGCGCTTCGATCGCACTGGTGTCGTGACGTACGTCGAAATTCTTGTGCACGCTGCCCAGGCTTGAGGTGACGTAATTCCAGTCGAGCCGCTGTGGCCGGTGAATCCAGTCGGGCTCCGCCGGAATGACGTAAAACGGCCGACTGGGCACGGTCAGCGAGACCTCGAAGGTGTGCTCTTCGCGGGCCGCCCAGGTCGCGGTGGCCGTCAGGGCCGCCGCGACCATCACAGCGGCGACGGTGCATTGCTTGATCATGTGGGTTACCCGTTGCGTCAATGGAGAACAGGTCTAGCGACTGCTGACCTTCAGGACCTTCTTCTCGGCGCCCTCGATCAGAAAGAAGCGATACTGACGGCCCTTCTCTTTATCGAAGGCGAAGGACTTGCCGGCCAGTACATGGTGTTTGGTCGTTGCGCCGCAGTCGGCTTCATTGCTCAACGCGCAGCTTTTGAACTCGTCAATGATCACCACGGTGTTGCCGTTGTTGCGCAATTCGTAGCGGCTGTCGGTTTCATTGATCGCGGTGGCAAAACGCGCATCCCGGGGCCGCACGAAAAAGATCGTGCCGAACCCGGTCATCACGTTAACCCCGGCGCTCAGGGCCTTTTTATAGTCCTCGCGCTCCTCGTTGTTAACCGCAAACTCGTCTTCCTTTTCCGGCACCACCGGCACGAAACGCACGCGGAAATAGCGCTCGCGATCACGCTCCCCCATGTACAGCAAACGCGTGCCCTGCATGCCTTGGGACGGCACGATCAACCGCGCCGGACTGGCCATGATGCCGTTGCGTGAGGCGCCGTCAGCGGCGTTCTCGACGGCAATTTCCTGCGGTGTGCCATCGGCGCCATAGACGATTTCGAGGACATTGACCTTGACGAACGCCGTCGCGTCACCGCTGTTGAATATCCGTTTCAAATACGTACTTTTATCGGCGTCCAGATAGTCGTACACCGTCCCCACATTGATCTGCGGACCAGCCTGCGCCGTCAGGCCAAACACACTGAGCACGCCCAGCAAAAAACCACGTTTCATCGTCTTCAACTCCATGAAAAATCAATAGGTCCAGCCCGGAGCGGTCACACTTCGGAATCCCAGATAACCGTGATATTGCCGGTGAACGTGTCGCTGAGCCCCGGGCGGAGAACAAAGTCGATCGCGTCTTTGGGCATTTCGAAACGCAGCGAACCGACCTTGCGGTCTACATAGATGCTTGGCTGGAAGGGACCGCTCCAGTGGTTGTATTGCAACTGGAGCAACTTCACGTCGCCACCGCCCGGACCGGTGATTCCGGGGGGCAGCGTGAGTTGGGTTATGACTTCGGTGGAGTTGCCTTTCGGGCTGATCATCTTGCAGCGCGGACCGCCGGTCGAGTTGCACAGGATCATGACCTTGAAACGCGACGAGGCAGACAGGTAGAACGGTTGGTCACGGTAGATCTTGGTCGGCTTCTGGCCGCTGGCGATCCAGCGCATCCAGCCGCCTTCGGGCTCCAGCGTGACGCGATCGCCGCCCGGCGGCAGATCGACTTTGAGGGTGTGCTGCACGTCGAGCACGAAATCCAGATTCAGAACGCCGTCATTGGGCACCATCAACGGGCCCAGACTGAAGTCACCGCTGGGTCCCAGGGAATATGTCATCGAACCGGTGTACAGACCGGAAGACATGCTCAGCGGATTGGGCGTGCGCAGTTCATAGGCGAAATCGAGGGTGTCGAAGTACATCGATGGAATGGTGTACGCGGCGACTTTGCTACACGCCGCCTCAACCGGCGCTTTCCAGAAAAACCAATAAGCTGACGGATTGAAGGCGCCGACGCCGCTGTACTGACATGGCGCAGGCGCATATACCCAACTGCTGCCGGTCCAGAGTTTCTGATGCCCTTCAAGTATGTCGGTGACGCCCACCAAATTGGCCGCTGGATGACTCAGGACGAAATTGGAGCCGATGCCGATGATCCGCACTTCCACCGTTTCGGCTTCCCCGGTTTCGGCATTGGTCACGGTCAACGGTCGCCAATTGGCCGGTACCCGCACATCAATGCTGTCGTTGGGCATTAACGCCCGCAAGGAATCGAAGCGCACCGGCAACTGGATGCTGAACATATTGTTGTCCCTGCACTCGGACGGGTAGTTGGCACAGTAGCCGCTGTTCGGCGTCTGGTTGACGAACACGTTCTTGTTCGGTTGCGACGAATCCGGCTGAAACAACGCGCGAATCTCGCGACTGGCGGCTTCGATTGCCGGCGTGGCCATCACCAGGCACAGGCCAAGACCACATGTGAATCTTTTCATCTGATCAGCCCGCCTTCTGTTCGGTGGAGGTGACATCGGCCAGGGTATCTGGCGTGCAGCGCAGATCGCCGATCATCAGCACGTTGTTTTCACTGCGGTGCTGGTTCTCCACAAGGCGGAACTGGCAGAGCAGCTGGTTATCCCGGCGCACTTCGAGGGTCGGCGAGCCCGCGTTCATTTCCATCGAGAAGAAGCCGTCGACCTCGGTCACGCCACGGCTGGCGTGGTTGATCACGTGATGGCCCTTGAGCGGCCGGCCTTGCGCGTCAACCA
Source organism: Pseudomonas sp. Seg1 (assembly GCF_018326005.1). Taxonomy (NCBI): domain Bacteria; kingdom Pseudomonadati; phylum Pseudomonadota; class Gammaproteobacteria; order Pseudomonadales; family Pseudomonadaceae; genus Pseudomonas; species Pseudomonas sp. Seg1. The sequence goes on from NZ_AP021903.1 coordinate 5,288,585, forward strand.
GACGACCGAGCACGGTGAGGGTTTTCATCACGCGAATCTTGCGGTACTCGACCCCGCCCTTGTTCAAGTGATAACGGGTACGCGCCGGGGCAATGGTCGCCGCCGGGACGTGGTTACCCTCGAAATCGAAACTCACCGAGCTGTTCTGGTAAGCGGTGATCGGGATGAAATTGCGCCCCGGTTTCAAAGCGGCGCTGCCACCGCTGAAGTCATCGGCACGCAAGGCGATGTTTTCGATGTCCGACTCGACGTCGACAATCAACCCGGCACCGCGCATCTCGTTCTGACTGGTCAGCAGCATCTGCTGGCCCCCGATTACCAGGGTGCTGTCGACGTTGAGGCCACCGGTGAAATTACCGTTGTAGGAGGAGCGCTGAACGAAGCCGTCGCCATTCACCGTATCGGTACGGAAGTTCGCCAGGCTGGACATGCCGAGGCCGTAGGTGTCGGTCAGCGCCGTGACCGAAACGCTTTGCAGCACATGATCCTTGAGATCCTTGCGCCAGCCGATCGAACCGTTGTTGTCGCGTTTTCCATCGCGCGCCGTGCGCGAGCCGATGCTGCCGGTGATCTGCTGGCCGGGCGCACCGAGCGCCAGATTGACGCTCAGGTCAACCCCGCGATTGCGCGCATCGCCGCTGCTGTAACTGCCCGGCCGATCAAACACCGACAAGCGCCAACTGGCATCACTGCCGAACAACACCGTGCGCTGCGTCCAGCCCAGATCCAGGCCGGCACCTTCAACGTTGCCCTCGCTGTGCGACACCCGGGCGTTGAGCGAATTCTTGCTGCTGAGCCGGTGGTTGAGCGCCAGCGACGAATTACTGGTCTGGCCGATAAACACGTTGCGCGGGCGAATACGCGTGCCGTCGGGCAAGGTGTCGTAGGTGTTGGTGGTGTCGAGCCAACTGCGGTTGTGGCTGATCACCAGGCTGCCGGATCCATAGTTGTAAAGACTTTGCAGGTCCAGGCCGGTGCCGTAATCCTCGGTCTTGTAGACGTTGGCGAACAGGCTGAGGTGATTGGCCAGCGTCCAGTCGACGGACGTGCCGTATTGCAGCTTTTCGCGGACCTGCCGCGCCGACAGGCCGAGAATCACGCGCGGGTGCATCAAGTAATTGACCGACGCACCGGCCGTGGGGCTGCCGCTGGACTGCGTGTCCCAGTTGCTCAGCAATTTGCTTTCTTCGCCGGCAAACACGTTGTAGCGCCAGCGCTCGTCGAGGTTGCGCCAGTTGTTCGGCTTGTAGACCAGTTCCTGAGTGGTGGAGGTGATCTGGCCGTCTTCGATCAGGCGCACTTCCACTTCATAGATGCCGCCGGGTAACGGTCGAGTATCGAGGGTCTGCAGACCGGCGGGCACCGATTGGGTGTTGATCAACAGGCCATCGCGGTAAATCTCCACCGAGCCCTGCCGATTGGCGGTGACGTAGATCGGGTACACGCTGGGCTTGGGGTTATTGATCGCGAGGCTGTCGGAACTGCCGTACATCACGCCGACCGCCGTGTCGGGGCTGGTGCCGAACGTGCGCGGCTGGCGGGTCAGACCTTCGGAATTGGGGGTGAAATAGCCCAGGCGGAAAAAACTGCCTTGCAGTTCGCGCTGGGTGTGCAATTCATGTACCGCGTGGTAAAGCTTGTCGTCCGGGCCACCGAGACGTGACAGTTGCAGGTTGAGCGTCTGACTCCAGTTACCCAGACTGCTGCTGGCTTCGAGGCCGAAACGGCCACCCAGGTCCTGATCCTGACCGCCGTTGAGGTTGAGCTGATTGCGCACCATCAAGCCGTTGCTGCCGCCTTCGGGCTGTTCGTAGTAACGCTTGGCTTCAACGTCGCGTTCGGCGTTTTCGGTGAGGATCGACACCTGTGAGTTTTCCAGGTTGTAGTGCACCGCCAGCACTTGATCCGGGCAGGAACCGGTGCAGTTGCCCAAGGCCACACCCGGCTTCAGATAGGCCGCCCACTTTTCCCGTTCGGCGGGGCCGAAGCGGTTTTCGCTGGTGTCGGTGAACTCGAGCAGGGTGATGCGATCATCGCGGGACAACACCACCAGCGCCTCGCCCAGAGGCTGATGATCGAGCTCGACCCGAACCGCCAGAGGCACATCAAAGAAATGCTCCTCGAAATCCGCCGGCAGGCCTTTGGCCTGGGCCAACAGACTTCGCGGCGTGGTGCCGGCGGAGTTGGAAGCCACGGCTGCGCTGGCACAAAACAACAGCGCAAGCGCAGCCGCGATGGGTGTCATCGGGAACATGAACTCTTACTCTGATTACGAACAATGGAAGTCCGCCGAGCCAGGCAGTAGCTGCCTGTCCCGGCGGGCAGCGCCCGTTGAACAATGGGCGCGTAATGCCTGATCAGCCGATCAAGGCGTGCCGACCGGCGGAACAGCGTCGAACGTCATGGCGACAACGCCGGTGTAATCACCCGGGTTGAAAGTCGAACCGATAACGCTGATCTTCAGCGGCGCACGGAAGTTGACGTTCGACTCCTCCTCACCGACAACTTCCTGTGGGGTCAAGGTCAGGGTCTTGTTATTGATCTCGACTTTCAGGTCGATGCTGTTTGAACCCGAAATGAGTTTTGGTGCGCTGTCGAGGCTGGCATGAACCGAACCGTTGTTGTTGCGCACATCGAAGAAGCCGTTGACTTCACGCATCTTGCCGCTGCCCGGCTGGAAGCTCATGTCCTGATCCTTGTTGACCAGTTCAGGATCGGTCGGCACCACGTAAAAGCCGTTGGTCGGCACATGGGCGACGATGTTGATGGAGTGAGCGGCTTCACCAGCGGCGAACGCTCCCGAGGAACCCAGTGCCAGAAGAGCCAACGGAGCAGCGATTGCGATTTTCTTGAACATCGTTCAGTACCTTGTTTTCTTGATGAGAAGGAAGAATTGAAAGTTCAGGAAAACCCTCAGGGGAGTTGAGCCAGGTCAACTTGAACTTTCAATGCCGGGGCATCATCGACTGTTGTCTCTGGAAAGTAAGCAAGTAACTTCCGATAACCTCGTAGTTAAACAACCTCATGACCCGCAAGAAAAAAGAACAAAAAAACGATATTCAAAACAGTGACTGTAAGTTATGCCCTACATACAGATTCAGTTAAAAAACCATACAGCAACCTGGCCCAGACATAGCAGTACTTAGTTAAAACTTTAGAATACTTGCTCGATTAAATAGAGTGATGACTTTAACTTTAAGGTTATCCATCAAGACACCTTCGCGAAAATTGACCTGTTGCATTTTCTCAGGAGGTCGCCGCTCGTCAGCGGCCCTGAGGATGGGGAAAAAACCTCTTGCGCCAGCCTTAAGATATATCTTAAGTTGTATCTAAACATGACGAGAGAAGACAGAAATGAGAGACCATCATTCCCCCCACCGCGAACACGGTGATGGCCGCGACGGCTTCGAGAAGCGCCCCGGGCGTGAGCGCGGCGGCCGTGGCCCGCGAGTATTCGCCCCCGGTGACCTGAAATTGCTACTGCTGGCACTGGTCGCCGAACAGCCGTGCCACGGCTACGACCTGATCCGCCAGATCGAAGGCATGTTCGATGGCGCGTACAGCCCGAGCCCCGGCGTGATTTATCCGACCCTGACCTTCCTGGAAGAAAGCGAACTGATCAGCGGCGACGCCGAGGGCGGCAAAAAACGCTACAGCGTCACCGAAGCAGGCCGTTTGTCCTTGAGTGAACAGGCCGTGGCCCTCGATGGCGTGCGCATGCGCATCGACGTCAGCAAGCGTTCGTTGCGCGGCCATGACCGGCCGCCGGAAATCCACGAGGCGGTGCACAACTTGCGCCATGCCCTGCAACTGCACCACGGGCGCTGGAGCCCGGAAGAAATCCTGCGCGTGCGTGACCTGCTCAACGACACCGCCAAAGCCATCGTCGACGGCCCCGCCGTTCAACCTGCCCCGGAGAAAGCCGAATGACCGCAGTCGATAGCCAAACCATTCACCGCGTGATGCACGAAATCAAACGCCGTCGCCTCGAAGTGCTGCGCGTGGTCGACCTGACCCCGCGCATGCGTCGCATCACCCTCGGTGGGCCGGAGCTGGCCGGGTTTATCAGCCTCGGCACCGATGATCATGTGAAATTGCTGTTCCCGCAGAACGCTGAACAAACCGCCGCCCTGGAAACCATGGTACTCGGCGGCAAGAACGACGGCCCGATGCCCGAAATGCGCGACTACACCCCGCGTCGCTACGACCTCGAAAAGCTTGAACTGGACATCGACTTCGTCCTCCACGGCGACGGCCCTGCCTCGACTTGGGCGGAACAGGCCAAACCCGGGCAATTCCTGCACATCGGCGGGCCGCGCGGTTCGATGATCGTGCCGGACATCTTCGACAGCTACCTGCTGATCGGTGACGAAACCGCCCTCCCCGCCATCGCCCGCCGCCTCGAAGGCCTGGCCGCCAATCGCAAGGCGCTGGTGGTGATCGAAGTGGAAAACGGGCGCGAGCAACAAGTGCTGGAGAGCGCGGCGCAGGTCAATGTGATCTGGGTCTTGCGTGAGGGCGGCAAGGACAACCTGCTGACCACCGTGAAGCAGTTGCAGGTACCGAAAGGCAATCTGTATGCGTGGGTGGCGACCGAGACCAAGGTTTCACGGCAGATTCGCCGGGTGCTGCTGGATGAGCATGGGCTCGATGAAAAGCTTGTCAAAGCCGTCGGCTACTGGCGCGCCGAGGGCACTTCCGAAGAGGAGTGACTTTTTGCTATTCACCCTCCACTTGAGGGGTGAACTCAATTGTGGCGAGGGGATTTATCCCCGATGGGCTGCGCAGCGGCCCCAGAACCTGCACCACGGTGAGCCAGGTAATCTGCGGAGGCAGGTTTCAGGGCCGCTCCGCGCCCCATCGGGGATAAATCCCCTCGCCACAGGTTTGCATGCATTCAGGACTGCGATCCGCGCAATCGGTCGAGGCCGATCAGCGCCAGCGCAATCAGCACAAACCCCACCAATATCCCCCCGGCATTGATCAACACCTGCGGATAACCGAGCACCGCCACATCAATGAACGGATACGCATACGCGCCGAGCAAATGCCCGCGCAGCAAGGCATAGATGAAATACACCAACGGATAAGTCAGCCACAACGGCAGATGGCCCAGGCGCAAAGTGCCTTTCGGCACGCAAAACCACCAATAGCCCAGAAACAGCAACGGCATCACATCGTGCAGCAGTTCATCGGCGATAAATTGCCAACCTTGGGGATGCCACAAGTGCCGCAACAAAATGCTGTAGGCGAGGCCGACCACCACAATGCTCACGGCAATGCCACTGCTCACCCACGGCTGTAAAAACCAGCGCCGGGCGGCGGATTCACGCTCCGTCACGGCACAGGTCAACACCGTCGCCACCAGCGTATTCGTCAGAATCGTGAAGTAACTGAAGAAGCTCACCACCCCGACCAACAGGCTGGCGCCAACACTCAAGCGCGCAAAGAAGATCAGGTAAAGCTGAATACCCAACCCCGCCCAGCCCAGTACGGCTGCGCAAGTGATCAGGCGTCGGCGCCACACGGCGTCCATTTCAGACCGGGCGCTTGGTGCGCATCAATTTCACGTACAGACGTTCGACCTTCTCCCGCGCCCACGGGGTTTTACGCAAAAACGTCAGGCTCGACTTGATGCTCGGATCGCTCTTGAAGCAACGGATGTCGATGCGTTCGGCCAGCCCCGACCATTCGTAGTGGGCCACCAGCGCGGTGAGGATCTGTTCGAGGGTCACGCCGTGCAACGGATCGGGGGATTGTTCGTTCATGCCTGGCCTTTGGGCGAAGTGAAAATGCAGAAGCCGCGCACCTTAGCCGAGGGGGTGGTCGGGTGGAAGGCCTTCCTTTAAATGTAGGCCAACCCGAGAAGATCGCAGCCTGCGCGCGGCCCGACAATGCGCCCGTTTGCCGCACTGTTACCGAATCCGAAAGGCTGCATGTCAGCAAAACCCCTTTGTCTTTTTGTTACAGATCATTATCCTGCCGCCCTTCGGCTGAAACGCTTCACTGCCTGCGACATTTTGAAGCGCTCGGTCCGCACCCCGAAAACACCCAAAAAAGACTTCTCCATGCCTGATTTTTCCTTCTCCCGAGACAGCGCTATCTCGACCCTGCGCACCCTTGGCGGCTGCACCGTTCTGGGTCTCGCCACCTGCGTTCAAGCGGCTCCCGCGTTCGACAGTGAATCACCGTACATGCTCGGTGACTGGAACGGCACGCGCACCCAACTCTCGGAAAAAGGCTACGACTTCAAACTCGATTACACCGGCGAAATGGGCAGCAACCTGCACGGTGGCTATGACCACGATCGCACCGCGCGCTACAGCGATCAGTTCGGCCTCGGTACGCACCTGGACCTGCAAAAGATCCTCGGCTGGGACGATGCCGAGTTTCAACTGACCATTACCAAACGCAGCGGCAACAACATCAGCAACGACCGCATCAACGATCCACGCGTCGGCGGTTTCACCTCGGCCCAGGAAGTCTGGGGCCGTGGCCAGACCACGCGCTTGACGCAGATGTGGTACCAGCAGAAATTCTTCGATCAGAAACTCGACATCAAGGTCGGCCGCTTCGGCGAAGGCGAAGACTTCAACAGCTTCCCGTGCGACTTCCAGAACCTGGCGTTCTGCGGCTCGCAGGTCGGCAACTGGGTCGGCGGCATCTGGTACAACTGGCCGGTCAGCCAGTGGGCGATGCGCGTCAAATACCATCTGACGCCGGAGTTGTACGCCCAGGTCGGCGCGTATGAGCAGAACCCGTCGAACCTTGATCGCGGCAACGGTTTCAAACTCAGCGGCAGCGGCACCCAAGGCGCAATCCTGCCAATCGAACTGGTGTGGACGCCGAAGCTCAACGGCCTGCCGGGCGAATACCGCGCCGGCTATTACTACAGCAACGCCAAGGCCAGCGACGTCTATAAAGACAACAATGGCCAACCGGCAGCGTTGAGCGGTGAAGCCTATCGCAGCGCGTCAAGCAAACACGGCGTGTGGCTGGGCATTCAGCAGCAAATCACCAGCGTCGCCAGCGACCACTCGCGCGGCCTGAGCGTATTCGCCAACGGCACGATGCACGACAAGAAAACCAACGCCATCGACAACTACGTGCAGGCCGGCATCACCTACAAAGGCCCGTTCGACGCTCGCGCCAAGGATGACATCGGTTTCGCCCTGGCCCGCGTGCACGTCAACCCGGCCTTCCGCAAAAACGCCGAAGCGAGCAACCGCGCCAACGCCGTTTACGACTACGACGATCCCTCGTTCCTGCCGCCACAAGACACCGAATACAGCGCCGAACTGTATTACGGCGTGCACGTGACGAACTGGCTGACCGTGCGCCCGAACCTGCAATACATCCGCCACCCCGGTGGCGTGGACAAGGTCGACGACGCCCTGATCGCAGGACTGAAGATCCAGTCCTCGTTCTAACCGACACCACAAAAACCTGTGGGAGCTGGCTTGCCAGCGATGCGATTTCACAGTCGACATCTTCGTCGGCTGACACGCCGCCATCGCTGGCAAGTCGAATCGTCGCACCGCAGCTCCCACAGGGATCGAAGAAAATTCGTTAGCTACACAAGTTTTTATCTGAACCATGCCTGTGCCAAATCGTCATCTAAAGTGACTACAGCGCGGGACTACATAAACGTCACGGAGAATCACACTATGAGCACCGAAAGTGCTTCGAGTCGGGGCCGTCTGCTACCGAGCCTGCTCGGCATTCTGCTTCTATTGATGGGCCTGGCCATGCTGGCCGGAGGGGTCAAGCTGAGCATGCTCGGCGGCTCGCTGTACTACCTGCTGGCCGGTATCGGCATCGCGCTGAGCGGCATTCTGATGCTGATGCGCCGTCGCGCGGCGCTGGGCCTGTACGCCATCGTCCTGTTCGCCAGCACCGTTTGGGCGCTGTGGGAAGTCGGTCTGGACTGGTGGCAACTGGTGCCACGTCTGGCCCTGTGGTTCGTCCTCGGCTTCGTGATGTTGCTGCCGTGGTTCCGTCGTCCGCTGCTGCTCGCAGGCCCTGCGCCAATGGGCACCGGCGGTTTGACCGTGGCCGTGATCCTGGCCGGCCTCACCGCACTGGCCAGCCTGTTCACCCACCCGGGCGAAACCTTCGGCGAGCTGGGCCGCGACACTGCGGACACCACCAGCACCGCGCCAGCCATGCCGGATGGCGACTGGCAGGCCTATGGCCGCACCGAGTTCGGTGACCGCTACTCGCCGCTGAAGCAGATCACCCCGGCCAACGTCGGCAAGCTGCAAGAAGCCTGGCGCATCCAGACCGGCGACCTGCCGACTGCCGATGACCCGGTCGAACTGACCAACGAAAACACCCCGCTCAAAGCCAACGGCATGATCTACGCCTGCACCGCGCACAGCAAAGTGCTGGCCCTGGACCCGGACACCGGCAAAGAACTGTGGCGCTTCGACCCGCAGATCAAGAGCCCGGTCGGCTTCAAAGGCTTCGCGCACATGACCTGCCGTGGCGTGTCGTACTACGACGAAGCTGCGTACGCCAAAACTGAAAACGCTGCCTCGGCGGTGATTTCGGAAGCCGGCAAAGCCGTTGCTCAGGCTTGCCCGCGCCGTCTGTACCTGCCAACCGCTGATGCCCGTCTGATCGCTCTGAACGCCGACACCGGCAAGATCTGCGAAGGCTTCGGCAAAAACGGTGTGGTCGACCTGACCCAAGGCATCGGCCCGTTCACTGCCGGTGGTTACTACTCCACCTCGCCAGCGGCGATTACCCGTGATCTGGTGATCATGGGCGGTCACGTTACCGACAACGAATCGACCAACGAGCCATCGGGCGTGATCCGCGCCTACGACGTGCGCGACGGCCATCTCGTGTGGAACTGGGACAGCGACAAGCCAGACGCCACCGAGCCTTTGGCACCGGGCGAAACCTACAGCCGCAACTCGGCCAACATGTGGTCGCTGGCCAGCGTCGACGAAAAACTCGGCATGGTTTACCTGCCACTGGGCAACCAGACGCCAGACCAGTGGGGCGCTGACCGCACCCCGGGCGCCGAGAAATTCAGCGCCGGTGTTGTAGCCCTGGACCTGGCCACCGGTAAAGTGCGCTGGAACTACCAGTTCACCCACCACGACCTGTGGGATATGGACGTTGGCAGCCAGCCAACCCTGCTCGACATGAAAACCGCCGACGGCGTGAAACCGGCGCTGATCGCCCCGACCAAACAGGGCAGCCTGTACGTCCTCGACCGTCGTGACGGCACGCCGATCATCCCGATCAAGGAAATCCCGGTCCCGCAAGGCGCCGTGAAAGGCGACCACACCGCACCGACCCAGGCCCGTTCGGACCTCAACCTGCTGGCCCCGGAACTGACCGAAAAAGCCATGTGGGGCGCGAGCCCGTTCGACCAGATGCTGTGCCGCATCCAGTTCAAGGAACTGCGTTACGAAGGCCAGTACACCCCTCCTTCGGAACAGGGCAGCCTGATCTACCCGGGTAACGTCGGCGTGTTCAACTGGGGCGGCGTCTCGGTCGACCCGGTTCGCCAGATGCTGTTCACCAGCCCGAACTACATGGCCTTCGTTTCGAAAATGGTGCCACGCGAGCAAGTCGCCGCCGGCAGCAAACGCGAAAGCGAAACCGCTGGCGTGCAACCGAACACCGGCGCGCCATACGCGGTGATCATGCACCCGTTCATGTCGCCCTTCGGTGTACCGTGCCAGGCCCCGGCCTGGGGCTACGTCGCCGGTATCGACCTGACTACCAGCAAAGTAGTGTGGAAACGCAAAAACGGCACCAGCCGCGACAGCTCGCCAATCCCGATCGGCTTCACCCTGGGCGTGCCAAGCATGGGCGGCTCGATGGTGACTGCAGGCGGCGTCGGCTTCCTCAGCGGCACCCTCGACCAGTACCTGCGCGCGTACGACGTGAACTCTGGTAAAGAGTTGTGGAAATCGCGTCTGCCAGCAGGTGGCCAAGCGACCCCGATGACCTACACCGGCAAGGACGGCAAGCAATACGTGCTGCTGGTTGTCGGCGGTCACGGCTCGCTGGGCACCAAGATGGGTGACTATGTGATTGCGTACAAACTGCCGGAATAAGATTTAGCGGCGGTAAAAATGAAGGCGATGTCCCGAAAGGGGCATCGCCTTTTTTGTGCACGCCAACTTTGAATCCAATGGAGAAACCTGTGGGTGCTGCGGTGCGACAATTCGCCTTGCCAGCGATAGCGGTGGGCAGTGGTGGTAATGGCACGCCAGATCAATCTCGCCTCACCTGGTTTCCCGACCTACCTGCAAACTTACGAGACATTCTCCCGGAGTTGCCGTCGATTCCGGGCTCAGAATATTTCGTATGGCTTTTCAGAAACGCCCTACAGCGCACCTGAAACCCTTGTAATAGGATGTTCCACTGACTACAAGGAGTGTCACTTATGGCTAACCATGGTTACATGACCATCACCGGTAAGGCTCAAGGATTGATTTCGGCGGGTTGTTCAACCCAAGATTCTATTGGCAATAAGTGCACGAAATGATTGTGTGCATTTTTCCGATCTTGGCTGTTTGCGGTATTTTTTTCGCGTACCTTTTAAAAATACGCCTCTCGGGAAATAACTTAAATAGTATTAAGTTTTTATTCTGCCTGATATTCAATGGCCTCTTTGTTGTGCCTTATATAGACATCATTGAAAACAATGACTTTCTGCTTTTAGGGCATAGACCAGAAATAATTGCAGAACACCCATTTATTGGCTGGATTGCGTTTTCTTGCATACTCATGCATTCATTTTCACTGCCGGTTAAGCGAAAAGTTAAGTGGTTGTTTTCAAGAAATTGAACTCCCACTGAATCAATACCCATAAAGTTTTTTTTCAAAACTGTGTCTTGGTCAACCTCATAGCCAGCGTCTGGATTACGCACTGGCCGCTCAGTGATCAGTTCGAACTTGACCGTCTGGCGGGCAAGTCCGTTGAGCTTGCCGTAAACCGCGTCCGGACGTGTGTGCCAGAACCTGGTACCGCCAACATCGGCCAGACGTGAATAGAAGTGATAAACGAGCAGACGGAACACCCCGAACACCCCATCACCGTAGGCGTCGGTATCAGTCACGATTTGTGTTGGCTGCAACTCGGCCTGCTGTGCCAGCACGACCGCGAGCAATACCGTGTTGTAGGAATTGTGCTTGTCCTACAGATACTGGGGATTGCGCGGAGATTTCCGACAAGTTGTGTCGGTTGTGCGTCGGAAGTCGGGTGGATAGGCTCGGGGGGTCGCTGCAAATTCAGCGAACGGGCGTCGCGGCCCGATAACTGATGCATAATCGCCAACCTGACGGCACCTCGGTGCTGTTTGTCTGTGTCATGGCGGCTGTGCGCGGGATACCTTCTTGGAGGTATGCCGATTTCTCAGTTATCGGTCCGCGAACCCGCGTACAGCTGCCACCTCAGATTGCGTCGCGGCAATCGAAGGCAGCTCCACTTTCACCAACTGAGTATTCACCATGAAAAAGCCAACACCCAATCCGCCCGAAAACAACGACACCTCGCCCTACGAATCCCCCGATTCGAAGAAATTCCACGAAGCCGCCGAACGCGCCCTCGACCACTACCTTAAACCCAACGCCCTGACCCTGCGCTTCCACAAACCCAGCACCATGTTCCAGATCGCGCCCGATCAGGACAGCGAAAGCCTGCTGGTCCACGCCTGCGAATCACTGGCCCAAGCCAGCCTCATGACCAGCGACATCGCCGCCTACATCGACCTGCCGCAGCGGCGGACGATCATGGCGATCCAGCAGATCATCATGTTGGCCGAACTGGCGGTAAACCGCGTGCTGGACAACCATGAAATTCCCCAGCCCCCAGCACACATCTAACCCCTAGTGGGAGCGAGCCTGCTCGCGAAGGCGTCAGCCCATCCAGCAGTTATGGTGCCTGACACAGCGATTTCGCGAGCAGGCATGCCCAGGCTTGATCATCATGCCCCTATATAACCCCTCTCAAGAACAACCATCGCAAAAGGGTATAAAAAACTGTCAGATATGACAGTTCACTGTTTTTACCCTTTCTTTCAGACTTCCTTCTCCAACTGAATCACTGAAAGGAAGCACCCATGACAAATCCAAAGGCATCGCCAGCAGTCTTCGCAAATGGCTCTCTCACGATTGAAGTAAAAGGCACCATTGGCGGTACGCCGGTCAATCTGGCCAGTTACACGACAACAGCCACCTCTGTGTCTTTCAACCCGTTGGGTGGGTACGATTTTTCTTTTCAAGAAAACTGGACTTTGTCGAGCAAAAGAACTGTCTCGATCTCACTTCGCAAGCTGCTGACCCCGAATATCTCTGGCTACTCTGAAAGCGTCGTTACCGAACGCGGTATTCAGGTTTATCAGTATGACCTGACATCCGTTTCGGCCATTGCGGTGACCCAACTCAACTCCAACCTTTACCGATACTCGCTCGATGGATTCAAACTATCCGGGAAGGCACTCCACGGTGAAGAAACGCGTGAACTCACGGGTAGCGGGTTCTTTTTGCTGCAGGAACTGACGTGGCCTGTCTGACATACGGATCAGATTTGTAGTCGGGTCAATCCTGCATTTTCTGCCCGGCCAAACGGACACTAACTGGCTCATCTCACTCAATGAAGGACAAAAACATGTCAATTAACGACTTGCAATTGAACAGTGCAAGGAAACCGGGAACTGGCGATCTGACTGCTGCGATTAACAACAACTACATCATCAGCAACTTCGAAGGGCAACCCACTATATTTACCACTAATGGAAAAGAGGTTGCGTTATATGCAACTTACCCGCACTCCTCTACCGTTTCCTTTTGCATACAGCTCAATTTTTCAGCGAACATCAAACAAGGCCGGTATGAATTCCACCCAAACAATCTTCCTGTTCCGCCCTCCTTCTCGTATACAGAAGGTGGACACACCAAAGGCTACAACAGTGATAAAGGCGCCGGTCATCTTGAAATATCAGAATTCGATATAAACGAAGGAACCTTCAAGGCCTCGTTCAATTTTACCTTTACGGATTTCGATACCAATCGCCGACATCAAGTGGTAGGTAATATCGACGTCTCGGACCTCGAACATATTGAAGAGTGACGGATCGCGTCCGTCAGCAAGATTTAAACGCATCCAGTCAGAAAACGGGCGGAAGCCAGCAGACCTAAACCCACGGCTCCAGGACTTGTTTAGCAATCAGGCCGCCATCGCTGGCAAGCCAGCTCCCACAAGAAATTGAGAACACCCCCGCACGCGGCGCATGCCGCCCCACTCAACAGGATGAGCGTTAGCTCGGCTGCAGCTCTTGATCTTGATCCACGGGCGACGTCGGAAGGCTGAGTGGAGGGGTTGATCCGGGGGGGAGCGTAGCGACCGTTTGGCGCAGCCAAACACATCGAGAGGAGGTGCAGCGAAGCAAACCGGAGGCGATGCCCCCCGGATCAATCCCGCAGCGAAGGAACCCCGAGCCCCAGCGAGCGGGCCGCACGCAGGAGCAAGCCTTTTTGGTTACTTTTTCGGCGTCTGGAAAAAGTGACCCGCCGTAAGGGCGGAACCCTAAGCCGCCATCACTCAAAAAACGGATATACACCCCAACCCCAAGAACATGGTCGGCCCAAAGGCCGCCAAGCCCAAAGCGCGAACCCTGTCAAAACCCTGAACATACAAACAGAAACACACCCCCACCATTGAAACCACCACCAGCCTGCCCCATCTAAGACCCATACTCCATTGCGCAGGTGCCCCATGAGCGACCAGCAAGAATTCCCGGAAAACCCAGACGACTACACCGAAACCGAAGCCGAACACATCGAACACACCTCCTCCGGCAAAGGCCTCGCCCTGCCCGGCCAGAACCTGCCGGACAAGGTCTACATCATCCCGATCCACAACCGCCCGTTCTTCCCGGCCCAGGTCCTGCCGGTCATCGTCAACGAAGAACCCTGGGCCGAAACCCTCGAACTGGTCAGCAAATCCGATCACCACTCCCTGGCCCTGTTCTTCATGGACACCCCCCAGGAAGACCCGCGCCACTTCAACACCGACGCCCTGCCGCAATACGGCACCCTGGTCAAAGTCCACCACGCCAGCCGCGAAAACGGCAAACTGCAGTTCGTCGCCCAAGGCCTTAGCCGCGTACGCATCAAAACCTGGCTGAAACACCATCGCCCGCCGTACCTGGTCGAAGTCGAATACCCGCACCAGCCCACCGAGCCGACCGACGAGGTCAAGGCCTACGGCATGGCGCTGATCAACGCGATCAAGGAACTGCTGCCGCTCAACCCGCTGTACAGCGAAGAGCTGAAGAACTACCTCAACCGCTTCAGCCCCAACGACCCATCGCCGCTGACTGACTTCGCCGCCGCCCTGACCTCCGCCACCGGCCCCGAGCTGCAAGAAGTGCTCGACTGCGTGCCGATGCTCAAGCGCATGGAAAAAGTTCTGCCGATGCTGCGCAAGGAAGTCGAAGTCGCGCGCCTGCAAAAAGAGATCTCGGCGGAAGTTAACCGCAAGATCGGCGAGCATCAGCGCGAGTTCTTCCTCAAGGAACAGCTGAAAGTCATCCAGCAGGAACTTGGCCTGACCAAGGACGACCGCAGCGCCGACCTCGAACAGTTCGAACAACGCCTGGAAGGCAAAGTCCTGCCGGCGCAGGTGCAGAAGCGCCTCGAAGAAGAAATGCACAAACTGTCGATCCTTGAAACCGGTTCGCCGGAATACGCGGTCACCCGCAACTACCTCGACTGGGCGACTTCGGTGCCGTGGGGTGTGTATGGCAAGGACAAACTCGACCTCAAGCACGCGCGCAAGGTGCTCGACAAACACCACGCCGGCCTCGACGACATCAAGGACCGCATCCTCGAATTCCTCGCCGTCGGTGCCTATAAAGGTGAGATCAGCGGCTCCATCGTGTTGCTGGTCGGCCCACCGGGCGTGGGTAAAACCAGCGTCGGCAAATCCATCGCCGAGTCTCTCGGCAGGCCGTTCTACCGCTTCAGCCTCGGCGGTATGCGCGACGAAGCCGAGATCAAGGGCCACCGCCGCACCTACATCGGCGCGCAGCCGGGCAAACTGGTGCAGGCGTTGAAAGACGTCGAAGTGATGAACCCGGTGATCATGCTCGACGAGATCGACAAAATGGGCCAGAGCTACCAGGGCGACCCGGCCTCGGCGCTTTTGGAAACCCTCGATCCTGAGCAGAACGTCGAATTCCTCGATCACTACCTAGACCTGCGCATGGACCTGTCGAAAGTGCTGTTCGTCTGCACGGCCAACACCCTCGATTCGATCCCCGGCCCGTTGCTCGACCGGATGGAAGTGATTCGCCTGTCGGGCTACATCACCGAAGAAAAAGTCGCCATCGCCAAGCGTCACCTGTGGCCAAAACTGCTGGAGAAGGCTGGCGTGTCGAAAGGCAGCCTGAGCATCAGCGACAGCGCGCTCAAAGCCTTGATCGACGGTTACGCCCGTGAAGCCGGCGTGCGTCAGCTCGAAAAGCAAATGGGCAAACTGGTGCGCAAAGCGGTGATGAAGCTGATCGACGATCCGAAAGCGGTGATCAAACTCGGGCCGAAAGATCTTGAGGCCTCACTGGGTCATCCGGTGTTCCGCAACGAGCAAGTGTTGTCCGGTACCGGCGTGATTACCGGCCTGGCCTGGACCAGCATGGGCGGCGCGACCCTGCCGATCGAAGCCACGCGAATTCACACACTCAATCGCGGTTTCAAACTTACCGGGCAACTGGGTGACGTAATGAAGGAGTCGGCGGAGATCGCTTACAGCTACGTCAGCTCGCACCTGAAGTCGTTTGGCGGCGATCCGAAGTTCTTCGACGAAGCCTTCGTCCACCTGCACGTGCCGGAAGGTGCCACACCAAAAGACGGCCCAAGCGCCGGCGTGACCATGGCCAGCGCCCTGCTCTCCCTCGCCCGTAATCAGGCGCCGAAAAAAGGTGTGGCGATGACCGGCGAACTGACGCTGACCGGGCATGTACTGCCGATTGGCGGGGTGCGCGAGAAGGTGATTGCGGCAAGAAGACAGAAGATTTTCGAGCTGATTTTGCCGGAGCCGAATCGGGGTAACTTCGAGGAACTGCCGGATTATCTGAAGGAAGGCATTACCGTGCATTTCGCCAAGCGTTTTGCGGATGTGGCGAAGGTGTTGTTCTGAGCAACTAATACGAGAGTAGTTAAAATGGCCAGCGCTCCTTCGCTGGCCATTTTTCGCTTGATTAGTTTCGTTTTCGCAAAATCTTATAACCAAAAAATCTAGCCTACCTGTCAACTCTTACAGTTCCCTCTCCATGAACTTGCCGATAGGTTAACCGCTGTGGCGTTAACCCATTACCGCGCAAAAGGAGTTCGTATCTTGAGTATTCATGAAGGTAGAAAACCGTTTCACTCTGTGCCCGCAATAGGCTTGGTCTTTCGCAAGAATTCCGCGACTGAATACCTGAATGCACACGTCAACGATGATGAGTTTGAGGCGACAGAAATTTTCGCCAGCGCTGGCACCCGGGAAATCATGGCTATTTTCAAGGCCGGTGAAAAATACACCCCGGAAGATCGGTCGTTTGATTTTTACTTTCCCGTCAAGATAGAAACTGGAATCTACCCGCTGGCTGCCGGTCTCGAAATAGCCTTTACCGAATATGTCCCGCAGCAACACTCAACGCATCAATATTTCACTTACTTCGCTCACTCGGGTGATTTGAATATTTTTGTAAATACTCAAAAGACCGTTTACTCAGGTTCATTCAGTGCCAGGTTCAATAACAAGGTAGGTGAAGAGATCAGCGCTAGCGGCACTTTCGGTTTTTTGATTGGGTAATGATTCGAGGAACTACCGAACTTCTTTAAGGACGGCATTACCGTGCATTTCGCCAAACGGGTTGCGGATGTGGCGTAGGTATTTTCTAGAATGGAAGGGCTTTGCAGCTATTCGGATATTTAATACGATCACGTTCTATATCACTCGCCCTTAATTCCAAATCATTCTTACAACCTGTCAACTATTACAGTTTCGTCGCTTACACAATTAGCTGACCATAAAACTCCACCCCTTCATGGAATCATTCACGATGACCGCTAAAACTGTCGTAACAAATACCATCACCGGTACATTTACAGCCAAGATTGAAAAGCAGCCTGACTTCGCGGCCACCCGATTTACCGTCTCCGAAGGGAGTGACCATTTCCATTTTTACGGCACAGAAGGTGATCCCCATCCGCTTAAAAACTATCGAGGGATTTACATAATTGTAAAAAAAGACGTGAGCGGTTTTAAACTCGCCCAATTTGGCTATCTCGACAAGCAGGGTGAAAAACAAAAATTCTATGAGGCAGAAGATGGGACATTTACTTTTGATTTCGATGAGACTAAAAAACACTACAAAATGTCATTCCATGTTGTCGCCCAATACGTAATAGAAAAGGTCGACATTCTCGGCAGCTTCGATCTAACTGTGAGTTAGTCGCCCGTTCACCTTATGGACCTGAATCCAAGCGGTTTGCGGATGTGGCAAAGGTGCTCTTCTGACAATCATGTCGTGCCTGATATACCGCTATCGCTGGCAAGCCAGCTCCCACAATGTTCGTTGGTGATCACAAATCCTGTGTTCAACCGAGAAACCTGTGGGAGCTGGCTTGCCAGCGATGGGGCCCGGACTGACGACGCCAGCCCCGACCGTCACACTTTGTCTCATCTTCAGTTATGCTCGCCGTTCGTCGCCAACGCTGGAGCCGCTGACCTTATGTCCCCCACTCGCCTGTTTCTCCCCCTCGCCCTTGCCTTGCTGGCCGCTTGCGCCACGCAGCCGAAACACAACGTGACCGTGGAAAAACAAAGCGAATGCCCGGTGCGGCTCACCACGGGGCAGAACCTCATCATCATGCTGCCGAGCAACCCGACCACGGGTTATCGCTGGGCCATTCAGGACTCGGCCGGTGGCGTGTTGCGCGCGCTCAGCCCTGAGGTTTACAGCAATCCCGAAGATGCCGGCGTGGTTGGCGCTGCCGGGCTTTCGACCTGGCGCTTCCAGGCCTTCGCCCCCGGCACCGGACGTCTGCGCCTGACCTCGCAACAACCGTGGGCACCCGAGGTGTTGCCGGTGGAAACCTTTGACTGCGCGATTTCGGTGAACTGATCGTGGGTTGGCTGATTCTGGCGCTGATGGGCGCGGTGACGTTTCTCTACGGTGTAAGCACACATGCAGCGCTGCTCTGCCTGTTGGTCAAACCGCTGCCGGTGCTGGCGTTGCTCGGCTGGCTGCATGATGCGCCGCCCAGCGACTATCGGCGCTGGATCAGCCTGGGTCTGATTTTCTCTCTGCTCGGCGATGTGCTGCTGGCGTGGCCGGGGGATTTGTTCGTGTTTGGCCTGGGTGCGTTTCTGGTTGCGCATCTGGCGTATCTGAAGGCCTATCTGAGTGACTGCAAACGTCTGGCGCTGTTGCCGCTGGTGCTCGCAGTCGTGGTCGGCGCGGCGCTGTTGGGCATTCTGATTTCCAACGGGCTTGGGCCATTGCTGGTGCCAGTGATTGTCTACGGCACAGCTATAAGCGCCATGCTCTGGCGCGCCCTTGCCCGTCTTGGCACTGACGTCCCCAAGCGCTCGGCGCTGCTGGCGGCTGGCGGTGCGCTGGCGTTTGTGTTCTCGGACAGCGTGATCGGTATCGATCGTTTTGTGTCGCCGTTCCAGGCTGCGCCGTACGTCATCATCCTCAGCTACTGGCTGGGACAGTGGGGCATTGCGGCCTCTGCCTTTTCCCAGACTAAACGCTAACCCTGTGGTGAGGGGATTCATCCCCGATGGGCTGCGCAGCGGCCCCGAAACCGGTCAATCAGGTGTGTCAGACAGACCGCAGGCACAGGTTTTGGGGCTGCTGCGCAGCCCATCGGGGATAAATCCCCTCGCCACGTCGGACAACCCAAGCATCCCCGCGCCAGTTTGGCTAAAATGCCGGCCTTTTCCACCGACACCGCCGGACACCGCCGTGAGCAAAGAACCCGATCGCATTTTCGCCCAGCCCCTGGACAAGGTGCCTGACTTCGCCTTCAACGAAGACGTGGTGCGGGTGTTCCCGGACATGATCAAGCGCTCGGTGCCGGGTTACCCGACCATCGTCGAGAACCTTGGCGTGCTCGCGGCGCAGTTCGCCCAGCCAAACAGCGTGCTCTACGATCTCGGCTCGTCGCTGGGTGCGGTGACTCAGGCATTGCGTCGCCATGTGCGCACTGACGGCTGCCGGGTGATCGCGGTGGACAACTCGGCGGCGATGGTCGAGCGTTGCCGCGAGTACCTCAACGGTCAGGATTCAATGTTCCAGGAGTTACTGCCGGTTGAAGTGATCGAGGGCGATATCCTCGCGCTGGACTTCAAACCCGCGTCGGTGGTGGCACTGAACTTCACGCTGCAATTCATCGCCCCGGATCAACGCACCGCGTTGCTCTCGCGCATCCGCCAATCGTTGCTGCCCGGCGGCGCCTTGATTCTCTCGGAGAAGCTGCGCTTCAACGATGCCGAAGAACATGAGTTGCTCACCGACCTGCATGTCGCGTTCAAACGCGCCAACGGCTACAGCGAACTGGAAATCGCCCAGAAGCGCAGTGCCATCGAAAACGTCATGAAGCCCGACAGCCTCGAAGAACACCGCGAACGCCTGTTGGCCGCCGGGTTCTCGAAAGTCGTGCCGTGGTTCCAGTGTCTTAACTTTGCCTCGTTGATTGCCTTGCCATGATTGATCTGTCCCCCCTCGCCCGCCGCCTGGCTGGCACCCCGCTGGCCGACTGGGCCAACACCCTGCAAGCGCAACTCGACAAGAAAATGGAGAAAGGTCACGGCGACCTGGAGCGCTGGCAAAGTGCGCTGGATGCCTTGCCGAAGATCCAGCCGAGTGAAATCGATCTGCTCAACGGCTTGAAGCTCGACACCGATTGCGACGATGAAACCCGTGCGCAAATGCGCACCGCGCTGATGGGCCTGTCGCCATGGCGCAAAGGGCCGTTCGATCTGTTTGGCGTGCACGTCGACACCGAATGGCGTTCCGACTGGAAATGGTCGCGGGTTGCACCGCATCTGGACCTGCAGGGCAAGCGCATCCTCGATGTCGGTTGCGGCAACGGCTACTACATGTGGCGCATGCTCGGTGCCGGCGCGGACAGTGTGATCGGTGTCGATCCGAACTGGCTGTTCTTCTGCCAGTTCCAGGCGGTGCAGCGTTATCTGTCCGAGCCGAACGCCTGGCATCTGCCGTTCCCGTTCGAAGACCTGCCGTCGAACCTCGAAGGATTCGACACGGTGTTTTCCATGGGCGTGTTCTATCACCGTCGCTCGCCGATCGAGCATTTATTGGCGCTGAAGGATTGCCTGGTCAAGGGCGGCGAACTGGTGCTGGAAACGCTGGTGGTCGAGGGCGACAAGCATCAAGTGCTGGTGCCGGAAGATCGTTATGCGCAGATGCGTAACGTGTGGTTCCTGCCCTCGGTGCCGGCGCTGGAACTGTGGTTGCGGCGTGCCGGGTTTACCGATATTCGTTGCGTCGATGTCAGCACAACGACGGTCGAGGAACAACGTGGTACCGAGTGGATGAAGTATCAGTCGCTGAGCGACTTCCTTGATCCGGAAGATCACAGCAAGACGATCGAAGGGCTGCCGGCGCCGATGCGGGCGGTGATTGTCGCGAAGAAGTAATTTTTACAACCACCAAACAAACCTGTGGGAGCTGGCTTGCCAGCGATGGCGTCGGCACATCAAACATTGATGTTGGCTGAACCAATGCTATCGCTGGCAAGCCAGCTCCCACAGGGTTTTGTGTTGTCTTTTAGATAGCGGGTTTAGCGCGACGAGCGCGGAAGAACTCGGTCAACACCGCCCCGCACTCCTCCGCCAACACCCCGCCCTCATACAACACCCGATGATTCAAAAAGCCCTGGGTAAAAAACTGTCCCTGGCTCTGCACGATCCCGGCCTTCGGCTCCAGGGCGCCATACACCACCCGCGCCACCCGCGAATGCACGATCAAACCGGCGCACATGCTGCACGGTTCCAGCGTCACATACAGCGTGCTACCCGGCAGGCGATAGTTGTTCACGGCTTGCGCGGCGGCGCGGATCGCGACCATTTCCGCGTGGGCGCTGGGGTCGCTGGCGCTGATCGGGCAATTGAAGCCGCGACCGATGATCTCGCCATCCTGCACCAGCACCGCGCCGACCGGCACTTCGCCGAGGGCTGCGCCTTGCGCCGCAAGGGCCAGGGCTTCGCGCATGAAATCGCGATCACGGCTGCGGTCGATGATCGCCGCGGGGCGAATCTGGCGCATCACTTCACCTCGATGGCGGCCATCAGGCCGGTTTCCATGTGATCAATCACATGACAGTGGAACATCCACACCCCCGGGTTATCCGCCACCAGCGCCACTTGTGCGCGCTCGTTCTTGCCCAGCAGATAGGTGTCGGTGAAGTACGGAATGATCTTGTGCCGGTTCGACGCAATCACCTTGAAGCTCATGCCATGCAGGTGGATCGGATGCTGATACTGGGTCATGTTTTTCAGTTCGAAAATATAGCTCTGACCCAGTTTCAGGCTGGCGATCGGCCGGTCGGCACAAGTCTTGTCGGTGATGTCCCAGGCCTTGCCGTTGATCTGCCACAGACTTGGCGGCTTGCCGTTGTCGACGTTGACCGACACCGAACCGACCCATTCGAAATTGAAGTTGAGTTTCTCGGCATTGGCCAGGTCCGGCTCGGCCACCGGATTGGCGGGCAGCGCTTTCGGCCAGTCCGTCGGCGCATCGGTGTTGGCCACCGAACGCAAGGTACCCAGTCGGACCGGGCCGTTGCGCAGCGAGAGTTCTTCACCCTCGGCCGGCGCCTTGATCGCCAGACAAATGCGCATGCCCGGGCCAAGCCAATATTCCTTGCCCAGCGGGCGAGGTTCGACCGGGTTGCCATCCAGCGCGTAGATCTTCGCCTCAACGCCAGGAATGTTGATGCGATACGTCAGGGTGTTATCGAGATTGAGCAGGCGCACGCGGGTGATCTGCCCGGCCGGCAATTCGATCACTGGCAACGGTACGCCGTTGATGGTCGACAGACGCCCCGCCGTGCCGCCACGCGCAGCTTCACGCGGAATGCTGAATTCGACGAAGTTGCCTTCGTCATCGATGTGCCAGTTTTTCAGGCTCAGGGTCTTTTCATACTTGAAACCGGTCGGCTCGCGCTCTTCGATGATCAGCGGCCCGACCAGTCCGCGACCGAGTTCTTCGCTGCTGCTGACGTGCGGGTGATACCAGTAGCTGCCGGCGTCCGGCACGCGGAATTTGTAGTCGAAGTATTCGCCCGGCAGCACTGGCAGTTGCGAGACGTACGGCACGCCGTCCATTTCCAGCGGCAGGCGAATGCCGTGCCAGTGGATGGTGGTCGCGACCGGCAGATGGTTGATGAACCGCACCCGCAGCCATTCACCCTGACGCACGCGCAATTCAGTACCTGGCGCCGACGGGCCGAACGCCCACGCCTCGGTCTTATGCCCGGGCACCAGTTCCACGTCCAGTGGCGCGGCGATCAGCTCGTAGTCGTGACCCGCCTCGGCGTCGGCCATCTTGCCCAGCCAGTAACGCGACGCGCCCCCCACTCCAACGCCAACGACAACAAGACCGGCCAGGCCACCGAGGATTTGGCGACGGGTAAAGGACATGAACTCAACTACCTCACGTATCAGCGACAGACCCTGAAGGCCCGTAAAAGGCGAATACGATACACCTGCGGTTGAGAAACAGTAAGGGTGACCTGAGGCCGCACATCCCCTCCGCGCTCAGCTTTGCAGGCCGGTAATCAGGTGCACCACCCCGCCCTCCAGGGGCATGACGCCCGCGACACCGGCCTCGCTGAGCGCCTGGCGATCCATCAGCGACACATCGCCCAACGCCACGCGCACGCGGGTCAACGCGACCGGTTGCTGCGATTTGAGGTTATCCGCACCACCCAGCGCGGCGACGATCTCGGCACTCAATCCATCGGCAGGCTCGGCCTGCGCGGGCGGTGCATCCACCACCAGATCCGGGGTCAGGGCTTTCCAGAATGCCTGCTGCAATTTATCGAACATGTTCAGTTCTCCAGAGCCGGTAAGGTATCGACGGTCGCTTCTTGATACAGGCGCAGCGCCTCACGCACTTCTTCAGCGCTTTCCAGGCCCTGCACCTGCTCGGCAATGGCCTTGCAGTCGAGCAGATCCACCTCGCGTACCGCCGCTTTGATCGCCGGAATCTGCGGCACACTCACCGACAACTCGTCCACGCCCAGCCCCAGCAACAGCGGCACCGCCAGACGTTCGGAGGCCATCGCCCCACAGACACCGACCCATTTACCATGGGCGTGCGCGGCGTTCACGGTCAGCGCAATCAGGCGCAGTACCGATGGATGAAAGCTGTCCGCCTGACTGGCCAGACGCGGATGATCGCGATCCATGGCCAGGGTGTATTGGGTCAGATCGTTGGTGCCGATCGAGAAGAAGTCCACGTGCGGGGCAAACACGTCGGCCATCAATGCCGCCGCCGGCACTTCGATCATGATCCCCAGTTTCGGCAGTTGACCCAGATTCAGCGCTAGCGCTTCCTCCTCCAGCATCTGTCGGGCCAGACGCAATTCCGCCAGTTGAGTGACCATCGGCAACATGATGTGCAGACGCGTCAGGCCGGCACTGCCGAGGATCGCGCGGAACTGCTCACGCAACAGGTCCGGCCGCGCCAGACACAGGCGAATTCCGCGCAGCCCGAGGAACGGATTGGTTTCGCTGTCCATCGGCACGTAAGCCAGCGGTTTGTCGCCACCGACATCCAGCGTACGCACCACCAGATTGTGCGACGGCCCCACCGCCCGGGCGATGGCGCTGTAGGTCGACACCTGTTCATCACGGGTGGGCGCATGATTGCGATCCAGATAAAGAAACTCCGAACGCAAAAGCCCCACGCCTGCGCTGCCCACGGCCATCGCCCGTTCGGTTTCGCTCAGCGAGGCAACGTTGGCCGTGACTTCGATGTGATGCCCGTCGCGGGTGCAGGCTGCTTGCGTCGCCTGCGCCTGCTCGTGTTGATGGCGCTGGCGTTGCTGCTCGTGCCTGGCTTGCCACTGGCTGATCGCCTCCGGATCCGGATGCAAGTGCAACTCGCCCCGGTCGGCGTCGAGCAATACCTGGGCGCCATTGGCCAGCGCGAGCATTTGCCCAGGCATCCCGCAGATCGCCGGCAAACCACAGGCTCGGGCCAGAATCGCAACGTGACTGGTCGCACCGCCACCGACCGTGGCGAAACCCAGCACTTTTTCGGGGTCGAGGCCGGCGGTCTGCGACGGCGTCAGTTGATCGGCGATCAGAATCGTCCCGGCGGGCAGTTCCAGCGCCCGCTCGCGAACCCCGAGGATCAGTTTCAGCACACGTACGCCCACGTCAGCCAGATCCGCCGCCCTCTCGGCCAGCAACGCACTGCCCAGTTGCTGGAACAGTGTCGCTGTCGACTCGGTAGCCGCACGCCAGGCAAACGCCGCGCTTTTACCCTCAACGATCAACGCCTGAGCCTGATCCAGCAGGCTCGGATCTTCGAGCAGTTCCTGATGCGCCTTGAAAATTTCCGCCTGAGCTTCACTGATGGCGATGTCGCGCAGATGCTGCAAGGCCATATCGGCCTCGATCAACGCGTTAGCCAGAGTTTCGCGTTCGATGTGTGCGCCAGCGCCGAACTCTTTCACCTCGAGCGTCGGCTCAGTGATCTGCACCGCCGTGCCCAATGCCGAACCGGGTGACGCACAGACCCCACGCAAAACCGTCAGGGCCTCTGCCTCGGCGCGCTCGACTGGCGCCACAGCAATCACTGTCGTCACCGCTTCGCCGCAGCCTTCGGCCAATAATCGGGTGAGCGTATTGACCGCGTCTTCAGCATCGTCGCCCAGCGCACTGACCTGCACGCTGTCACCGAAAGCGGTCTGCAACGCCATGATCGCCACCAATGACTTGGCGTTGGCTTCAGATTGCTGTTTGTGCAGATAAATCTTTGCTGAAAAAGCCTTGGCCGCTTGCGCGAACACCGCCGCCGGACGCGCATGCAGGCCATTCGGGTTAGGCAGTTTCAGCGATTGCGAGAACAGCCTTTGGCCCTCTGCAATCAAAGGTTCCTCGCTGCTCGCCGTGGCACTGGCGAGGCTCAGCAGTGCCTGGCCGGTTTCGACCAGACCGCTTGGCGAGACGCACCAACTGAATGGCTCACCGCTGACCACCAGCATCAGGGTCATCAGGCTGCGAGCGTGCAGGGCGACGTAATCGGCATCGAACTCGATCAGCGCCTGCCCGACTTCAACCCGCTGGCCTTCCTCGACCTGCCGGGTGAATCCCTGCCCCCCCAGGTTCACCGTATCAAGACCGATGTGCATCAATACCTGAACGCCCGTGTCGGCGGTGATACTGATGGCATGCCCACTGGCCTGCACGTTGCTGACCACCCCGGCCAGCGGCGCGCACAGCGTTGACGAAGTCGGATCGATGCACAGACCGTCGCCGATCACGCGCCTGGAAAACACCGGATCAGGCACTTGATCCAGCGGTATCAGCACGCCGGACAGAGGCGCCAGCAGTTGCAATTGTTGGGATGTGGCCATGACGTCACCTGCGGTTTTGTTCTCTGAAGTGCCCGTGGAGCGCGACGCCCCACCAGCATCGCTTATTTCCACCAGTATTCGACCTGCAATCCGACGTTCGCACCGTGGCGCGCAGTGCCGAAGGCGCCGGTATCAGACAGTGCCGAGCCTTTGGCCAGTTCGTTGGCCGCACGTTTGGCCGCCTCGTTCCAGGTGGCATAGGTGTAATACAGCCGCACCTCGGGGCGCGCCCAGAATTCCGGACCCTTGGGTGACCAGGTCGGGGCGAAAGTGAACTTGCTCAGCTTGCGCGTCCCTCCCGGGGCTTCGACTTGATCGTGGCCCAGTTCGGTGACCAGTTTGAACTGCTCGGTGAGCGCATAGGTCGGGCGCACACCCAGGGAAATCCAGTTCTGGTCAGCCCCGTCCGGGCGAATGTCCTTCTGATACACCGCCTCGACTTGCCCGCCGAAACGCGGCGTCACCTGCCAGTCGAAGAACTCCACGATCCGGTAACTCTTGTTGCTGTCGTCGAGTTTGACGTTACCGGTGTAACCCAGCCCGGTGCCCGGCCCTTCGCCATATTGCAGGGCCAGTTTGTTCTTGCCGCCAAGAAAATCCCTTTGCACATGTTGCGTGGTGATCGCCCAGCCACGGTGAGCATCGCGGCTGTCGGGCTTATCGATGTAGCTGAGGCCGAACTCAAGTTCACCACCGGGGTTGGTATTGAAACCGGCGACGTTGAAGTCGTGCCGGTTGATGTAATCCTTCTGGTAGAGGTTGTCCTTGCGCGAGAACGCGTAGCTGTATTTCAGATCGCCGATCAGCACGTCTTCGATCCCGCCACCGGTGGCGCTCTGGTTCCAGTAGTAGAAATCGGAAATATGGATGTCGTTACGTTTGTAGTAACGGCGGCCGGCCCAGAGTGAGCCGCCATTGAGCGCGGGCATCGCCGACCACTGGGCGTAGGCCTGCGGCAGGCGAATCGAACCGTTGTCTTCGTTGAACGTCGGGCGGCGGTTATAGCGGTTGTACAGCGAGGCCATGCCGTCGACGCTGAGTACCGAGCCGTCGTCGAGGGTGTACAGATCCTGGCGCAATTCAAGCTCGCCGTACTGCTCGCACTCGTTGCCCAAGCGATATTTGGTTTGCGCCCCTGGCAACTGGAAACACGATTGGCCACCGCCCTTGAGCGAATTGCCAACACCACTGCGCAAGTAGCCACCGAACTCCAGCGCATGTGATGACTGTGGTAATGCGAGGCATATACCTGCCACTGCAAGGCTGCGATTTATTGTTGTTTTCATAAGCCACCCCATTATTTTTATTGTGTGTTTGCATGAATTCGGCGCAAAACTCCCCCGCGCAGGGCTCTGCGTGTTTTTTGAAACGCTGGTTTTCCTGTTAGGAATCAGGGATCGATCAGGTGCAGCACGAACGACTCATAAGGTCGCAAACTCACCTGTCGATTGCGTCGCGGACAGTCCGGGTAATTGCTGATCAGCAAGCGCTGGTTCAATGCCTCGTCGATCTCCATGGGCAGTTCGACTTCGCACGGGGTGCCGTAGAAATTGTTCACCACCAGCAGGCGCTCGCCCGTGCCTTCGCGCAGGTAAGCCCAGACTTGCTTGTGCTCCGGCAGCAGTTGCCGATAAACGCCGTCTGACATCAACGTCTCGGTGCGCCGCAAAGCGATCAGCCGACGGTAGTGATGCAGTACCGATGCGGGATCGTCGAGCTGGTTATCGACGTTGATCTGCGCGGCATTCGCCGGCACCCCGATCCACGGTTCAACGCTGCTGAAGCCGGCGTTCGCTTCAGCGTTCCACTGCATTGGCGTACGTCCGTTGTCGCGGGACTTCTGCATGATCGCCGCCATGTTATCGGCGTCGCTGTTACCCGCTTCTCGCTTGAGACGGAAGATGTTCAGGGTTTCGACATCGCGGTACTGATCAATGTGTTCAAACCCCGGATTGGTCATCCCCAGCTCTTCGCCCTGATACACGAACGGTGTGCCCTGTAAAAAGTGCAGGGCAGTGCCGAGCATCTTCGCCGAGAGCTCCCGATATTCGCCGTCATGGCCAAAACGCGAGACCACCCGCGGCTGATCGTGGTTACACCAGAACAGCGCATTCCAGCCACCTCCGGCCTGCATGCCGGTCTGCCAGTCGGAGAGAATCCGCTTGAGCTGGAGGAAATCGAAATCGGCGCGTACCCACTTTTGCAGGTTCGGATAATCGACTTTCAGGTGATGGAAGTTGAAGGTCATCGACAGCTCTTGCGACTGCGGATTCGAGTAGCGAATGCAGTGTTCGAGGCTGGTGGATGACATTTCGCCGACGTTGATCAGGTCATGCCCGGCGAAGACTTCGCGGTGCATCTGCTGCAAGTACTCATGGACGTTCGGGCCATCGGTGTAAAAGCGTCGACCGTCACTGTTGTCCTCGGGAAAGTCTGCAGGCTTGGAGATCAGATTGATCACATCGAGACGGAACCCACCCACTCCCTTGTCACGCCAGAAGCGCATCATCTTGAACACTTCGGCGCGCACCTTGGGGTTGTCCCAATTCAGATCGGCCTGAGTGTGGTCAAACAGGTGCAGGTAATATTGCCCGGTCTGGGCTTCATACTCCCAGGCCGAGCCGCCGAACTTGGATTCCCAGTTGTTCGGCTGATCGCGCCAGATATAGAAGTCGCGATATGGATTGTCGAGACTGCTGCGCGCCTGCTGGAACCAGACGTGTTCGATCGAGGTGTGGTTGACCACGATGTCGAGCATCAGCTTGATCCCGCGCTTGCCGGCTTCGGCGATCAGCAGTTCGCAGTCGGCCATGCAGCCGTAACTCGGGTCGATCGCGTAGTAATCGCTGATGTCGTAGCCGTTGTCACGTTGCGGCGAGCGCAGGAACGGCGTGATCCACAGGCAATCGACACCCAGCCATTGCAGATAGTCGAGCTTGGCTACTACCCCGAGCAGATCACCGGTCGGGTTGCCGGCATGGCTGTGAAAACTCTTCGGGTAGATCTGGTAGATCACCGAACGCTGCCAGTCTTGCATGGCGCATCTCCCTCTTGAATATGTAGCCCTTTGCAGGTCTGGAATCAGGCAACCCGGTAGCCGGGACGGACAATCTTCATGCTCAGCGCACAGGTCAGAACAAACGGCACAACCATGGCAATCAGCATTCCGATCACGAACATCGGAATGAACTGCGGAATGATCGAGATGAAACCGGGCAGGCCACCAACCCCGATCGCCGAAGCCTGGATCTTGTTCAGCGACAGGAAGATGCAGCCCAGTGCCGAACCGGCCAGTGCGGCGTAGAACGGAAATTTGTAGCGCAGGTTGACCCCGAACATCGCAGGCTCGGTGATACCGAAATACGCGGAAATCGCCGAAGTCGACGCCATGCTTTTGTCCCGCGCATTGCGCGTCATGTAGAACACTGCAAGCGCTGCACTGCCCTGGGCGAGGTTGGACATGACAATCATCGGCCAGATGAATGTGCCGCCCTGGGTCGAGATCAACTGCAGGTCGACCGCGAGAAACATGTGATGCATGCCGGTGATCACCAGCGGTGCATAGAGCAGTCCGAAAATCGCCCCGCCGACCATCGGCGCCAGATCAAACAGCATGACCACGCCTTCGGTGATCAGGATGCCGACATGACGGGTCACCGGGCCGATCACCGCCAGTGCCAGCACACCCGTGACAACGATGGTGGTGATCGGCACCACCAGCAATTGCACCGCATTGGGCACACGCGCCCGCAGCCATTTCTCGATGACGCTCATCACGTACGCGGCCAGCAATATCGGCAGGATCTGCCCCTGATAACCGACTTTCTCCACCTGAAACAGGCCGAGGATGTCGAAGTACGGCATGTGTTGCCCGTCCAGCCCGGCCACGGCCTTGCCGTAGTTCCAGGCGTTGAGCAGATCCGGGTGAACCAGCATCAGGCCGAGCACGATGCCAAGGATTTCGCTGCCGCCAAAACGCTTGGCCGCCGACCAGCCCACCAGTGCCGGCAGAAACACAAAGGAGGTGTTGGCCATCAGATTGATCAGGCTCCAGAGCCCGTCGAGTTTCGGGTAGGCGTCCAGCAGGGTCTGGCCCTCGATGAACATGCCCTTGGCACCGAGCAGATTGTTGATGCCCATCAGCAGGCCGGCAATGATCAGCGCCGGCAGGATGGGCATGAACACATCGGAAAACACCCGCACCAGGCGCTGCATGGCGTTGATCTTTTCGGCGCTTTTCTGTTTGACGTCGGCGATGGTCGACGCGGCGAGACCGGTCTGGCGACGCAGTTCGGCGTAGACCTTTTCCACCTCGCCCGGACCGATCACTACCTGATACAGACCGCCGGTGAAGAACGAGCCTTTGACCAGATCGATCTGGTTGAGCGTGGCGCTGTCGACCAGGCCGGGATTCTTCAGGGCCAGGCGCAAGCGCGTGACGCAATGGGCGGCCTGTTCGAGATTTTCACTGCCGCCGAGGCTTTGCAGCAGCTCGCTGGCGATCTTCGGATAGTCGTGGCTCATGCTTGTTCTTCCACTGTGGATTGTTGTTATTGGCAGCATGCCGAAGCGAAAAAATACTCGTACAGACGAGTTAATGCAATAACTCGTCTGTACGAGTTTGTTTTTGCCTATTGCCGCCAGACCGTCAGCGAATTTTCCTACCCGAACCTAAGGCGATTTCCATCCACCACATGGACAAAGCCCTACCCTGCCCTTAAGGTTCGAGGCTTTGAGCACAGCCGGCACAGAGCCTATCCATGAGCAAATACAACCAGATCTATAGCGATCTGCTGGCCAGTATCACCACTGAACGCCTCGAACGCGGCGCGCGACTGCCGTCCGAAACCGAACTGATGGACAGCTATCAAGCCAGCCGGGGCACCGTGCGCAAGGCGATCGAGCTACTTCAGGAGCGTGGTTTTGCGCAGAAGATTCATGGCAAAGGCACGTTCGTTCTTTCGACCAACCCGATCGAATTCCAGCTCGGCGGCATCGTCAGTTTTCAGGAAACCTATCCACGGCTGGGCAATGACGTCAGCACCGAAGTCGTCGAGTTGGCCCAGATACCGCTCGAAGGCACCCTGCTCGAACACATTAATGCCGAGCCCGGCAGCCTGATCACCCGCGTCAAACGCGTGCGACGAATCGACGGCAAACGGGTGATTCTCGACATCAACCACTTCGTCACCGCGGTGATTCCCGACCTGTCTCGCGACATCGCCGAGCAGTCGATCTACGCCTACATCGAACAAACCCTGCTGCTGCAGATCGCCTATGCCCAACGCACCATCGAAGCCGTGCCACGCAGCAAGGATGACCTGCTGCACCTGGACCTCGACGGGCAGAGCCATGTGATCGTGGTCAGCAACCAGACATTTCTGCAGGACGGCCGGCAGTTCGAGTACACCGAATCGCGCCACACCCTCGACAAGTTCTACTTCTCCGACGTAGCCCGGCGCTGACCCCGGCACGTTTCGACCGCCGATGTGCGGTATCCATGTAGTGCACTCTCCCGGGGCGAATCAGCCATGCTCGGCTTTCGTTTCTCAAGGATGGAGAAAGCATGAACGCCCCCGAAACACATCCTCTGCCGAACGCAGCGGACAACGCCGCCCTCAAGCTCATCGCCGCGACGGTCGTGCAAACCTGCCCCAGCCTGCACGACGCGGCCTATCAAGTCGCCCGCGAGCTGCTTGAGCTCAAAGGCCTGCCAGACACCGATCCGGACCGGGTTTACTTCCATCGATTCAGAGCAGCCCAGAGCAGCGGCCAGTCGTTTACCGGCTGGGAACATATCCGCGAAAAACCCTACGAATCGATGACCCTCACACAACTGGTGATCCATCGCTTTCGCGCCACCGACGTCGACAACGCCGACCTGCTGGATCTTTACGCTGGGTTCTATTCGGACGGGCCCGAGACCGAAGATTTCGACCACAGCAATGAAGTTCGCCTGCATGGCAACGAAGTGCTCAACGCCTTCTGGGACATCGATTTCAGCTCGCGCTACAACGACACACTGACTACGTTCTGGAACACCCACACGGATGATTTCCGCACGTTGGCCAGGTGCAACTTCCTCAGCCGTGCCGTGCAGGCACTCGAACTCGAGCAATTGAGCGGCACGGATTTCCAGTGGATCGTCAGCGCCGTTATGGGGCCTGTTACCTGGCCAGTGACGCTGGCCACGCTGCAATCAACCCACACACCAGACAGTGGCGTGCGCGCCTTCGATATCGACGGGCATATGGCGACCAACCTTCTGCGCATCGTCAGTACCACAGGCCGGGAGATGGTCTATCTGCCGGGTGAAACGGTGGCGTTCGTCGTACAGGAAACCGCGGCGGACATGCATGGGTGGGTGCTTGAGCAGATGAACCTGGAGCCCCGGCGCCAGGCTTTCTTCAGTCACTTTGCACTCGCCGACCGTCAGCACATGACGACGAACATCACCGATCTGATGAATCGGTTGGTCAGCACGTGGGGACACTCCGATCATCATCTGATCAATAAAACCAACGCCGTAATCAGCGGCGATGCCTTCAGTTGGCTGCGCGATTCGACCCGCAGCGCCATGTTTGCCGAAGCCAGCCTGACGCTGACGTCCAATGGCGATCTGCGCAAAAAACTGTGGATCGGTTACTTGAGCGCCGGCCTCAAGGTATTTGGCCCGATGGCCGCCGTCGGCTGGCCGCTCGCGCTGCCGGTGATTGGCGCCAGCATTGCCAGCATGGGGCTGAACATCGATCAGGCGGTCAACGGCAAAACCTCCAGCGAACGCAAGGCCGGCGTGCTGGGTGCCGTGTTGAGCGGCATTGATGCACTGTTCAACATTCCATTTCTCAAAGGCACCGGCCCGATGCTAGAGGTGGGTGTCGAGGTGGATGCAGTGGAGGCCGTAGAAATGGCCGGACTGAACGAGCCGGCTGCAGCAGTGGAGGTGCCGGATCCGCTGGTCGAACCGCAGGAAAGCGAGGTTGCGGTCGAGCCAGACGTGATTGCGCCGCCGCTGGAAACATCTTGGTTGCCGCCGACCGAGAGCGCTGCACCACCGCCCATACCTGACAAATACCTGTGCAACGAGCTGCTCGACAGGCTCGATGTGCAACGCGAGCCCGGGCAATTTCAGGGGATCTTTCGCCTGGATAGCGATCCGCCCTACGCCATCCATCTGGATGACAACCCATACTACGTGCGCTATTTCGGCGACACCGACGAGGGCGGCTACTGGGCCATCGTTGATCCGGACAGGCCCAATCAATTTGTCCACTCATTGCCTGTTCGCCTGAACGCCGAGGGCCAGTGGGAGCGGATGCAGGCCCTGCGCTTGCGGGGCGGCGGCCAATGCGCGGGCAAACCGTGCGCGCCCGACCTTGCGCTCGCCCCTCAGGAACCGCCAGCCCCCGAAGCGCCCGCGCAAACGGAGGTCGAATTGCGCAGCCCGGTATCACGTCCGGTGCGCATTGTGACGTCTGCCTTCGACATCGAGCCGACGGTACGCCGTTCGATAAGAGCCTGGGCACTGAATCTGAACGAAACCCACGCTCAACTGGTGCCCGACGCCGACGGTGCCTTCGGCATGACTGACCCTTTTGAGCTGTACGCCGTCAACAAACGCATTGCGCTGCAAACCGCCGCGAAAAGATTTTTCAGTTCACTGCCGTGGATCACTCCACCGTTTCGCGCCCCCATTCCCGCGATCAATGCGCAGATCAGCCTTTCCGAGCTTATCGACCGCCTCTTTGAATCCGCCGTCGGGCTGGTCGTGGGGGAAACCCTGGATCGCATTGCCAGCATGCGCTTCCTGATTGAAAACATGCCGGCACTGGCTCGGCACGCAAAAACCCTGTACATGCGCGGCATCCTCAGTGATTTCGCGCAGGTGGAACTGAACCGCTATTTCACAACCGGCAACCTGTCGGCCGATCTGCAAACCTACCTGACCAGCCTGGGCACCGATCCGACGGGACGCTTCAATGCACTGGAACTGGTCAAAGTGGCCAGGGAAAACGGCGTTCGGGTCCAGGGCATCGACTGTGCAGCGAGCTACAAGATGAAGACTCCACTGTCACCCTTTGACGAGCAAATGATCGGTACGTATCTGGCAAGCGACATCATGACCGGCGATACCTACCTCAACAGCCCGAAAAAATGGATCGTACTGACCGGCGCGCAGAACACCAACACCCTCAGGGGGCTGACCGGCCTCAGTGAGATAAAGGGCGGCATCGGTTTGCGCATCGAGGAAGTCGGCGCAGCGGACGCCATGGAAATCGACATCGATCCGGGTATCGACGTGAACCGGGGGCCGTTTGCCAATGGGGCTGCCGCGCGGAGCAATGACGATGTGCTTCGCGCCGATTTACGCCTGCGCATGCCGAGCGAACCGGTGAACTGGAATGAGCAGACGCTGGAAAACCTGCTGCACCGACGTGGCATGTACCTGTTCAGAAAAGTCGGCGACAGCTTCACCGTGCTGCACCGGAGCAAGTCAGGAATGCTCGCGCATACACCTGTGACGCGTCTGGCCGATGGACGGGTTTCCCTGCACCGGCCGGCCTGGCCGCTGGTGAACGATGTCAGCTTTGCCAGCATCGAGGACATGTCTCATCGTCTGACCGAGATGGGGCTGACGTTGCAGAGCCGGCTGCCGGACTGAATCCGCACCGCAAATGAAAAATACAGGGATAGTGCATGGCCCGTGAGCCGATGGGACATGCTCGATCTTCGTTTCCTCATGGATGAAGAACTGCATGAACGCACCCGAACGCCGTCTGCTGCCGAACGCAGCAGACAAGGCCAGCCTCAAGGCCATCGCTACCACCGTCGTACAAACCTGTCCCAGTCTGCTGGACGCGGCCCGCGAAGTCGCCATTGAGCTACTGACGGACAAAGGACTTTCGGGCAACGATCCGGACCATGTCTATTTCCACCGATTCAGGACGGCGCAAAGCAGCGCTCTGACATTTACCGGTTGGGAACACACACTGGAAAAACCATACGAATCGTTGACCCTCACACAATTGGTGATCCATCGCTTTCGTGTCACCGATCAGGACAATGCAGACCTGCTGAGCCTGTACGGCGGCTTTTACACGGACGGGCCGCAGGCCGAATCCTTCAATCAGAGCAATGAAGTGAAGCTGCTGGGCAGCGATGTTCTGAAGGCGTTCTGGAACATCGATTTCAGCACGCACTACACCCATCAACTGACCACGTTCTGGCAGAACTCAGCGGACAATTTCCGCACGCTGGCCAAGTGCAGTTTTCTCAGCCTGGCGGTGAACGCGCTGCAAAAAGGTCACCTCGACGGCACTGATTTTCAACGCGTGATCAACTCGGTGTGCGGTCCCGTCACCTGGCCCGTCACCCTGCAAATGCTGCAGTCCTCTTACCCTGTCGGCAGTGAGGTGCGCGCGCTGGATATCGACGGTCACATCGCCGTCAATATCCTGCGCTTTGTTGAAGATAGCGGGCGGCAAACACTTTATCTGCCAGGCGAAGCCCAGGCCTTTAAAGTGCTGGAGAACGAAGCGGCGCTGCACTGGTGGGTGCTTGAACAATTGAATGATGAGACGCGCTGCAAGATTTTTCTCAACCATTTCTCTTTCGCAGACCGTCACGCCATCAACCAGAACTTCACCGACCTGATGAATCGTCTGGTCAGCACTTGGGGTCATTCCGATCATTACCTGATCAACAAGACCAACCTTGAGATCAGCCGTGATGCGTTCACCTGGCTACGCATTTGCGCCCGCCACTCGATGTCCGAGGAAGTCAGTCTGTTACTGACGTCCAATGCTGAGCTGCGCAAAAAGCTCTGGATCGGCTATTTGAGTGCCGGACTCAAGGTGTTCGGCCCGATGGCCACCGTGGGCTGGCCGTTGGCGCTGCCGGTTATTGGCGCCGGCATTGCCAACATGGGACTGAACATCGACAGAGCGGTCAACGGCAGGACGCCCGCCGAGCGCAGGGCCGGTACCCTTGGCGCGGTGCTCAATGGCATAGAAGCGCTGTTCAACGTGCCGTTTCTGATCGGCACCGGGGCGCATCTGGAAGTGGGGCCACAGGTTGAATTTGCCGAAGCGCAAGAGATGGCCGGGTTGATCGAGTTCACCTCGGCTGACGAACCTTTCCTGCCAACCCAGGATCAGGCGCAGGTTGTGGTGGCGGATAAAGATGTTGTCGAGATGGCAAACGACATTGCCAGCGAAACACCCCCCACTTCGCCCGTAGTCCTCGCTCCCACTGCACCACAACCCCCATCGGTACCGAAGGTTCCGGCCCGGTATCTATGCAATGAGTTACTTGATCGCTACAGCGCAGAAACGCAATCAGGGAAATTTCAGGGCATTTATCGCCTTGATGGCGAACCGCCCTATGCCATTGATCTCGATGGCAAGCCCTACTACGTACGTTATTTCGACACCTCCGAGGACAGTGGCCACTGGGCTATCGTCGACCCTGAGCGCGCCAATCAGTTCGTCGGCTCATTGCCGGTCCGCTATAGTGCCGCCGGCCGGTGGGAGCGCATGCTGGCGCTGCGACTCAATGGCGGCGGTCAATGTCTGGGTACGGCGTGCCATTCGTACTTTGATCCGCACTCGTCGACCAGCTCATCAAACCCGCCCACCCCATCAACACCATCGCCGGAGCTGCCATTGGTCGAACCCGTCCCGGCAACCGCCCGTCCGCTACGCCTTGTGACCACCCTCTATGATGTTTTGGGGCTGGACATGGCCAGGCTGAGAAAGTGGGCGATGAACTTGCCTGACGATTCCGCCGATGCGGTTCGCGAGGCCAGACGCAATTTGTCTGTTAACGATCTGTATACCCTGCATTTCGACCACCAACGCACATTGCTCCTGAACGAAGCCAGAGAGTATTACTCAGCACTGAACTGGTCCAATCTGCCCGCACGTCCGATTCTGCCCGAGGTCAGTCACTCAATGACGACCGATGCATTGATTGATCGCATTTTTGAAAAAACCAAAGGTCTGGTGGTGGGAGAAACCCTGGATCGCATCACCAGCATGCGCTTCATGATCGAAAACATGCCTGCGCTGGCGCGCCACGCCACGACGCTCTACGTGCGTGACCTGCTGAGTGATTTCGCCCAGTCAGACCTGAACAGCTTCCACACGTCCGGTCAGATGTCAGAGGATCTGCGGATTTATCTGACCAGCCTCGGAACCGATCCGAACGAAGCGTTCAACATGCTCGAACTGGTCAAGTCTGCCCAGGCAAATGGCGTCCGGGTTCAAAGTCTCGATTGTGCGGCGAGTTACAAAATGAAGGTGCCGCTCACCTCGATTGAAGAGCAGATGATGCGCGCTCGCATGACGTCCAAAATCATGTGGGGCGACGAAATCCTCAATCGCCCAGACAAATGGATCGCCCTGGTCGATGCGCAGAACACCAATAACTTCAGAAATCTGCCGGGCATCAGCGAGCTCAAAGGCGGCATCGGTTTGCGGATTGAAGAAGCCTTTCCCGGAGAAGATCCGGGCGTCAGCATCGACCCGGGAATCAAAGTCGCTCGCGGCCCCTTTGACAACGGGGCATCGACGCGCGACTCGTTCGATTACCTGCACGCTGACTTGCGCCTGCAAATCGACGCACCGCCGGTGACATGGACTGACGAAACACTGGACCGCCTGCTGCATCGCAATGGCATGTACCTGATTGAGAAGTCGCAAGGCAATTACACACTCGTGCGTCGCAACAGCACAGGCAGCATTGTGCGAACACCCGTGAATCGGACGCTGGACGGCCAAGCCTACCTCTGGCTTCAATCAATGCCACGCATCAGTGGCGTATTGTTTCCTGATATCTCAGCGTTATCGCAGCGCCTGATAGAAATAGGCCTGAAAATACAAAGTCGCCTACCCGACTGAAGGGTTTTCGCAAGCGATTGAAATGCCCCAAATCCGGCCTGGGCCGGGGGTTTCAGCCACTTGAAGCAAGCAGGCAAGTTCAGCGCGATCATTGCCGTTCAATGGTCCGCTGGTGGCTTGTCAGGCCCTCAGCCCCCGTTCGTGTCGGGGCGCAGAGCAACCTGACAAACGGGGACAACCTCCCGTAGAATGCGTCCGTGGCTATGGAACACCTTCCTTCTAAACCTCCTATGACCTAGGGGTTTCGCTCTCCACACTGCGCCTGCTGCTTGCAGGCGTTTTCATATCTGCTGTAGACACAATGCTGCTGCTCGTTCACGACGGCGACCAAAGGAGAAAATCAAGGATGAATCAGGAGCTGTTCCTGCGTCGCCGCAGCAAAGTTCACGTCCCGATGGGTACTGGCGGTGCTACGCGTGCTCATGTCGCGTCGGCCATCCAGGAAATCGCGGCGTTCCGATGCGTACTCTCGGAGTCTCTGATTGAGCAAATCGGCGGGCTATCACCCGCAGAACTCAAGCACTGGCTGCGCGACATTATCGGAATGCTTCGGCGCCGGGCTGGCGCTCATGTGCACCACCGGCCGTTTTATCCTGACTTTCCAGAGCAGGTTCTGCAGGCCCCAGATGCAGAGCTGTACCTGAACGCCGTCATGCACTACCTCACGGTTCGGCGTTTACCACCGACTGAACACTCTCGACCTCCCCTGCTTGAAGGCAACTTCATACCTTGGGTGATCGAATCCGGAAGCGTCTCTGAGTTCGAGTCACTGCTTGAGCCACTGGTTTCATCGCGCACCTCGCTCTCCGAAGAGGAGACGGCCGATGTCGTCTGGTTTATCCGCGAGTACAAAAGCGATGTATTCCGTCTGCTGCCCGAGACCATCCCCTTCCGGGAGATCCGTGCACTGGTTGGCGGAGCGTTGATTCTGCATGTCGCCAGCGATGCTCGGGTCGACACATTTCTGCAGCGAAACGTCGAAACGGCAACTGACGTGCTACGACTGGCGGTCGCGTTGAGTGGCGGAGACGTGTCGCTGGCGACCGCTTCGACACGTTTCAAAGCGATGAAGCGCTCGATGCGTCGCCTGTTTTTGCGCCTGCTCGATAACATTCCCGACGCTGTAGAAGACGTGATGCGCCATGCTGAGCGCTGGAAACGCCTGGCTGAAGTACTGCATCCGGGCGACTACGCCGAGAAGTACCCACGAGCTCTTGCCGCCATCACGGCAGCGCGTCGTAACGAACCGCCCGCCACATTTAATTCACGTGTCGAAACAATGCTGGCCCAGCGTGACATCGCCACGCTTGTGCCAATACTACAAAGCCGTCCTGGCGAGTTCGCACGACGGCTTGACGTAACCCTGCGCCGCGCGACGGAAACCGAATCGGTACTCGACGCGTTCGAGGCTGTTGCGGCACACGTTTCCTCACCCGTTCTGCTGCAGTTGCTGGCCCAGTTACGTGCGCCGCGCCCTCTGCCCCTGCGGGCGTTCACCCCGAAAGGTTCATTCGCCAAAGTCTTTGCCATCAAGGATCGACGCGAACCTCTCACACCTGAAACGTTGGCGCGTGCTGCCCGTATCTGCGAGAACGCACTCGTACAGCGTTTTGCCTCCCTGCCGCCATTAGGTCGCTGTTTCATTGATCCAGCATTACGTGAATACAAGGTGCCGCTGGCGCAGCGCGCTTCATCGAAGTCACTACGTACACTGGTGCGGGGCAGTCGGCTGCCTGTGCCTGACACACGATTCATTCGCCTGTTTCTGTGGTGGAAGAATGGCCGCGAACGCACGGACATCGACTTGTCCGCCGCATTTTTCGATGCCGACTTCGTGTTCAAGGATACGGTCGCGTACTACAACCTGAAGGGTTACGGCGGTTACCACAGCGGCGACATCGTCGATGCACCCGAGGGGGCTTCGGAATTTATCGATCTCGACATCGACGTGCTCGTC
Source organism: Pseudomonas sp. Seg1 (assembly GCF_018326005.1). NCBI lineage: Bacteria > Pseudomonadati > Pseudomonadota > Gammaproteobacteria > Pseudomonadales > Pseudomonadaceae > Pseudomonas > Pseudomonas sp. Seg1. The sequence continues at coordinate 5,328,083 of NZ_AP021903.1, forward strand.
GAGCAGGGCATCCGTTATGTCGTCACGTCCATCAACTCATACACCCAGCAGCCGTACTGTGATCTCCCGGAATGCTTCGCTGGCTGGATGGCCCGCACTGACACTGCGTCGGGTGAAGTGTACGAGCCGCGAACCGTGTTCGACCGTATCGATATCGCGTCCGACACAGTGATCTGTCTGCCATTCGTGATGGACCTTCAGGAACGACGCATGATCTGGGCCGATCTGGGGCTCACTTCATCTCCACGGTGGAACAACGTCGGCAACAATCTCAGCGGGGTATCGTTGATGCTGCGGGCTTTGGTGCATACGCCACGGCCGGATCTGGAGACTCTGTTCGATTTACATGTACGAGCACGAGGGGAACGCGTGGCTTCGCCGCAGCAGGCACAGATGGTTTTTGCGCCTGATCAAGGGACAACGCCGTTCGATACAGACGTGATTCGATCGCAGTTTCTTTAGTAACGACTCCAGTCTTCGCGATCAATTGAGCGCGACGAGTCTTGCCAAGGTGCTTTGCGCCCGGAAACAAAAATGCCAGTCAGTAAAACTGACTGGCATTGGCGAGGATCCGTAGGCTGTAATCAACGCGAAACAGAATAATTCTGGACGATATCGTTCTCGAAAAAAATCCTCAAATTGATCCCTTGGGCGGTGGTCTTGCCGGTGGTTACGCTGGTCACTTCATTCATCGTGCCCTGCGCATTGGCCACGTGTGACGTTGCTGTACCAATAGCACCGCTGGTTTCCGGCGAGACGAATCGGTGGACAAGATTCACGTACTTCTCCAGCCCTTCTTCGCTTTTTACGTACGTCCAGTTAGTCATGGTGTCCGAGTCGGCCTGTTCCTGCATCGGCGGGCCAAACATCTGAGATATCTGGTTTTTAGTGGTTTTGCCACGAATGATGGCGGTCCAACCCACAACAGAAGTTGCCTGTAGCTTAGGGCGATGAAATACGCGTAGCTATAGTACAGGTGTGCTAGTACCCACTTCGATTGCACACGGTGAACTCAAAAAAAAACCGCCTGACGCGAACGCCAGACGGTTTTTTATTTCAGTCAATCGGCCCTCAGGCCGGTGACATTATTCCCACTCAATGGTCGCCGGCGGCTTGCTCGACACGTCATAAGTGACGCGGGAGATACCTTCGATTTCATTGATGATGCGGCCGGATACGGTTTCCAGCAGTTCGTAAGGCAGGTGTGCCCAACGTGCGGTCATGAAGTCGATGGTTTCCACGGCACGCAGGGCCACGACCCAGGCGTAACGACGGCCATCGCCCACCACGCCAACCGATTTCACTGGCTGGAACACCACGAAGGCCTGGCTGACTTTGTGGTACCAGTCGGCTTTGCGCAGTTCTTCGATGAAGATGTGGTCGGCACGACGCAGCAGGTCGGCGTATTCCTTTTTCACTTCACCGAGGATGCGTACGCCCAGGCCCGGGCCCGGGAACGGGTGACGGTAGACCATGTCGTACGGCAGGCCCAGTTCCAGACCCAGACGACGGACTTCGTCCTTGAACAGTTCGCGCAGTGGCTCGACCAGTTTCAGGTTCATCTCTTCCGGCAGACCGCCCACGTTGTGGTGCGACTTGATCACGTGCGCCTTGCCGCTTTTCGCGCCAGCCGACTCGATCACGTCCGGGTAGATGGTGCCCTGAGCGAGGTACTTGATGTTTTCCAGTTTGTTCGACTGGGCATCGAATACGTCGATGAAGGTGCGACCGATGATTTTGCGCTTCTTCTCAGGGTCCGCTTCGCCGGCCAGGTTGTTGAGGAACTGGTCTTCAGCGTTGGCGCGAATGACTTTGACGCCCATGTTCTCGGCGAACATGGCCATCACTTGCTCGCCTTCGTGCAGACGCAGCAGGCCGTTGTCGACGAAGACGCAAGTCAGCTGATCGCCAATGGCTTTGTGCAGCAGTGCGGCAACTACCGAGGAGTCGACACCGCCGGACAGACCCAGCAGCACGTTGTCGGTGCCGACTTGTGCGCGGATGTTGGCGATGGCGTCTTCAGCGATTTTCGACGGCGTCCACAAGGCTTCACAGCCACAGATGTCGAGAACGAAGCGCGACAGGATGCGACCGCCCTGCTTGGTGTGGGTCACTTCCGGGTGGAACTGCACGCCGTAGTAAGCACGCTCGTCGTTGAACATACCGGCGATCGGGCAGCTCGGGGTGCTGGCGAGGATATGGAAATCTTCCGGCATCCTGGTGACTTTGTCACCGTGGCTCATCCATACGTCGAGGCCAAACAGGCCGTCGGCGTCGATGTGGTCTTCGATGCCGTCGAGCAGGCGGCTCTTGCCGACCACGTCAACGCGGGCGTAACCGAACTCACGCAGCTCGGAACCTTCAACCTTGCCGCCCAGTTGCTCGGCCATGGTCTGCATGCCGTAGCAGATACCGAAGACCGGCACGCCCAGGTCAAACACGGCCTGCGGGCAACGCGGGCTGTTGGCTTCGTGTACGGACTCGGGGCCGCCGGCGAGGATGACGCCTTTTGGAGCGAATTCGCGGATCGCATCTTCGTCCATGTCGAACGGGTGCAGTTCGCAGTACACACCGATCTCGCGCACGCGGCGGGCGATCAGTTGGGTGTATTGCGAGCCGAAGTCGAGGATCAGGATGCGGTGAGCGTGAATATCGAGGGCCATGATTCAGTCTCGTCTAAGTCATTCAGAAACAGTCGTGATTCAGAAACAACTCGGGGCTGAATAAAACAGCCCCGGTTGCTTAGCTTGTTGCTTGAAGGCTCAACCTACGCGGTAGTTTGGCGCTTCTTTGGTGATCTGCACGTCGTGCACGTGGGATTCGGCCATGCCGGCGCCGGTGATCCGCACGAATTCAGGCTTGGTGCGCATCTCTTCGATGTTGGCGCTGCCGGTGTAACCCATCGAGGAACGCAGACCGCCCATCAACTGGTGAATGATCGCGCTCAGGGTGCCTTTGTAAGGCACACGGCCTTCGATGCCTTCCGGAACGAGTTTCTCGGCACCGGCCGAGGAGTCCTGGAAGTAACGGTCGGAGGAGCCTTGAGCCTGGGACATGGCGCCCAGCGAACCCATGCCGCGATACGCCTTGTACGAACGGCCCTGGAACAGTTCGATCTCGCCCGGTGCTTCTTCAGTACCGGCGAACATCGAGCCCATCATCACGCAGGAAGCACCGGCCACGATGGCCTTGGACAGGTCACCGGAGAAACGGATACCGCCGTCGGCGATCAACGGCACGCCGGTGCCTTCGAGGGCAGCGGCAACGTTGGCGATGGCACTGATTTGCGGGACGCCGACACCGGCGACGATACGGGTGGTGCAGATCGAGCCAGGGCCGATACCCACCTTGACTGCGTCGGCGCCCGCTTCGGCCAAAGCCTTGGCAGCGGCGCCGGTGGCGATGTTGCCGCCGATCACCTGCACTTCAGGGAAGTTCTGTTTGACCCAGCGAACGCGGTCGATCACACCTTTGGAGTGACCGTGCGCGGTGTCGACCACCACCACGTCCACACCGGCATTGACCAGGGCTGCGACGCGATCACCGGTGTCTTTACCGGTGCCGACAGCAGCGCCAACGCGCAGACGACCTTGATCGTCCTTGCTGGCCAGCGGGTAGGCTTTGGCTTTTTCGATGTCTTTGACGGTCATCATGCCTTTGAGGGCAAACTTGTCGTCGACGATCAGAACTTTTTCCAGACGGTGCTTGTGCAGCAACTCGCGGACTTCGTTCTTGTTGGCGCCTTCGCGTACGGTGACCAGACGCTCTTTAGGCGTCATCACTTCACGTACGGTGGCTTCCAGACGGGTTTCGAAACGCACGTCACGGGAAGTAACGATGCCGACCAGGTCGCCATCGTGTAGTACCGGAACGCCGGAAATGTTGTGCATGCGGGTCAATTCGAACAGATCACGAACCGTGGCGTCAGCCTCGATGGTGATCGGATCCTTGACGACGCCGGCTTCGAACTTCTTGACCTTGCGAACTTCGGCAGCTTGCTGCTCGATGGTCATGTTCTTGTGGATAATGCCGATGCCACCTTCCTGAGCCATGGCGATTGCCAGACGGGCTTCAGTGACGGTGTCCATTGCAGCAGAAACCAGAGGAATGTTCAGCTCGATGCCACGGGTAAGGCGGGTCTTGAGACTGACTTCGTTAGGAAGCACCTCGGAATAACCAGGCACTAGGAGAATGTCGTCGAATGTCAGAGCTTCTTGGCTGATACGCAGCATCGCGGGGGCTCCCGAGCGGGAAAATGGAAGCGCGCCATTATAGTCAGACACCCCCTGCTGTTCAATGTAAAACTCTGCTTAATATCAATGTTGCTGATGTACGGGAATCGCCGGCCCTACAGCTCCACCTTGACCCAAGAGACAGGTTGATCCAGCCAATCGGCAAATTCATCGATAAAGCTCTGTTTGAACCCTGCTTCCAGCCAGTTATTGAAGATGAAACCGAGGTTGGAGAACGCGCACTCCTGCAGGTACAGAAAGCCGTTGATGTCGTCTTCGTGCCCGCATTCGGGGCAGGTGAAGTTGTCCGTGCGGCCTGGAAACCAGTCTTCAAGGCTTTCGAACAGCGCTTCGCCGACTTCGCGACGGCACTCGGCGCAACCGGCTTCTTCGAGAAAGCCCTTGGCCGGGGTGTAGATGCAGCGTTTGGTGACGATCTCCAGGCCGTTGATCGGCTCGCCGAACGGCAGCGCCTCTGGGTGCAACACCACGGCGCGGGCGCCATCGGCAATGGCGTGGGCCATGCGGTTGCCAGTGCGCCCGCAGGTGGTCAACTCTTCCTCGATGATGTTCTTGCGCACCAGCCAGCGCACGATCGCCCGGGCCCGGGGTTCGTGGACCGGCAGGGTGGAAATTTTCGGGACGATGATGCTTTGCGAATTCATGGGTGCAGCCTGTGACGTCAAATGGAAATTCTGCGGTGCTCTCTCCGACGCCATCGTTGGCAAGCCAACTCCCACAGGTTTTTCTGGTGTACACAATATTTGTGAGCGACCGAACTCTGTGGGAGCTGGCTTGCCAGCGATGGCGTCAGTGCGGGCGGCAGCTTAATCCCTGACGAAATGCGGTCAAGTGCTGAAATAGCGCCCGACCAACGCAATCCCGCTCGCCAGCACCAGCCACGTCACCAGCCGTACAAACGCCTCGCGAGACAAGCGCAGGGTCAACCGCCGCCCGATCCACAACCCCAGCGCCATGGCCGGCAACAGACACAGCGCCAACATCAACAAGGGTAGCTCGGCATACACGCCGGCGATGGCAAACAGGCTCAAACGCACCACCGTACTGCAACTGATCAGCGCACTTTGCGTGGCCCGCGCTGCGTCTTTCGGCAACCGGCTGTTGAGATAGATCGCGTATAAAAAGCCGCCACTGCCAAACAGCGCCCCGAACAACCCACCGACCGTACCCATCGGCACCGCCCACGCCGCTGACAATTGCACCGGCCGCGTTTTGACCCACAGGCTGTAAATCGCATAGGCGCTGATGAACAGCCCCATCAACAGCAACAACAGATCCGATTTGAGGTTGAGCAGGAAGATCACCCCCAACGTGCAACCCACGGCCATGCACGGCAGCAGCCGCAACAACTCAGGCTTGGCCACATCGCGGCGCGACGGCAGCAGATTGCCGAACGCTGCAACGAAATCCAGCAACACCAGCAACGGCACGATTTTCGACAACGGCATAAACACAATCAGAATCGGTCCCGCCACCAGCGCCGTGCCAAATCCGGCGATGCCGAACACGATGTAAGCCAATGCGATAGCCAGCCCGATCACCACCCAGCCCTCGGCGCCCCACGCCCATTCACTCAACAGCCCCGCCACACTCATCGATCCGCTTCCTTAATAAGCCTGCGATGACTTTAGCCAGCGCCAAGCATTGCGACTAATATCTTCAAAGCCGACCACCCATCTCGAAAAGGCATATCTCGTGCTATCTACTCGCCAACTGCGTTACTTCGTGGAAATCGCCGAATGCGGCAGTTTCAGTGCTGCAGCCGAGCGATTGTTCATTGCGCAATCGGCGCTGAGCCGGCAGATCAAGGAGATGGAGATCCAGTTGCAAACACCGTTGTTCGAACGCACCGCGCGCCAGCCTCGACTCACCGCCGCGGGCGAAGCGTTTTTACCGCGTGCGAAAAATCTGCTCAACGAGCTGAGTAAAGCCAGCGCCATGGCCACCGAAGTCGGTAACGGCCAACTCGGTACATTGCGCCTGAGTCATTCGAGCACCGTACCGATCAGTGGGCGCCTGCTGCGTGACATCAGCCGCTATCTCGATCAGCAACAAGGCGTGTCGCTGGACATCGGCAAACTGTCCTCGGAGGCGCAACTTGAGGATCTGGCCGAGGGGCGCCTCGATATTGGCTTGCTGCGCCTGCCTGTGCTTCGTCAGCGTGAAGGCATTCAGATTGTGCCGCTGTTTACTGAGCGTTTGCTGCTGGCAGTTCCGGCCGAACATCGGTTGGCCGATTCGGCCCTGGTCGAACTGGCGCAACTGAAAGATGAACCGTTCATTTCCATTCCCCATCCACAGCGCGGCGGCCTGAGCTATTTATGTGCCGACCTGTGCATGCGTCAGGGCTTTTTTCCGAAAGCGGCGCGGGTGATGTCGCGCAAGACCACGCAATTGCAGTTGATTCAGGCCGGATTCGGCATTGCCATGCTGCCGGAATCGATGCAGGACCTTGCCCCGCCCGGCGTACGCTTTTTGCCACTGAGCGACCCCGACTGCCAAAGCACCGTCGCCCTCGCCTATCGCCAGAACCCGTCCCCGCTGATCCAGCACTTCCTCCAGACTTTTACAAATCCCTTGTAGGAGTGAGCCTGCTCGCGATAGCGATCTGTCCATCACCACCTCTTCGCCTGACACACCGCTATCGCGAGCAGGCTTACTCCTACAGGGGACATGTGGTGATTCGACGGCGAATGCCTTTAAACTGCGCCCCATGATTAAAGATCCCTTTGCAAGACTTGGCCTGGACCGTGAAGTCCTGACCGTCAGCCAGCTCAACGGCCGTGCGCGGGTGTTGCTCGAAGACGTGTTCAGCAACATCTGGGTCGAAGGCGAAATCTCCAACCTCGCCCGCCCGGCGTCGGGGCACATTTACTTCACGCTCAAGGACAGCGGCGCCCAGGTGCGCTGTGCCTTGTTCCGCCAGAACGCGGCGCGCGTGCGTCAGGCGCTGAAGGATGGCCTGGCCGTGAAGGTGCGCGGCAAGGTTTCACTGTTCGAGGGCCGTGGCGACTACCAGCTGATTCTCGACACCGTGGAGCCGGCCGGTGACGGTGCGTTGCGTCTGGCCTTCGATGCACTGAAGGAAAAGCTCAGCGCCGAAGGCCTTTTCAGCGCCGAACGCAAAGTGCCGCTGCCGGCGCATCCGCAGCGCATCGGCATCATCAGCTCGCCGACCGGCGCGGTGATCCGCGACATCATCAGCGTGTTCCGCCGTCGTGCGCCGCAGGTGCAACTGACGCTGATTCCGACTGCCGTACAGGGCCGCGAAGCCACTGCACAAATCGTCCGCGCCCTGAAAATGGCCGATGCCCGCGGCTTCGATGCGTTGATCCTTGCCCGTGGCGGTGGCTCGCTGGAAGACCTCTGGTGCTTCAACGAAGAAGCCGTGGCCCGCGCCGTCGATGCCTGCGTAACGCCGATTGTCAGCGCTGTCGGCCATGAAACCGATGTGTCGATCAGCGACTTTGTCGCCGACGTTCGCGCACCGACGCCTTCCGCCGCCGCCGAACTGCTCGCCCCAGACTCCAGCCATCTGATCCGTCAGGTGGAAAGCCTGCACCGCCGTCTGGTGATGCGCATGCGAGACCGTTTGATGCGTGATCGCCTGCGCCTTGAAGGCATGGCCCGGCGTCTGCGTCATCCCGGTGAACGTCTGCGCCAGCAGGCTCAGCGTCTGGACGATCTGGACATGCGCATGCGCCGCGCCTTTGAACGTCACCTCAACACCCGCCGCGAACGCCTGATTCGCCTGGAAACGCGCCTCGCCGGTCAGCATCCGGGACGGCAACTGGCGATGCTGCGCCAACGTCTGGACAGCCTCGCCGAACGCCTGCCGCGAGCCATGCGCGAAGGTCTGAAAAACCGTCGTCTGCAATTGCATAGCCAGATGCAGACACTGCATGTGGTCAGTCCGCTGGCGACCCTCGGCCGTGGTTACAGCATTCTGCTCGACGAACGCGGCCATGCGATTCGCAACGCCGCACAGACTCACACCGGGCAGCGCCTCAAGGCCAAACTCGGCGAAGGCGAACTGCAAGTGCGCGTCGAGGACAATCACCTGACGCCTGTCACCCTCTCTTTACTGGACTGATCCATGCCGCGTTTTCTGGCTCCATTGTTTTTGCTCTGTCTGACCTTCAACGCCCACGCCGAGAGTTACATCACCCGGCTGCTGAACAAACCGGTGCCGGGGGGCGTCGCGGTGGTTGATCTGGGCGTTGCCGCTCAGGCGCCGAAAGCCACGTATCAGGGCAAACCGGTGCTGGTGGTGAAGGAGCAGAACAATTGGCTGGCGATTGTTGGCGTGCCGCTGACGGTCAAGCCCGGCGCGCAGCAGATCAGCAGTGGTGGGCGCAATCTGCCGTTTACCGTGGGCAACAAGAAATACCCTGAACAACGCATCACCCTGAAGAACAAGCAGCAAGTCAATCCGGATCAGTCGAACCTCAAGCGCATCGAGGGCGAACTGGCCGAGCAGATCAAGGCGTATCGCAGTTTCAGCCCGAACACGCCGAGTAACCTGCTGCTGGACAAACCGGTCAACGGGCCGCTGTCGAGCAAGTTTGGTGTGCGCCGTTTCTTCAATGGTGAAGAGCGCAATCCGCATGCGGGCCTGGACTTCGCGGTGCCGGCGGGCACGCCGATCAAGACTCCGGCGGCGGGCAAAGTGATTCTGACCGGCAACTATTTTTTCAACGGCAACACGGTGTTTGTCGATCATGGTCAGGGCTTTATCAGTATGTTCTGCCATATGTCGAAGATTGATGTGAAGGTCGGCGATCAACTGGCGCGTGGCGCAGTGGTCGGCAAAGTGGGTTCGACTGGCCGGGCGACCGGGCCGCACATGCACTGGAATATCAGCCTGAATGATGCGCGGGTGGATCCGGCGATTTTCATTGGTGCATTCCAGCCTTAAATATGTGTTGAGGCGACTGGCCTCTTCGCGAGCAGGCTCGCTCCCACACTCGATCTTATTAACAACAAAGATCCCCTGTGGGAGCGAGCCTGCTCGCGAAGGCGGCCTGTACAACACCGCAATACTCAATGCCCCCAAAAAACCAATTGCGCCCCAACCGAACCCCGCGCAAAAAACTAAACAATCGCCTTTATTACGCACAATAAAATCGCGCAAAAACTCGCTTTCCGAGTATTCCTCTCAATTTTTTCCGACTGCTTGCCATCCTTCCCACCCGCGGTTAGGGTTGAAGGCATGAAAACCTCTCACACCCTTATTCAGCTTCGCCAGCACCGCAGCCTGTGCCTCGTCAGCGCACGACTGCCGGGCTGAATCGCTGCGCCTCGTCCCACGCTTTTCCAAGAACATTCGTTCCACCGGCAGGCCGCCTCTTTTCGGCCCAGACAATAAGGAATTTCCCGATGAGCATGCTCAAAGATCCGTCTTCGAAATACCGCGCATTTCCCGTCATTAACTTGCCGGATCGCACCTGGCCGTCGAAAACCATCGACACCGCGCCGATCTGGTGCAGCTCCGACCTGCGTGACGGCAACCAGTCGCTGATCGAGCCGATGGACGCGGTGAAAAAGCTGCGCTTCTGGAAAACCCTCGTTCAAGTGGGTGTGAAGGAAATCGAAGCCTCGTTCCCGGCAGCGTCGCAAACCGACTTCGACTTCGTGCGTACTCTCATCGAAGAAGGCCATATCCCGGAAGACACCACCATTCAGGTGCTGACCCAGGGCCGTGAAGACTTGATCGAGCGCACTTTCGAATCCTTGCGCGGGGCGAAAAAAGCCATCGTTCACCTGTACAACGCTACCTCGCCGTCTTTCCGTCGCATTGTCTTCAACCAGGACAAGGACGGCATCAAGGCCATCGCGGTCAACGCCGCCAAGCTGTTCGTCAAATACGCCGCGATGCAGCCAGACACCGAGTGGACCTTCGAATATTCGCCGGAAACCTTCAGCGCCACCGAACTGGAATTCGCCAAGGAAGTCTGTGACGCGGTGATCGAGGTCTGGAACCCGACGCCTGAGCACAAGATCATCCTCAACCTGCCAGCCACCGTTGAATGCGCGACGCCGAACGTCTACGCCGACCAGATCGAATGGTTCCACCGCAACATCAACCGTCGTGACAGCGTGCTCATCAGTCTGCACACCCACAACGACCGTGGCACCGGCGTGGCCGCCACCGAGTTGGGCCTGATGGCCGGCGCCGACCGCGTCGAAGGCTGCCTGTTCGGCAACGGCGAGCGCACCGGTAACGTCGACCTCGTCACCGTGGCACTGAACATGTACACCCAGGGCCTCGACCCGCAACTGGACTTCTCCGACATCGACGGCGTGCGCAAAGTCGTCGAAGAGTGCAACCAGATCCAGGTTCACCCACGTCACCCGTACGTCGGTGACCTGGTTCACACCGCATTCTCCGGCTCCCACCAGGACGCGATCCGCAAGGGCTTCGCCCAGCAGAAATCCGATGCCCTGTGGGAAGTGCCGTACTTGCCGATCGATCCGGCCGACATCGGCCGCAGCTATGAGGCGGTGATCCGCGTCAACAGCCAGTCCGGCAAGGGTGGCATCGCCTACTTGCTGGAGCAGGAATACGGCATCAGCCTGCCGCGTCGCATGCAGATCGAGTTCAGCCAGGTCGTGCAGCGTGAAACAGACCGTCTGGGCCTGGAAATGACCGCCAAGCAGATCCACTCGCTGTTGATCAGCGAATATCTGCAAGCCAACACCCCGTACGCGCTGGTCAGCCATCGCCTGCAGGAAGAAAACGGCAACAGCAATGTTGAAGTGGAAGTGGCGAGCAAGGGTCAAGGCGAAACCAACCTGCACTGGCGCGGCAAAGGCAACGGTGCGCTGGAAGCACTGGTGGCCGGCTTGCCGATTCCAGTGGAGATCATGGACTACAACGAACACGCAATTGGTGCGGGTACCAACGCCAAGGCTGCGGCCTACATCGAACTGCGTGTGAACGGTGAGCGTGCGGTGCACGGCGTAGGGATCGATGAAAACATCACCACCGCCAGCTTCAAGGCACTGTTCAGTGCACTGAACCGCTCGTTGAGCCAGCCGGAAGCGAAAGCGGCTTAAGCCTTCGTTGAAATGCAAAAGGCCCCGGAGTGCGAACTCCGGGGCCTTTTTTTGCTTGATGGTTTTGTGTTGTTCAATCAGGCCTCTTCGCGGGCAAGCCCGCTCCCACAGTTTGAACGCAATTCCCTGTGGGAGCGGGCTTGCCCGCGAAGAGGCCTGAACAGACGGCGCAAAACTCAGGTGAACTCGAAGGTATCCGCATCCAGATTCGCCGGAAAGCGCTCGCGGTACGCCGCCAGTGGCGCCGCTTCCAACACTGCCTTGAACACGCCGTCAGCCTCCCCCGCCGCCAGCAACATCTCGCCCTGGAAATCCAGTACCTGACTGTCACCGGTGTAGGCAAAGCCCTTGCCGTCGGTCCCCACGCGATTCACCGCCGCCACGTAGCAGAGGTTTTCAATCGCTCGCGCTGGCAGCAAACGGTTCCAGTGCAGACGCCGGGCACCCGGCCAGTTGGCGGTGTACAGCAGCAGATCGGTGTCCTGGGCGTCGCGACTCCACACCGGGAAGCGCAGGTCGTAGCAAATCAGCGGGCGGATGCGCCAGCCCTTGAGCTCGAACTGCACTTGGCGCTCGCCGGGGGTGTAATGGTTGTGCTCGCCGGCCATGCGAAACAGATGACGCTTGTCGTAATGCAGCACTTCGCCATCGGGACGTGCCCACAGCAGACGATTGCGATGGCTACCGTCAGCCGCCTGAATGATCACGCTGCCGGTGATCACCGCGTTGAGTTTCGCCGCCTGCGCCTTGAGCCATTTGCTGGTCGGGCCGTTTTCGGCTTCGGCGAGGGTTGCCGACTCCATCGAGAAGCCAGTGGTGAACATTTCCGGCAGGATAATCAGATCTGCCCCACGCGCCTGTTCCAGCAACGCGTCGAAGTGCTCAAGGTTGGCCTGACGGTCGTGCCAGGCCAGGCTGGTCTGGATCAACGCCAGATTGAGGTCGGGCAACGTACTCAGATCGCGCATAGTTTTGCCGCCGCTTCGCGCAGCGTCTCCTCGCGTTTGGCAAAGCACAGACGCACCAGGCGCTGGCCTTCAGGTGGGTTCTGGTAGAACACCGACACTGGAATACTCGCCACGCCGTGTTCGCGGGTCATCCATGTCGCCATCTCGACATCGTTCAGCTCGGGACGGATCTGCGAATAGTCGACCAACTGGAAATAGGTGCCAGCGACACGGGTGAAGCTGAATCGCGACGAAGCCAATAGATCGCAGAACAGATCGCGCTTGGCCTGATAGAACCCCGGCAACTCTTCGACGTGCTCAGGATGTTCGGCCATGTAATCGGCCAAGGCGTATTGCAACGGCGTGACCCCGCAGAAACTGACGTACTGGTGCACTTTGCGCAACTCGGCGGTCAGCGCGGGGGGCGCGACGACGTAACCGGTTTTCCAGCCAGTGACGTGGTAGGTCTTGCCGAACGAGCTGACCACGAACGCGCGCTGATACAGCTCTTCATGGGCCAGCACACTGACATGCGGCACGCCGTCGAACACCAGATGTTCGTAGACTTCGTCGCTGATCAGGTAGATGTCGCGGTCGCGAATCAATGCCGCCAGTTGATCCAGCTCGGCGCGGCTGATCAATGCGCCGCTGGGGTTGTGCGGGGTGTTGATGACGATCATTTTCGTGCGCGGGCTCAGGGCCGCCGCGAGCTTGTCGAAATCGATGGAGAAATCGTTCGGGTTCAGTTGCACATGCACACACCGACCGCCCGCCAACTCCGTCGCCGGCTCGTAGCTGTCGTAGCAAGGGTCGAACACGATGACTTCGTCGCCGTTGTGGATAACCGCCTGAATCGCACAGAAGATCGCTTGGGTGGCGCCCGGCGTCACCGTCACCTCAGTGTCGGCATCCACCTTCACGCCGTAGCTGCGAGCGATCTTCGCCGCAATCTGCTCACGCAGTGCCGGCAGGCCGGTCATCGGCGAATACTGGTTGTGGCCACTGGCGATATGCCGTCCCACCGCGTCGCGCAACGACTGCGGGCCGTCGAAATCAGGAAAACCCTGGGACAGGTTGATGGCTCCGGTCTGCGCCGCGAGCTGAGACATCTGCGTGAAAATAGTGATGCCGACATTCGGCAGCTTACTGGTGATCATCGGGGGTTCCCTGCTCAACACCCGGCTCTGACGGCGGCGCGGGAGAGCCCGAGGATAGCCCATCCGACGCCCATAAAAAAAGGGCGCCTACCGGCGCCCTTCTCTTTCAACGATCGTTCCCACGCTCTGCGTGGGAATGCAGCCTTGGACGCTCTGCGTCCGCAGCTTTTGTGACGCAGAGCGTCACGGGATACATTCCCACGCGGAGCATGGGAACGATCAACGGCCAGCGACCTTACTTCTTGTCGCGGCGCTTCTTGCTGGCTTTCTTGTTGTGCGACATCAAGCGACGCTTCTTGTTGACCTGGCGGTCGGTCAGCGTGTTCTTGTTGCCTTCGTACGGGTTCTCGCCGCCCTTGAACTCGATGCGAATCGGCGTACCGACCAGCTTCAGCACGCGGCGATAAGTGTTCTCCAGATAGCGCACGTACGACTTCGGCACTTTCTCGATCTGGTTACCGTGAATCACGATGATCGGCGGGTTCGCACCACCCAAGTGGGCATAACGCAGCTTGATCCGGCGGTTGTTGACCATCGGAGGCGCGTGTTCGCCAACCGCGTCTTCGAGAATCTGGGTCAGACGGTTGGTCGGCCAGCGGGTGACCGCCGACTTGAACGAGTTCTGCACGGAAGCGTAGAGGTTGCCCACGCCAGTACCGTGCAAGGCCGAGATGAAGTGGATGTCGGCGTAATCAACGAAGAACAGTCGACGTTGCAGCTCGACCTTCACGAAGTCGCGCTCGCTCGGCGTCATGCCGTCCCACTTGTTGATCGCGATAACCAGCGCACGACCCGATTCGATGGCGAAGCCCAACAGGTTGAGGTCGTGATCGACCACGCCTTCGCGGGCGTCCATCACGAAGATCACCACGTTGGCGTCTTTGATCGCCTGCAGGGTTTTGACCACGGAGAATTTTTCGACTTCTTCGTGGATCTTGCCGCGCTTGCGCACACCGGCGGTGTCGATCAGCGTGTACTTCTCTTCATTCCGTTCGAACGGGATGTAGATACTGTCACGCGTGGTGCCGGGTTGGTCGTAGACGATGACCCGGTCTTCACCAAGCATGCGGTTGACCAGCGTCGATTTGCCGACGTTCGGACGGCCGATGATGGCGATCTTGATCCCGTCTTTTTCGCTCGGGCCAGGAATGCGCTTGGCTTCCTCGCCTTCGGCGACGATCTCTTCTTCTTCGCCTTCAGCAGGCTCGTCATCATCACGCGGGAAATCGCCAAGGGCGGCTTCCAGCAATTGCGTGATGCCGCGACCGTGAGCACCCGCGATCGGGATCGCGTGGCCCATGCCCAGCGGGGCGAACTCGGCGCGAGCCATTTCCGGGTCGATGTTGTCGACCTTGTTGGCGACCACGTGGGAACGCTTGTTACGTTTGCGCAGGTGCTCGGCGATCATCTGGTCGGCGGCGGTGAAACCGGCCTTGGCATCTACCAGGAACAGAACAACATCTGCCTCTTCAATGGCCAGCAGCGACTGCTCGGCCATTTTTTCGTCCATACCGTGCTCGTCACCGGAGATACCACCGGTGTCGATCAGAATGTAGGAACGCCCTTGCCACTTGGCCTCACCGTACTGGCGATCACGGGTCAGACCGGACAAGTCGCCGACGATGGCGTCGCGAGTCCTGGTCAGGCGGTTGAACAAGGTGGATTTGCCGACGTTCGGTCGGCCCACCAGGGCGATTACGGGAACCATGCGGCTCTCCACTTCGTTATTTCAGAAAATACAAAAGCCGCTGCGAGGCAGCGGCTGGTGCTCGGGGCAACACCCATGGGTGCTGCAAGCCTTGTAAATACAAGGCCGCTTGGGGATTAACCCCAAGCATAGTTGTTACTTGATGGTCAGGGCTTCCAGTTTGCCGCTGTTGCCATACACATAAATCGTGTCACCCACCACCAGCGGACGGGCACGCAGGCCGTCGCTGTCGATGCGCTCACGGCCGACGAAACGACCGTCAACCTGACTCAGCAGGTGCAGATAACCTTCCAGGTCACCCACTGCCACGTAGCTGGAGAACACTTCCGGAGCCGACAACTGACGGCGAGCCAGCGAATCGTTGCTCCACAGCGCAGTGGTGGAACGCTCGTCGACGCCTTCAACGGTGCCCGAGGACAGGCTCACGTAAACGCTGCCGAAACCCTGGGCAATACCGGCGTAGCTCGACGCATCGCGCTGCCAGAGTTGACGACCGCTCTCCAGATCCAGTGCCGCCACGCGACCCTGATAGCTGGCAACGTACAGCGTACCGCCGGACAGCAGCAGGCCGCCGTCGATGTCGACCACGCGCTCCAGTTCCGAACGACCCTGTGGAATCGCGATCCGTTGTTCCCACACCGGCACGCCGTTGGAGATGTCCAGAGCGACCACTTTGCCGGTCGACAGGCCAGCCACCGCGAGGCGGTTGGTCACCAGCGGTGCACTGGTGCCACGCAGGGTCAGAACGGCAGGCGTGCTGTCATACACCCAGCGTTGCGTACCGGTGGAGGCATCCAGACCGATCAGACGATCGTCCTGAGTCTGAACCACCACCACGTCGCCGTTGTTGGCCGGCGGCGCAAGGACTTCGCTGTTGACGCGAGCACGCCACTTCTCTTCACCATTGCTGGTATCCAGAGCGACCACTTCGCCACGCAGAGTGCCGATCAGAACCAGACCGTAACCCACGCCAACGGCGCCGGAGACAGGCAGATCGAGATCCTGCTTCCACTTCACGTCGCCATTGCCGCGATCCATGGCCATCACCACGCCGGTCACATCAGCGGCGTAGATGGTGTCACCGTCGATCGCCGGCACCAGCATGTTGTAGGTTTCGCCCTGACCGTCACCGATCGAACGACTCCACTGCTTGTGCAGAACCACTTCTTCTTTGAAGTCGGTCAGTTCAGCCGGTGGCAATTCTTTTTTACTGTTGCTGCTGCAACCCGCGGCCAGAAGGGCCAGAGCCAGCAATGCTGCATGCTTCCAACGGATCACGTCACGCATCCCCTTTGGCCAGGTCGTCGAGCTTGATTTGAAGGCCACCGACCGCCGCTTCATCCGACAGTGCCGCCTTGGCTTTTTGATACGCCTTGTTCGCGTCATCGGTACGGCCCAGCTGTACCAGCAGGTCGCCCTTGAGTTCTTCGCGAGTGGCCAGGAACGCTTTGTCGGCGTCGCCGTCGAGCAGTTTCAGGGCGTCTTCGGCCTTGTTCTGCGCGCCGAGCACCTGCGCCAGACGCTGACGGGCGATTTCGCCCAGCGCCGGGTTGGCCGGTTTGTCGACGATGGTTTTCAGCTCGGTCGCGGCGTCGTCCAGCTTGCCGCTGTCGACTGCAACCTTGGCCACGAACAGGCTGCCGTACTGTGCGTAGGCAGAACCGCCGAACTCGCTATTGAGCTTGCCGGCCAGATCTGCAACACGGGCAACATCAGGCTTGCCGTCAGGCGTCAGCGTGGTTTCCAGCAATTGCTGATAGAGCACCGAGGCGCCTTGCGACTGGTTGCTCTGATACTTGTGATAAGCCTGCCAGCCGAACACGATGACCAGCGCCAACAGGCCGCCGGTGACCAGAGGTTTGCCGTTGCGTGTCCACCAGTCCTTCAAATCCGCCAACTGTTCGTCTTCGGTACTCGACACCCCAATACTCCTTAATCGCTAAATCGGCTGTTTAGACAGCTTCAACCCTGCACGACGCAGGTGGCCAGGTGAGCGGCGAGCGCATCCCAGGCAATGCTTTGTTGTTCGCCCTGGCCACGCAGGGGTTTGAAACCTACCACTTGCTGGGCCATTTCGTCGTCACCGAGGATCAGCGCGTACAGCGCACCGCTCTTGTCGGCCTTCTTGAACTGGCTCTTGAAGCTACCGGCGCCGGCATTGACTTGCAGGCGCAGGTTTGGAAGTTGATCGCGAACACGTTCGGCCAGTTTCAGACCGGCCAGCTCGGCCGCTTCACCGAAGGCGCAGAGGTAGACATCGACCTGACGGGAGATTTCTTCCGGGATCTGCTCAAGGGTTTCGAGCATCAGCACCAGGCGCTCGATACCCATGGCGAAACCGACGCCAGTGGTTGGCTTGCCACCCATCTGCTCGACCAGACCGTCATAACGGCCGCCCGCGCACACGGTACCCTGGGCACCCAGCTTGTCGGTGACCCACTCAAAAACGGTTTTGCTGTAGTAATCGAGGCCACGCACCAGCTTCGGGTTGAGCACGTAAGGAATGCCGACGGCATCCAGACGGGCCTTCAAGCCTTCGAAGTGGGCACGGGATTCGTCGTCGAGGTAGTCGGCCATTTTCGGCGCATCGACCAGCACGGCCTGGGTGTCGGCATTTTTGGTGTCGAGCACGCGCAGCGGGTTGGTTTTCAGACGACGCTGGCTGTCTTCGTCGAGCTTGTCGTGGTGCGCCGAGAGGTACTCGACCAGCGCTTCACGATAACGACCACGGGACTCGCTGGTGCCGAGGCTGTTGAGTTCGAGTTTGACCGCATCACGAATGCCCAGCTCGCCCCACAGGCGCCAGGTCATGATGATCAGTTCGGCATCGATGTCCGGACCGTCGAGGTTGAACACCTCAAGACCGATCTGGTGGAACTGGCGATAACGGCCTTTTTGCGGACGCTCGTGGCGGAACATCGGGCCGATGTACCAAAGCTTCTGCACCTGACCACCGCCGGTGATGCCGTGCTCGAGCACAGCGCGCACGCACGCGGCAGTGCCTTCCGGACGCAGGGTCAGGGAGTCGCCGTTGCGGTCTTCGAAGGTGTACATCTCCTTTTCGACGATGTCGGTCACTTCACCGATGGAGCGCTTGAACAGCTCGGTGAACTCGACGATCGGCATGCGGATCTGCTTGTAACCGTAGTTATCCAGCAGGCGCGCAACGGTGCTCTCGAAATAGCGCCACAGCGGGGTCTGCTCGGGCAGGATGTCGTTCATGCCACGAATGGCTTGCAGAGACTTGCTCACTTTAAATCCTTAAATTCGTTCGGCTTTCAGTCAGGCTCAGCCGCGCGCGATAACCGCTGCGTCAGCTTCGACCTTTTCGGCCGCTTTCTCGCGGATCAGCCTTTCCAGCTCATCCACCAGATTGTCATTCGTCAGTTTCTGCGACGGTTTGCCGTCGATGTAAATCAGGTTTGGCGTGCCGCCGGTCAAGCCGATATGGGCTTCCTTGGCTTCGCCGGGGCCGTTGACCACACAACCGATCACCGCGACATCCAGCGGCACCAGCAGGTCTTCAAGGCGCCCTTCCAGCTCGTTCATGGTCTTGACCACATCGAAGTTCTGCCGCGAGCAGCTCGGGCAGGCGATGAAGTTGATGCCACGGGAACGCAGATGCAAAGACTTGAGAATGTCGTAACCGACCTTCACTTCCTCGACCGGGTCGGCCGCCAACGAGATGCGGATAGTATCGCCAATCCCCTCGGCGAGCAGCATACCTAGGCCCACGGCGGATTTCACTGTGCCCGAACGCAATCCACCGGCTTCGGTGATGCCCAGGTGCAGCGGCTGAACGATTTCCTTGGCCAGCAAACGGTAGGCTTCGACGGCCATGAACACGTCGGAGGCCTTCACGCTGACCTTGAAGTCCTGGAAATTCAGGCGTTCGAGGTGTTCGACGTGGCGCAGAGCGGACTCGACCAGCGCCGCTGGCGTCGGCTCGCCGTATTTTTTTTGCAGGTCTTTTTCCAGCGAACCGGCGTTGACGCCGATGCGGATCGGAATCCCGCGATCACGGGCGGCATCGACCACGGCACGCACGCGGTCTTCACGACCGATGTTGCCCGGGTTGATCCGCAGGCAGTCCACACCCAGTTCGGCTACGCGCAAAGCGATCTTGTAGTCGAAGTGAATGTCGGCAACCAGCGGCACCTTGACCAGTTGCTTGATTCGGCCGAACGCCTCGGCGGCGTCCATGTCCGGCACCGATACGCGGACGATGTCGACACCGGCGGCTTCCAGACGATTGATCTGCGCAACGGTGGCGGCAACATCATTGGTGTCGCTGTTGGTCATGCTCTGCACAGCGATCGGCGCATCGCCGCCCACCGGCACATTGCCGACCCAGATCTTGCGCGAAACGCGACGTTTGATTGGAGATTCGCCGTGCATGACTTATTGACCCAACTTCAGGCGAGCAGTCTCGCCACTGGTGAACGGAGCGACATCGACCGGCTGGCCGTTGTAGCTGACCTGCGCGCCACGGGCATAGCCCAGGCGCACGGCAAACGGTGGCTTGCCGGCAACCGCCAGGCTGTCGCCTTTACGCTTCAGGCCACTGAACAGAACTTTGCCGCTGCCGTCGCTGACCTGGGTCCAGCAATCGGCGACGAACTGTACCGACACCTGGCCTTGACCGGCCACCGGAGCGGCTGCGGCAGGAGCGCTGATCGTCGGGGCCACTGGCGCGGTGACAGTCGGCGCTGGCGTGCTCGGAACAGTTGGTGCCGGAGTAGCAGGCGTGGCAACAACCGGGGCGGGCGTATGAACCGGTGCTGCGGGCGTTGCGCTCGGAGCAGTTGGAGCAACCGGTGCAGTTGCTGGCGCAGCAGGCTCGGCACCGGTCGATTCAGCGGTGGTTTCCGACTGCGGCAGGGCCAGAGCGGTCGCGCCCTCCGCCTGACCTTCAGCGACAGCCTGATCTTCCGGCTCGTCGATCGGGTGAATCTGGGTGGTGCCATCGGCGCCTTCGACTTCGACGTGCTCCGGGGCCAGAGTGGTCAAGTCTTTGCTCCGCAGCGAGGTCTGATCCTGCCACCAGACGAAACCGCCGCCGATGACCGCGATCAGCAACAGCAGGCTGACGATACGCAAAATAGTGTGGGACACCCGCACCGGCTCTTCGATACGGCCCAGCGCATGGACGTTGCTGCCCTGGGAATCGGTGCCGGTGGACTGGTCGAATTGCTGAACCAGAACGGTCTGATCCATACCGAGCAACTTGGCATAGGCGCGAATGTAACCGCGAGCGAAGGTATGCCCCGGCAGCTTGTCGAAGGCGCCGGCTTCAAGATTGCTCAGGGAAGTCACGGTGAGGTTGAGCTTGAGGGCCACTTCGGCCAGCGACCAGCCATTGCTTTCGCGGGCCTGGCGCAGGGTCTCACCGGGGTTAACGCGATTCGCTGCTACAACTTCGGGATGCGCCGCTTTCATCATTGCTCCGACAGGTATTGCTGATATTCCGGCGTACCGGGATAGAGTCGTTTTAATTGCAGGCCGTAACTGGCGGCCTTGTCGCGATCTTCAAACACTTTTGCCAGCCGAACGCCGAGCAATAGACTACGTGCATTTTGCTCGGTTAGCAGGCTGAAACGGTCGTAATAGTCACGCGCGGGCACATAATGCCTGTCTTCGAAGGACAACTCAGCCATTTCCAGCAATGCACGCGGTTGTTGACGGTTCAAACGCAGGGCCTTTTCCAGCTGCTGCTGCGCCAACTCACGCTGCCCCAGCTTGGATGCGGTCATGCCGAGGTTCTCGAATACACGCGAACGCTCAGGATACAGGGTATCGGCGGCGGCCTGTTCAAAACGCTCGTAGGCTTCCTTATAACGCTGTTCTTCGTAGAGAAAACTGCCGTAGTTGTTGAGGATGCGCGCATCAGCGGGACGGGAGGACAAGGCTTTTCGGAAGTGCTCGTCGGCCAGTTTCGGCTCCATTTCGGCCTGAAACACCAGACCGAGGGCAGCATTGGCGTCGGGATCGGAGCTATCCAGATCCAGTGCTTTCTTCAGCGGCACCTTGGCCCGCTCGGTCATGCCCTGCTGCAAATACCCCAGCCCCAACTGCACATAGGCAGCCCGCGCTTCATCGCGGCCCTTGCTGGTCTTCATCGGGTTGTAGTCACCCGACAGGACACAACCAGCACTCAGGCTGGCCAACAGCAACAGCAGCGCAAAGCGCAGGGACATAGAGATCCTCTCTTAGTTAGTGTTCGCGGCGTTCTGTGCCAGATCGCTGTCGGCGCTCAACTCACGCACCGCGATGTAACGTTCGCTGCGACGGGTGCGATCCAGCACCTGCCCTACCAATTGACCACATGCGGCATCGATGTCTTCACCACGGGTGGTGCGGACAGTGACGTTGAAACCGGCCTGATGCAACTGATCCTGGAAACGACGGATCGCGTTGTTGCTTGGCCGCTCGTAACCGGAGTGCGGGAACGGGTTGAACGGGATCAGGTTGATCTTGCATGGAATATTCTTCAGCAGCTCGATCATCTCAACGGCGTGTTCGACCTTGTCGTTGATGTCCTTGAGCAAGGTGTACTCGATGGTCAGCACACGTTTCTCGCCAAGGGCGGACATGTAGCGCTGGCACGACTCTAGCAGCATCTTAAGCGGATATTTCTTGTTGATCGGCACCAATTGGTTACGCAATGCGTCATTCGGTGCGTGCAGGGACAACGCCAGGGATACGTCGATGTGCTTGGCCAGCTCATCGATCATCGGCACCACACCCGAGGTGGACAGGGTCACGCGGCGCTTGGAGATCCCGTAGCCCAGATCATCCATCATCAGATGCATGGCGGCGACGACGTTGTCGAAGTTCAGCAGCGGCTCACCCATACCCATCATCACCACGTTGGTGATGGCACGGTCGACGGTGGCCGGGACACTGCCGAAAGATTTGTTGGCAATCCACACCTGACCGATGACTTCGGCGGCGGTGAGGTTGCTATTGAAGCCTTGCTTGCCGGTGGAGCAGAAACTGCAATCCAGGGCACAGCCTGCCTGGGACGAAACGCACAAAGTGCCGCGTTTGCCCTGGGGAATGTACACGGTCTCGACGCAGCTGCCGGACGCCACGCGCACCACCCATTTACGGGTGCCGTCGCTGGAGATGTCCTCGCTGACCACTTCCGGACCACGGACCTCAGCAATCGCCTTGAGCTTGTCGCGCAAGGCTTTGCTGACGTTCGTCATGGCGTCGAAATCATCGACGCCAAAGTGGTGAATCCATTTCATTACCTGACCGGCACGGAAACGCTTCTCCCCGATTGAGTCGAAGAATTTTTCCATTTCCGGCTGGGTCAGACCCAGCAGGTTTGTTTTAACAGTCGATGTAGTCATGGATTCACCTTCACTCTTTAAGCAATGCTTAGCGAGTGGTTACTTCAGTAGCTGCGAAGAAGTACGAGATTTCGCGAGCAGCAGCGGCTTCGGAGTCCGAACCGTGAACAGCGTTGGCGTCGATGGAATCAGCGAAGTCAGCGCGGATGGTGCCGGCAGCAGCTTCTTTAGGGTTGGTAGCGCCCATCAGCTCACGGTTCAGAGCGATAGCGTTTTCGCCTTCCAGAACCTGAACAACAACAGGACCGGAGATCATGAAAGCAACCAGGTCGCCGAAGAAACCACGAGCGCTGTGCTCAGCGTAGAAGCCTTCAGCCTCAGCTTTGGACAGTTGCTTCAGTTTCGAAGCTACAACGCGCAGGCCGGCTTTTTCGAAACGAGTGGTGATTTCGCCGATGACGTTTTTTGCAACAGCGTCAGGCTTGATGATGGAGAAAGTGCGTTGAACAGCCATGGTGTAACTCCAGAAACGGTAATTTGCGAAAAATTAAACCCGCGAATTATACGCGGGTTCTTGGGTATTGCCTAACCTGCGAGACGATCAGTCCAATTCTTTGGCCCAGAGCTCCTGAACCGCTTCCAGCACCTTCTCGCCGACACGGCCAGAAGTGCTGTCGAAGTCAGGCAGATCCAGGATCATCTGCTGCAAACGGACAAAACTTACAGAATACGGATCGACGCCGGCATGGGCCTCGGCCAGTTCTTCTGCAATACGTTGAACATCATTCCAACCGTAGCTCATGACAGTCTTACCAGTCAGTGCGGCGCTTCGGCCGCATGGTTAAGCGAATATTTCGGAATTTCGACGGTGATGTCTTCTTCACCGACGATAGCCTGACAGGCCAGGCGCGACTGCGCTTCCAGACCCCAGGCACGATCGAGGAAGTCTTCTTCCAGCTCGTCAGCCTCTTCCATCGAGTCGAAACCCTCGCGGATGATGCAGTGGCAAGTGGTGCAAGCGCAGACGCCGCCGCAGGCGCTTTCCATCTCGATGTGGTGTTCGTGGGCCAGTTCGAGAATCGATGTGCCGGGCGCAGCCTCGACCACCATGCCTTCAGGGCAGAACTTCTCGTGGGGCAGAAAAATGACCTGCGGCATCAGATATCCTCGATTTCATTCAGATTGCGCCCCGACAGAGCGGCTTTCACCGTGAGATCCATGCGGCGGGCAGCAAAAGCATCGGTCACTTGCGACAGACGCTTGGTCTGCTGCTCGATGGCGTAACCATCGGTACCTTTCATCAGTTCGGTGAGTTCCTGCACTTGCAGGTCGATGACCATGCGCTCTTCGGCGTCGAGCAAACGCTCGCCATCAGCCTCCAGAGCGCCCTGCACCGCTTCGATCAGGCGCTGGGCATCGACTTGCTGCTCACGCAGGACGCGGGCGACTTTGTCGTCATTGGCGTGCTGGAACGAATCTTTGAGCATCTTGGCGATTTCGCCGTCGGTCAGACCGTAGGACGGCTTGACCTGAATGCTCGCCTCGACGCCCGAACCCAGTTCACGGGCGGAAACGCTGAGCAGACCATCGGCATCGACCTGGAAGGTCACGCGAATCTTCGCCGCGCCAGCCACCATTGCTGGAATGCCACGCAATTCGAAGCGCGCCAGCGAACGGCAGTCACTGATCAGCTCGCGCTCACCCTGCAGTACATGGATCGCCATGGCCGACTGGCCATCTTTATAAGTCGTGAAATCTTGTGCGCGAGCGACGGGGATTGTGGTGTTGCGCGGGATCACCTTCTCCATCAGACCGCCCATGGTTTCCAGCCCCAGGGACAGCGGAATCACGTCGAGCAGCAGCAGTTCGCCGCCATCGCGCTTGTTGCCAGCCAGCGTATCGGCCTGGATCGCAGCACCGATGGCCACCACTTGATCCGGATCGATTTCAGTCAAAGGCTGACGACCGAAAGCTTCGGCAACGGCTTCGCGAACACGTGGAACGCGAGTCGAACCGCCGACCATGACTACGGCGTGCACGTCTTCCAGCTCGATACCGGAATCACGCACGGCACGGCGGCAGGCTTTCAGGCTGCGCGCAACCATCGGCTCGATCAGCGCATCGAAGGCTTCGCGGGTCAGTTGCGCCTTCCAGTCGCCGTAGGTCACTTCAACGCTGACCCCATCGGTCAGTGCTTCTTTGGCCGCGCAGGCGGTTTGCAGCAGATTACGCTGTGCGCCCGGATCGAGGTCAGCGGACAGGCCCGCGCGCTCGATGATCCAGCTGGCAATCGCGTGATCGAAGTCATCGCCGCCCAGCGCGCTATCGCCGCCGGTTGCGAGCACTTCGAAAACCCCGCCAGTCAGACGCAGAATCGAAATATCGAAGGTGCCGCCACCCAGGTCATAAATCGCGACCAAGCCTTCAGCATGCTGATCCAGACCGTACGCCACGGCGGCTGCGGTCGGCTCATTGAGCAGACGCAACACGTTCAGACCAGCGAGTTTGGCCGCATCTTTGGTGGCCTGGCGCTGAGCATCGTCAAAATACGCCGGCACGGTAATCACCGCACCGACCAGCTCGCCACCCAACGTCGCTTCAGCGCGTTGACGCAGCACCTTGAGAATATCGGCGGAAACTTCGACCGGGCTTTTCGGGCCTTGCACGGTGTCGATGAACGGCATGTGCGATTCGCCACCAACAAAGCGGTACGGCAGTTGCTCGCCCAATTGCTTGACGTCGGACAGACCACGACCCATCAAGCGCTTGACCGACAGTACCGTGTTCAAAGGATCGGAGGACGCAGCCAGCTTGGCCGATTCACCGACTTCGACGCGGTCGGCGTGATAACGCACGGCGGACGGCAGGATGACCTGCCCGTTTGCGTCGGCCAGCGGTTCGGAAAGACCACTGCGCAACGCAGCGACCAGCGAATTGGTAGTGCCCAAGTCGATCCCCACAGCCAGACGACGCTGGTGCGGTTGAGGACTTTGGCCGGGTTCGGCGATCTGCAGTAGGGCCATCGTGATCAGGACTTATCTGTATATCAGGCGTGCGACCGGAGCGGCACTGGGTTAATCGTCGAGGCGCTCTTCTAACTGGCGCACTTCGTAGGTGAGCTTGTCGAGGAACTGCATGCGCCGCATCAGGCGTTCGGCCTGTTCACGTTGCGCTGCATCATCCCAACAGGCCGCGAAGCTTTCGTTGAGTTCTTCCTGAGCCACTTTCAAGCGACGCTTGAATACCGCGACACCGTCGAGGTCGGCGCTGTCCTGGAGGTCTTCGAGCTCTTCGCGCCATTGCATCTGCTGCAGAAGAAACTCGGGGTCATGGACCGTGACTTCCATCGGCACTTCATGCCCGCTGATGGTCAGCAGGTAGCGTGCACGCTGGGCCGGACTCTTGAGCGTCTGATAAGCGTCGTTGAGGCGCGCAGACTGCTCGAGTGCCGAACGCTGCTCACGCTCGGAAGCGTCGGCAAAGCGATCAGGATGAACGCCGCGCGCCAACTCACGATAGCGCGTGGCCAACTGCTCGAGATCCAGACGGAAGCTCGGTTGCAGCTCGAATAAAGCGAAATGACAAGGAATACCCACGACAAGCCTCAGATATTGAAGCTTTCGCCGCAGCCACATTCACCGCGAACGTTGGGATTGTTGAACTTGAAGCCTTCGTTCAACCCTTCCTTGACGAAATCGAGCTCGGTGCCGTCCAGGTAGGCGAGGCTTTTCGGGTCGATGATCACTTTTTCGCCGTGACTCTCGAACACCTGATCCTCTGCAACCACCTCGTCGACAAACTCCAGCACGTAGGCAAGGCCGGAACAGCCTGTGGTGCGAACACCCAGACGAATCCCTTCACCTTTGCCGCGCCCGTCGAGGGAGCGCCGCACGTGTCGAGCAGCCGCTTCTGTCATGCTGATAGCCATCGTTGACTCCTTACTCGTCGCCCAATGCTTAGATCAAGCCTTTCTTCTGCTTGTAATCGCGAACAGCCGCCTTGATAGCGTCTTCAGCGAGTACCGAGCAGTGAATTTTCACTGGCGGCAAGGCCAGTTCTTCGGCCAGCTGAGTGTTCTTGATGGTTTCCGCTTCATCCAGAGTCTTGCCCTTCATCCACTCGGTGGCGAGGGAGCTGGAGGCGATGGCGGAACCGCAGCCGTAGGTCTTGAACTTGGCGTCTTCGATAACGCCCTGATCGTTGACCTTGATCTGCAGACGCATCACGTCGCCGCACGCTGGTGCGCCAACCATGCCGGTGCCGACATCAGGATCTTCCGCGTTCATCTTGCCGACGTTGCGCGGGTTTTCGTAGTGGTCGATGACCTTTTCGCTGTAAGCCATGATTCTCAATCCTCACTCATCAGGGCCGCTCTTGAGACCCTGCAACTGCGCTGCGTCAGTCGCCGCGTCGCTACAGGATCTGTACCTGGCGGCTTCTATATTTAGTGTGCCGCCCACTCGATCTTCGAGATATCGACGCCGTCTTTGTACATGTCCCACAGCGGCGACAGAGCGCGCAGCTTGGTAACGGCCTCGCAAACTTTCTGCGCGGCGTAATCGATTTCTTCTTCGGTGGTGAAGCGGCCGAAGGTGAAGCGGATCGAGCTGTGTGCCAGTTCGTCGTTGCGGCCCAGGGCACGCAATACGTACGAAGGCTCCAACGATGCCGAGGTGCACGCCGAACCGGACGATACCGCCAGATCCTTGAGTGCCATGATCAGCGACTCGCCTTCAACGTAGTTGAAGCTCAGGTTCAGGTTGTGCGGAACGCGGGCGGTCAGGCTGCCGTTGACGTACAGCTCTTCCAGATGCTCGACCTGCTTGTAGAAACGGTCGCTCAAGGCTTTGATGCGGACGTTTTCGGCAGCCATGTCTTCCTTGGCTACACGGAATGCTTCACCCATGCCGACGATCTGGTGAGTCGCCAGGGTGCCGGAACGCATGCCACGCTCGTGACCGCCGCCGTGCATGGTCGCTTCGATGCGCACACGCGGCTTGCGGCTGACGTACAGCGCGCCGATGCCTTTAGGGCCGTAGGTTTTGTGAGCAGAGAAGGACATCATGTCGACTTTCAGCTTCTGCAGGTCGATCTCGACCTTGCCAGTGGACTGAGCGGCGTCGACGTGGAACAGGATGCCTTTCGAACGCAGCAGCTCGCCGATGGCGGCGATGTCGTTGACGGTGCCGATTTCGTTGTTCACATGCATGACCGACACCAGGATGGTGTCTTCGCGCAATGCAGCTTCGATCATTGCCGGGGTGATCAGACCGTCAGTCTGAGGCTCGAGGTAGGTCACTTCGAAACCTTCACGCTCCAGTTGGCGCATGGTGTCGAGGACAGCCTTGTGCTCAATCTTGGTGGTGATCAGGTGTTTGCCCTTGGAGGCGTAGAAATGTGCCGCACCCTTGATTGCCAGGTTGTCGGACTCGGTGGCACCGGAAGTCCAGACGATTTCGCGCGGATCGGCATTGACCAGATCGGCCACCTGACGACGGGCGTTTTCGACGGACTCTTCAGCTTTCCAGCCGAACACGTGGGAACGGGACGCCGGGTTACCGAAGTTTCCATCGACCAGCAGGCATTCGCTCATTTTTTGCGCAACGCGCGGATCGACCGGGGTGGTCGCAGAGTAATCAAGGTAAATCGGCAATTTCATGGACTATCTCCTAAATCAGGGCTGGCGTGCCGCTAGCTCTTTGGCTGTCATTCGACGGCGGACGCTTCAATCTTCTCCAGGCGTGGCGCCTTGCTGTTGCAACGGCGCTGGTCCTGACGCTGGGCTACTTCTTGCACCTCACGGCGAGTCACAAGATCAGCCAAGCTGATACCACTTAGAAATTCGTGAATCTGCAGGCTCAAGTCGCACCACAGATGATGGGTCAGGCAGGTGTCGCCGGAATGGCAATCGCCCTGGCCCTGGCACTTGGTCGCATCGACCGATTCGTTGACCGCATCGATCACTTGCGCCACCTGGATGCCCTGCATGTCGCGAGACAGCTGGTAACCACCACCGGGGCCGCGAACACTGGAAACCAGGTTACTGCGGCGCAGCTTGGCGAAAAGCTGTTCGAGATAGGACAGGGAGATGCCTTGGCGCTCGGAGATATCGGCCAGGGACACGGGCCCGTGCTGCGCGTGCAACGCCAGGTCAAGCATGGCGGTCACGGCGTATCGGCCTTTTGTAGTCAGTCGCATGGACAGTTACCACGGAGTTCGGAATGGGCGGGAGTATGCAATTCCCGAGCATTTAAGTCAACTATAAGACCTAGTGCTTTAGTCGGGTTTACCCGCAAAAGAGCGCGCGCATCATAGCAAAGGCTGGCGGCGTACAGCCAGTGATTGCGAGTTATCGCTCTACGCGAGCAGGCTCGCTCCCACAGGAGAACTCATTCCAATGTGGGAGGGAGCCTGCCCGCGAAGAAATCGGCGCGGTTTAACTGGCCTGGCTTTGATCCTTGCCTTTGACGCAGGCGAAGTCTTCTTCTCGCAGCTCAGGGAGATCTTTCGCACAGTAATTGCTGCCCAGATCTTTCAGCGCGCCGCACATCCCCTCCAGACGCCCGTCGACCGCTTGCAGGTGATCGAGCAACTGGCCGATCGCGCGCGCTACCGGGTCAGGCATGTCCTCGCTGACACCATAAGCATCGAAACCGATCTTCTCTGCCATGGCCTTGCGCTTGGCATCCTGCTCTTCATCGGATTTGACGATGATTCGACCGGGAATCCCCACGACCGTGGCGCCCGGCGGCACTTCCTTGGTCACCACCGCATTGGAACCGACCTTGGCACCAGCACCGACAGTGAATGGCCCCAGCACCTTGGCGCCAGCACCAACGACAACGCCATCACCCAGCGTCGGATGGCGCTTGCCTTTATTCCAGCTGGTACCACCCAGGGTCACACCTTGATAAATAGTCACGTCATCGCCAATTTCGGCGGTTTCGCCAATGACAATGCCCATGCCGTGGTCAATAAAGAAGCGTCGACCGACTTTCGCCCCCGGATGAATCTCGATCCCGGTCAACCAGCGACCGAAATTCGACACCAGCCGCGCCAGCCATTTCAGCTCGTTGCGCCACAGCATGCCCGCGAGTCGATGAATCCAGATCGCATGCATGCCGGGATAGCAGGTCAGGACTTCAAAAGCGTTACGCGCCGCCGGGTCTCGATGGAATACGCTTTGGATATCTTCACGCAAACGCTCAAACATCATTTAGTCCTTCCGCTTCAGAAGCTCGCCACGGGCCGCTTTTTGGGTTTCCGTGAGGATGCCACGCAAAATGTTCATTTCCGCCCGGCTGACCGAGCTGCGTCCGTATAACCGGCGCAGGCGCGCCATCAAGTGCCGCGGCTTTTCCGGATCGAGGAATTCGATGGCAACCAGCGTCTGCTCCAGATGCTCATAGAAACGCTCCAGCTCATCCATGGTCGCCAGCTCGGCACTTTTCACCGAGGCCACTTCTTCTTTCTCGATCTTGGTCGGCTGACCTTGTGCGGCCAGCCAGGCCATGCGCACTTCATAGCTCAACACCTGCACCGCTGCCCCAAGATTCAGTGAACTGAACCCAGGATCAGAGGGGATGTGCACGTGAAAGTGACATCGCTGCAGCTCGTCGTTGGTCAGGCCGGAATCTTCACGACCGAACACCAAAGCGATTTCCGCGCCTTGCCCGGCTTCCTCGACCACTTTGCTGCCGCATTCACGCGGATCCAGCAGCGGCCACGGAATGCGGCGGTCGCGGGCGCTGGTGCCGAGCACCAGATTGCAGCCGACCAAGGCATCTTCCAGGGTGGCGACGACTTGCGCGTTTTCAAGGATGTCACCGGCACCGGAAGCGCGAGCATCGGCTTCGTGATGCGGAAACAACCGCGGTTCGACCAGCACCAGCCGCGACAGACCCATGTTTTTCATGGCGCGCGCGGCCCCGCCGATGTTGCCGGGGTGGCTGGTATTGACCAGGACGACACGAATGTTCTGCAGCAAGGGAGGCGCTCTCGGACACAGGAAAGGGGTGCAAATCTTACAGAACAGCCTACCGTTAAGCTATGAAAGCGAACAGCGTCCTTCACCTGAAGAAAAGTTCTGATAGAATGCGCGGCTTTCTTTAACAACCTTAGGTGACACATCCATGCAGCCCATGCTGAATATCGCGCTGCGCGCCGCCCGCAGCGCCAGTGAACTGATCTTCCGCTCCATCGAGCGCCTGGATACCATCAAGGTCGACGAAAAAGACGCCAAGGATTACGTATCCGAGGTCGATCGCGCCGCTGAACAGAAAATCATCGATGCCCTGCGCAAGGCTTACCCGAATCACTCGATCCAGGGTGAAGAAACTGGCCTGCACGCCGGCACCGGCATCGAAGGCGAAGAGTACCTGTGGATCATCGATCCGCTGGACGGCACCACCAACTTCCTGCGCGGCATTCCTCACTTCGCTGTCAGCATTGCCTGCAAATACCGCGGCCGACTGGAGCACGCTGTGGTTCTGGACCCGGTTCGCCAGGAAG
The DNA here is from genome assembly GCF_018326005.1 of Pseudomonas sp. Seg1. Classification (NCBI taxonomy): domain Bacteria; kingdom Pseudomonadati; phylum Pseudomonadota; class Gammaproteobacteria; order Pseudomonadales; family Pseudomonadaceae; genus Pseudomonas; species Pseudomonas sp. Seg1. Next base: position 5,359,016 of record NZ_AP021903.1, read on the forward strand.
AATTCACCGCCAGCCGTGGTCGCGGCGCTCAACTGAACGGTCGTCGTCTGCGCGTCAGCGGTCGCACCAGCCTCGACGGCGCTCTGCTGGGTACTGGCTTCCCGTTCCGTGACGACCAGATGGACAACCTCGACAACTACCTGGGCATGTTCCGCGCCCTGGTTGGCCAGACTGCCGGCATCCGCCGCGCCGGTTCGGCGAGCCTGGACCTGGCCTACGTGGCTGCCGGTCGATTCGACGCATTCTGGGAATCGGGCCTGTCCGAGTGGGACATGGCTGCAGGCGCCCTGCTGATTCAAGAAGCAGGCGGTCTGGTGAGCGACTTCACTGGCGGTCACGACTTCCTGGAAAAAGGCCACATCGTTGCCGGCAACACCAAATGCTTCAAGGCAGTCCTGACGGCGATCCAGCCGCACCTGCCGGCTTCGCTGAAGCGCTAAGCTTCCAGCGAAACAAAAAAAGCACCCTAGGGGTGCTTTTTTTATGCCTGGAATTCGATCTTCAGATCACCAAAATCTTCATGCTGGAGCGAGCCTGCTCGCTCCCACAAGAGATCCGGGTTTAGCCAGAAATTCCGGGCACAAAAAAGCACCCCGCAGGGTGCTTCTTGTTAAAACTGTCGGTCTTTACTGACCCGGCTCATTCTGCGACAAAATCAGCTTGCCTTCCTTGTCGACCGGAATCTGGTTGCCCGGATCGCGATCCATCCGCACTTTGCCTTCCTTGCCATCGAGCGAGTAACGCACGTCGTAACCGACGACCTTGTCGCTGATGTCATTGACCGTGTTGCAGCGGGTTTGCGTGGTGGTGTAGGTATCGCGGTTCTGCATGCCTTCTTGAACCTTGTTACCGGCATAGCCGCCACCGACCGCGCCAGCCACCGTGGCAATCTTCTTGCCGGTGCCGCCGCCAATCTGATTACCCAGCAAACCACCTGCCAGTGCACCGACCACCGTACCAGCGATCTGATGCTGATCTTTTACCGGTGCCTGACGAGTCACTGTCACGTCCTTGCACACTTCACGTGGAGTCTTTATCTGTGTCTTGACCGGTTCGACGGCCAACACTTGCGCATACTCAGGGCCGCTTTTAACCAGGCTGTAGGTGGCAACAGCACCCCCGGCAGTCACACCGACAGCACCCAATACCGCACCAACCAGCAACGACTTGTTCACATGAACCTCCTGACCATCACATGCGGGACGCGCCCGCGCTTCTCCCAGCCTTGGAGCATAAAAAAAGGCGCGAGTTCAACTCGCGCCTTTTTCGCCTGACTGCCGGGAAAACGATGGCCGTTTATGGACGGTCGTCGACTTCCTTCTCGGTGTTGGCCGGAGGAATCAGATCCTCAGTGGTCAGGTTCAACCAGATCAGCACCACGTTGGCGATGTAGATCGACGAGTAGGTACCCGCCAGAACACCGATGAACAATGCGATCGAGAAACCGAACAGGTTGTCACCGCCGAAGAACAGCAGTGCCGCGATCGCCAGCAAGGTGGAGATCGACGTCGCCATGGTGCGCAGCAGGGTCTGGGTGGTCGAGATGTTGATGTTCTCGATCAGCGTTGCCTTGCGCAGCACACGGAAGTTCTCACGAACCCGGTCGAATACCACGATGGTATCGTTCAGCGAATAACCGATGATCGCCAACACCGCCGCCAGTACGGTCAGATCGAAAGTGATCTGGAAGTACGACAGGATACCGATGGTCACGATCACGTCGTGGATCAACGAAACAATGGCGCCGACCGCGAATTTCCACTGAAAGCGGAAAGCCAGGTAGATCAGGATACCGCCGAGCGCCAGAAGCATGCCGAGGCCGCCCTGATCGCGCAGCTCTTCACCGACCTGCGGACCGACGAACTCGACACGTTTGACGGTCGCCGGGTTGTCGCCGCCGACCTTCTGCAGCGCTTCCGCGACCTGATGGCCCAGTTGCGGGTCTTCACCCGGCATACGCACCAGCAAATCGGTGGTTGCACCGAAGTTCTGCACGATGGCTTCGTGATAACCGGAAGTGGTCAGTTGCTCGCGCACCTTGGTGACGTCAGCCGGACGCTCGTAGGTCAGCTCGATGAGCGTACCGCCGGTGAAGTCCAGACCCCAATTCATGCCCTTGTGGAAGACGCTGAAAATAGCCAGCACCGTAAGAAACACTGTGACGCCGAACGCAAAGTTGCGAACGCCCATGAAGTTGATTGTACGTAACATGGCAGCCCCTTAAATCCACAACTTCTTGAAGTCACGTCCGCCAAAGATCAGGTTGACCATTGCGCGGGTCACCATGATGGCCGTGAACATCGAGGTAAAGATCCCGAGGGACATGGTCACTGCGAAACCTTTGACCGGGCCTGTGCCCATCGCAAAGAGAATGCCGCCAACCAACAAGGTAGTCAGGTTGGCGTCGAGAATCGCGGTGAATGCCCGGCCGAAGCCTTCGTTGATTGCACGCTGGATGGTCATGCCGGCGGCGATCTCTTCACGAATCCGCGAGAAGATCAGCACGTTGGCGTCGACCGCCATACCCATGGTCAGCACGATACCGGCGATACCCGGCAGGGTCAGTGTTGCACCCAGCAGCGACATCAAGGCCAGCAGCAGCACCATGTTCACCGCCAGTGCGACGGTGGCGATAACGCCGAAGAAGCGGTAGATGGCGATGATGAACAACGACACGAACAGCATGCCCCACAGCGACGCATCGATACCTTTGGTGATGTTGTCAGCACCCAGGCTCGGGCCGATTGTGCGCTCTTCAGCGAAGTACATCGGCGCCGCCAGACCACCGGCACGCAGCAGCAGAGCCAGTTCGGACGATTCGCCCTGGCCGTTCAGGCCAGTGATGCGGAACTGAGCACCCAGTGGCGACTGAATGGTCGCCAGACTGATGATCTTCTTCTCTTCTTTGAACGTCTGAACAGCAACGTCTTTCTCGACGCCATCAACCACTTGCTTGGTGTAAGTGGTGATCGGACGCTGCTCGATGAAGATCACCGCCATGCTGCGACCAACGTTGGAACGGGTTGCGCGGCTCATCAGCTCGCCACCGTGGCCATCCAGACGGATGTTCACTTCAGGCGTGCCGTGCTCGCCGAAACCGGCCTTGGCGTCGGTCACCTGGTCACCGGTGATGATCAGGCCACGCTCGATCTGCGCAGGAGGACGCTTGCCTTCACGGAACTCGAAAGTCTCGGAAGTGGCTTTCGAAGCACCTGGCTCTGCTGCCAGACGGAACTCAAGGTTGGCCGTCTTGCCGAGAATACGCTTGGCTTCGGCAGTGTCCTGCACGCCCGGCAGCTCAACCACGATGCGGTTGGCGCCCTGGCGCTGAACGATCGGTTCGGCAACACCCAGCTCGTTGACGCGGTTACGTACCGTGGTCAAGTTCTGCTTGATGGAGTATTCACGGATTTCCGCCAGCTTGGCCGGGGTCATCGCCAGACGCAGCACCGGTTGACCGTTGAGGTCGGCCGGAACAATGTCGAAATCGTTGAAGTTCTTGCGGATCAGCGCACGGGCCTGTTCGCGGGAGTCAGCATCGCTGAAGCCCAACTGAATGGCACCGCCCAGTTGCGGCAGGCTGCGATAGCGCAGCTTCTCTTTGCGCAGCAGGCTCTTGACGTCGCCTTCGTAGACTTTCAGGCGTGCATCGAGGGCTTTGTCCATGTCCACTTCGAGCAGGAAGTGCACACCACCGGACAAGTCCAGACCCAGTTTCATCGGGTGCGCGCCCAGATTGCGCAGCCATTGCGGGGTGGTTTGTGCCAGGTTCAGCGCGACGACGTAGTCATCACCCAACGCCTTGCGCACAACGTCTTTGGCCGGCAGCTGGTCTTCAGCCTTGGTCAGACGGATCAGACCGCCCTTGCCGTTGGCCGCCAGAGTGGCTGCCTTGACGTTGATCCCGGACTCCTTGAGCGCAGTGCTCACACGATCCAGATCAGCCTGATTGACTTGCAGCGCAGTGCTTGCACCGCTGACCTGAATGGCCGGGTCATCGGGGTATAGATTGGGAGCGGAATAAATCAGACCGACCGCCAGCACCGCCAGGATCAGAATGTATTTCCACAGAGGATATTTGTTCAGCATCACGCCGCCCGTTATGACGCGGGGCGCCTTGCGCGCCCCGTCGATTGAGTAGAAGTTGTTACCTTTAGATCGCTTTCAGCGTGCCTTTTGGCAGCGTGGCGGCGATGGCGCCTTTCTGGAACTTCATTTCCACGGTGTCGGAAACTTCCAGAACCACGAAGTCATCGGCCACTTTGGTGATCTTGCCGGCGATGCCGCCGGTGGTGACCACTTCGTCGCCCTTCGCAAGGCTGCTCAGCAGGTTCTTCTGCTCTTTGGCGCGCTTGGCCTGTGGACGCCAGATCATCAGGTAGAAGATGACCAGGAAGCCGACCAGGAAAATCCACTCGAAACCGCCGCCCATTGGGCCGGCAGCAGCCGGTGCAGCCGCGTCGGCCATGGCGTTAGAGATAAAAAAGCTCATTTAGCACTCCAGTTGCAAATGTTGAATCTTGGGGTCAGAAAACTCAGTCCAAAGGCGGAACGGGGAGCCCGCGTTTGGCGTAGAAGGCATCGACAAAGGCGGCCAATGTACCCTGTTGAATAGCCTCGCGCAAACCAGCCATGAGCACCTGATAATGGCGCAAGTTATGGATGGTATTGAGCATGCTTCCCAGCATTTCGCCGCACTTGTCCAGGTGATGCAGATAAGCGCGGGAGAAGTTCTGGCAGGTATAGCAATCGCAGGTCGGATCGAGCGGCGAATCATCATGGCGATGGAACGCGTTACGGATCTTCAGCACGCCGGTATCAATGAACAGATGCCCGTTGCGGGCATTACGGGTTGGCATCACGCAATCGAACATGTCCACACCGCGGCGCACACCCTCAACCAGATCTTCCGGTTTGCCAACGCCCATAAGGTAACGAGGTTTGTCAGCCGGCATCATGCCCGGCAGATAATCCAGCACCTTGATCATCTCGTGCTTGGGCTCGCCCACCGACAGACCGCCGATGGCCAGGCCGTCAAAGCCGATTTTGTCGAGGCCTTCCAGCGATCGCATGCGCAGATCCTGGTGCATGCCACCCTGAACGATACCGAACAGCGCCGCAGTGTTGTCACCGTGGGCATTTTTCGAACGCTGGGCCCAACGCAGCGACAGCTCCATCGATACGCGAGCGACATCTTCGTCAGCCGGGTACGGCGTGCATTCGTCGAAGATCATCACGATGTCGGAGCCCAGATCGCGCTGAACCTGCATCGATTCTTCCGGCCCCATGAACACTTTCGAGCCGTCGACCGGAGAGGCGAAGGTCACGCCCTCCTCCTTGATCTTGCGCATCGCGCCGAGGCTGAACACCTGGAAACCGCCGGAGTCGGTCAGGATCGGACCCTTCCACTGCATGAAATCGTGCAGGTCGCCGTGTTCCTTGATGACCTCGGTGCCAGGGCGCAGCCACAGGTGGAAGGTGTTGCCCAAAATGATTTCCGCGCCGGTGGCGACGATGTCACGCGGCAACATGCCCTTGACCGTGCCATAAGTACCGACCGGCATGAAGGCCGGGGTCTCGACGGTGCCACGCGGGAAGGTCAGACGACCACGACGGGCCTTGCCATCAGTGGCCAGGAGCTCAAAGGACATGCGACATTCGCGACTCATTCTGTTTCCTCTGGGCCGGTTTGTTTAGGGGCAGTAGGTGCAGGATTACGAGTGATGAACATCGCATCACCGTAGCTGAAAAAGCGGTATCCGTTTTCGACAGCGGCTTTATAAGCGGCCATGGTTTCGGGATAACCGGCAAACGCCGAAACCAGCATCAACAGCGTGGATTCGGGCAAATGGAAATTGGTCACCAGAGCGTCGACCACATGGAACGGCCGGCCCGGGTAGATAAAGATGTCGGTGTCGCCACTGAACGGCTTGAGCACGCCATCGCGCGCCGCACTTTCCAGAGAACGCACGCTGGTGGTGCCGACCGCAATCACTCGACCGCCGCGCGCACGGCACGCGGCGACCGCATCAACCACATCCTGGCCGACTTCCAGCCATTCGCTGTGCATGTGGTGATCTTCGATCTTCTCGACGCGCACTGGCTGGAACGTACCCGCGCCCACGTGCAACGTCACGAATGCGGTCTCGACGCCTTTGGCAGCAATCGACTCCATCAACGACTGATCGAAATGCAGCCCCGCCGTCGGCGCCGCCACCGCGCCCAGACGCTCGGCATAAACGGTCTGATAACGCTCGCGATCCGAGCCTTCATCCGGGCGATCTATATAAGGAGGCAACGGCATGTGCCCGACGCGATCAAGCAGCGGCAGCACTTCTTCAGCGAACCCCAGCTCGAACAGCGCATCGTGACGCGCGAGCATCTCGGCTTCGCCACCCCCGTCGATGAGAATCTTCGAACCCGGCTTCGGCGACTTGCTGGAGCGCACATGCGCCAGCACGCGATGCGAATCAAGAACCCGCTCGATGAGGATCTCCAGCTTGCCGCCGGACGCTTTCTGCCCGAACAGCCGCGCCGGAATCACCCGGGTATTGTTGAACACCATCAAATCGCCCGGGCGCAAATGCTCAAGCAAGTCAGTGAATTGACGGTGTGCGAGGGCGCCGCTCGGCCCATCAAGGGTCAGCAGGCGACTACCGCGACGCTCGGCCAAAGGGTGGCGGGCGATCAGCGAATCAGGGAGCTCGAAAGTAAAGTCAGCAACGCGCATGATGGGGTTCGTCTAGCAGGGCCGGAAAGTCTAGCGGAAATATCGAAAATTCTCTATGTACCTGATTGACCGACGGTAATCTCATCTCTATACTTCGCCGCCATTGAGCCCTGATGGCGGAATTGGTAGACGCGGCGGATTCAAAATCCGTTTTCGAAAGGAGTGGGAGTTCGAGTCTCCCTCGGGGCACCAAAATTAAGAAAGGTCTTGCTTAGCAAGGCCTTTTTTTTCGCCTGCAATAAAGCTCTGACTTGTGTAGGAGCTGCCGCAGGCTGCGATCTTTTGATCTTCCGCTTCTTGGCCATCAGCCCCGAAGGAACCATCCCATGGAAACGTCACTGGAAACAGTCGCTCTTTTCTCCCTCAAACTCGCTTACGAGGAAGAAGGCCTGAGCCCGATTTTGCGGGACGATATGGTCATGGGTGACTATCAGAAAGACATTTTCGAACTGCTGGTGCGACGGGGTGATGTGCAGACCATTCAGTTCAAAATCAATGAATGCCTGGGCTTGGCGATGGATGCTTTGGGCGGTGTCGAGAAGCCGCTCGGCCGTGAGCTGCACAAATTATCCGCCGATTTGAGCCAGGCGCAGTCGTTGGAGCAGCTTGATCAGCCGCTCCTCGCGCTCAAGGGATACTTGAAAGACATTCTGTAATTGAACGCGCCACGCGCTTACAGCAAATGCCTGGAGATGTACTTCGAAATTTCCACCATCGACGTTTTCCCGGTGAACTCGAACTTCACCTTTCCCAGCGAAGAAAAATAAATCTCCAGCTCCGAGTCCAGATCGAACGTGCCCGACGTTTCCACGGAGTACGCGACGATGTTCTTGTACGGCAGTGACGTGAAATCCTTCTTGCTGCCGGTGATGCCCTGCACATTGACCGCGATGATGCGTTTGTTGGTGAACACCACGCCGTCGCGCATGGCTTTGTAGGAATCGATCACCTCTTCGCCTTCCAGCAGCAATGCCGTCACACGCTCGGCGTATTCGTCGTTCTGCTTGAGTTTGAAGAAACCTTTGTTGTTGAAGTCGATCATCTGTCCATCCTTTGGTTGAGAAAGATCCCGTCCTCATCAAAGTCCGTTACGCCGATGAAGAGCGTGGCGCGACGCTACTATTTTGTTATCTTGCCGTCCATCTTCAGCGCGGCTCATCAGCACGCGCTGTTTCAAGGTTTTTGCAGGTTAAGGAAAGGATCGAATGGAGTTTCTGTGTCTACTCGCATTTCTGGCGGCATGGGGTTTCATGTGGCGCTGGGTGGTGAAGAACCGCGGTAACTGGAATCTGTTTGTCGGCAACGTTCTCGGTGCGGGGGCGGGTTTTATTGTCGGCATTGTGGTGTTCTCCATCACGTTCTCGCTGTTCGTGCCGGAGCGCAAAACTGCGCAAAAGCAGATTCAAGAGACTGTCACTCAAAAGGTCGAGCCTGTTGCAGTGATGCCTGAAGCTGAACCTGCCCCAGAACCGGCTCCGACGCCGCCCCCCGTTACAGTCGTGCCGCCTGCACCTGCACCTGCACCTGCACCTGCACCTGCACCTGCACCTGCAACTGCAACTGCAACTGCAACTGCAACTGAAACTGAAACTGAAACTGAAAACCTTCCGGCCTATGTCGCCAGCAGTCCACAGAATGAGCCTTCGCCGCCCGAATCCGCTTTACTGCCGAACTTCAGCAAACGTCTGCCGGCTGCACTGGCCGAGAAGGACTTCAAGGATAACGTGAGCAACGACTTCGCCGTTTTGCGCCGATTGGCCGGCAGCAATCCGAATGCCGACAAATCCTTGATGGCTTACATGATTTGCGAGCCCTTCATCAAGAGTGCCATGCGTTTTTCAGCGTCGACGGTGATCTCGAGTGCCCGGGACGCCAGCAGCCAGCGCTTCAAGGATCAGACCTACACCGTCAGCAGTACCGCCACTGCCCGCAACATGTTGGGCGACGATGTCCGCTACCATTTTGATTGTTCAGTGCAGCAACTGGACGGCAACGATGCCGGCAAGGCTGCGTGGCGACTGCTCGATCTGAAGCTGAAGAAGAGCGACTCTTAAGCCTCGTTTAAGGGATCAAGGCGCCGGCTGCGCTATCATCGCCGGCCTGTGCGCCTTGAGCTTTGACCCGGATGTCTCCAACACTTGATGACCTGAACTCCCTGCCTGCTGTTTTGGCCGGCCCGCTGCTGCGACGGCTGGAGCCGACACGACTGGTGATGTGGCTGGTCGGTACGCGTCCTCTGTCGCTGACTTTGCGCTTGCAGGGTGTAGGAGACATTCCGCTCGATGTAGAGAATTGCACAGTCATTCCCGTAGGCAGTCGAGCGTTTGTTCACCTCATCGATATCACACTCGATAGCGCCCTGCCCTTCGACACCTTTATCGACTACGACTTGCTGATCGATGACGAAAAAGGCATAGCCGATTGGGCGCCGCACCTGCTTTATGCCGATACCACCCGCCCGAACTTTGTCCTGCGCTCCCGGATAGATCAGTTGCTCCACGGCTCCTGCCGCAAGCCGCATCACCCGGCGGCGGATGGTTTGCTGTGTGTCGATCAACTGCTGGCGGCGCAAACCGACCCGCAACAACGCCCGGCGCTGTTGATGATGAGCGGCGATCAGGTCTACGCCGATGACGTTGCCGGCCCGATGCTGCGGGCGATCCATGCCTTGATCGAGCGCCTCGGCCTGCTCGACGAACACCTCGAAGGTGCCGTGGTCAGCGACAGCGCGAAACTCTACCAACACCCGGCCAGTTACTACCACCGTGCGGATTTGTTACCGGCTCTGGAGAGCAACGAGACGTTGCGCGAGCGATTTTTCGGCGGTGCGCGTAAGCCGATTTTCACCAGCAGCAGCGCCGACAATCACCTGGTGACGTTTGCCGAAATCATGGCGATGTACTTGCTGGTGTGGTCACCGGTTGCGTGGACACTGATCAATCCGCAGCCTCCGCTACTGACGCCGGATCGCCTCAAGCGATATGCACTCGAACAGACCCGGATCGACGCCTTCAAGGCAGGACTGGACAACGTCGCCCGAGTGCTGGCGCATCTGCCGAGCCTGATGATTTTCGACGATCACGACATCACCGATGACTGGAACCTTTCCGCGCAATGGGAGGAAACGGCCTACGGCCATCCGTTCTCCAAGCGCATCATCGGCAACGCGCTGATTGCCTACATGCTGTGCCAGGGCTGGGGCAATAACCCGGATGCCTTCAAGGATGTACTGGAGAAAACCCGACGCCTGGCCGCCAGTGGCGATGACCATTACCTCGACAGCCCGGTGCAGGACGAACTGATCGATGACTTGCTGTGCTTTCAGAACTGGCACTTCGTGATGCCGACCAGCCCGGCGCTGGTCGTGCTTGACACGCGTACCCGACGCTGGCGCAGCGAAATGACGCTCAAGCAACCGTCGGGTCTGCTCGACTGGGAAGCCTTGAGCGAACTGCAGCAAGAGCTGCTCGATCACCCGTCGGCGATCATCGTTTCGCCCGCGCCGATTTTTGGTGTGAAGCTGATTGAAACGGTGCAAAAGGTCTTCAGCTGGTGCGGTTACCCACTGCTGGTGGATGCCGAGAACTGGATGGCCCATCGTGGCGCCGCGCAGGTGATCCTGAATATTTTCCGACACACACGTACGCCGGGTAACTACGTGGTGCTGTCCGGTGATGTGCATTATTCCTTCGTCTACGAAGTACTTATCCGACACCGCAAGGCCGGCCCACGGATCTGGCAGATCACCAGCAGCGGGATCAAGAACGAGTTTCCGAAAACCCTGCTGGAGTGGTTCGACCGTCTCAACCGCTGGCTCTACTCACCGCGCTCGCCACTGAACTGGCTGACCAAACGTCGACGTATGCGCATCGTGCCGTACACACCAGAACATGCCGAGGCAGGTGAACGACTGTGGAACTCAGCGGGGATCGGTCAGGTGTTTTTCAACGAGCAAGGCCAGCCACGCGAGATCATTCAGCACAACTCCAATGGAGCGGCGAAGACACGGATGCTGGCGCCGGATTTGTCGGAATACCCGGACTAAGACCTTGCACTGTGATTGCGGAAGCGAGCCTGCTCGCGAAAGCGATCAATCATCCAGCACAGATGCCGACTGATAGGCCGCCTTCGCGAGCAGGCTCGCTCCTACAGTGCTACTTGCAAGCCGTCAATGCGCGGTCAGTGCCCGCACCACACCTCTGACAATCATCCCCACCTCCCGCTCATCAATCGTCAGCGGCGGCAGCAGCCGTATGGTCTTGCCGCGCGTGACGTTGATCAGCAGCCCATGATCCCGCGCCGCGATCAGCGTCAGGTCACGAATCGGCTGTTTCAACTCGATGCCGATCATCAAACCCTGACCACGAATCGCCAGCACATTCGGGTTATCCACCAGCTCTGCGCGTAACCGGGCCAGCAAGCGCTCACCCTGTATCCGCGCATTTTCCAGCAAGCCTTGCTCATTAATGATTTCCAGCACCGTGCAGCCCACCCGACAGGCCAGCGGATTACCGCCAAACGTACTGCCATGGCTGCCGGGCGTGAACAGATCCGCCGCCCTGCCCCGCGCCAGGCATGCACCGATCGGCACGCCATTGCCGAGTCCTTTGGCCAGGGTCATGACATCCGGGACAATGCCTTCATGCTGAAACGCAAACCACTGGCCCGTGCGGCCGATACCGGTCTGGATCTCGTCAAGCATCAGCAGCCACGCATGCCGGTTGCATAGTTCACGCAAGGCTTTCAGATAACCCGGCGGTGCCAGTTGCACACCACTTTCCCCCTGAATCGGTTCCACCAGAATCGCGACGATCCGCTCACCGTGTTTGCGTTGAACATGGTCCAGTGCAGCGAGATCACCGAACGGCACTTTGACGAAATCCCCCGGCAATTCGTTGAAACCCAGGCGCACCGCCGGCCCATCACTGGCGGACAACGTACCGAGTGTGCGGCCATGAAACGCGTTGGCCATCACCACCACCAGCGGCTGCTCGACGCCCTTGCGCCAGCCGTACAACCGCGCCAGCTTCAAAGCGGTTTCGTTGGCCTCGGCCCCGGAGTTGTTGAAGAACGCCTTGTCCATTCTCGACAACTCAGTCAGCCGGTTGGCCAACTGTTGCTGCCAATCGATGCTGTACAGATTGGACGTATGCAGCAGCAATCCCGCCTGTTCGCTGATCGCCGAAACGATGCGCGGGTGCGAGTGGCCGACATTGGTCACCGCCACCCCGGCGACCGCGTCCAGATACTCGCGACCGGCCTGATCCCACAGGCGCGTGCCCAAGCCTTTGGTGAAACTCAGGGCCAGCGGTTGGTAGGTGTTCATCAGCGCGGCGGTCATGACTTCAAACTCCAGTGAAGGTCGGTGTGCTCGCAGTATGGTTAGCCACCAGAACTGGATAAACTCGGTAAAACTTCAATCATTTAAAAGCCGGACTTGATAATGGACCTGTTTCAGTCGATGAGCGTCTACGTCAAAGTGGTCGAATCGGGGAGCATGACGGCGGCCGCGTTGCAGTGCGACATGTCGACGACGATGGTAGGCAATCACCTGCGCGCGCTGGAGCAACGGCTCGGCGTGCAACTGCTGCAACGCACCACGCGGCGCCAGCGACTGACCGAGTTCGGCAGCGTCTATTACCAGCGCTGCCTCGAAGTGCTGGGACTGTTGGCTGACTCTGAACGCCTCGCCGAGCAGGCCCTTGATGAGCCTCGTGGCATCCTGCGTATTACCGCTCCTCTGACCTTCGGCGTTGAGCGCCTGGCGCCAGCGCTGAGTGAATTTTCCCTGCAATGGCCGAAGGTCAAACTCGACGTGGTACTGACCAATAGCCGCCCGGATCTGCTGGAAAGCGGCCTCGACGTCGCCTTCCGCCTGGGTCACTTCGAACAGTCCAACTTGATAGCCCGGCCCCTGATCGACTACACCCTGACCGTCTGCGCGGCGCGGGAGTATGTCGCAAGACGAGGCATGCCGCTGACGCCACAAGACCTGCAACAGCATGACTGCCTGTCCTTTGCCTACCCCACCGGCGATGACTGGCAATCGGTGGAAAAGCGCTGGCGCCTCAGCGGCCCGGACGGCGAAATCATGGTCGACGTCAGCGGGCCGATGCTGATCAACAGCTCCGCCGGCCTGCATCAGGCGGCACGTACGGGCATGGGCATCGTGATGCTGCCCGATGCCCTGGTGGAAGAGGATTTGCGCGATGGCCGACTGGTGACGGTCATCCCCGACTACCAACCCCCGAGCCGACCTCTACACCTGTTGTATGCCCCGGATCGTTATCGCCTGCCCAAGCTGCGGCGCTTCGTCGATTTCGCGATGCAGGCATGGGGCAGATCCTAGTTCCTCTAACTCACCACGTCCGCGACAAGGAGTCGACCCACCGATGAACAACTACCTGACCGTACGCGATCTGTTGCCCGCCGAAGTGGAATCAGTGCGAGTGTTCCTCGGTCAGCATGGATGGGGCCATCGAACCGGTTCAAGCGAAGACTTTGCACAGCTCATCGCCAACTCCCAACGCACGGCCATTGCCCTCAAAGGCACATGCATCGCAGGTTTCGCCCGCGGTATCAGCGATGGTTTATCCAACGGTTATCTGTCGATGGTCGTGGTCGACGGGCAGCATCGACGCGAAGGCATTGGCCGGGCATTGGTTGAGCACGTCATGGGGATAACCCCGACATCACCTGGGTGCTGCGCGCAGGCCGTGAAGGCGCCGAGGCGTTTTTTGCCCGCCTGGGTTTTCAAACGTCGCTGATTGCGATGGAGCGCCCACGACTGAAGTAACCCTTAACGCTATGACACCAGCTATGATCTCCCCTCTTTTTTCAGCAAGGACGCTGCGCGATGCTCGCCATTTTGCAAAACACCCCACTGTGGGTTTATGTGGTTTTTCTGATCATGGTGTATTTCGGCCTGAAGGCTCGCAAGCCTCAGCACGAGACCCGGTTTTCGCTGCTGTCGACACCGCTGGTCCTGCTGGTCTGGTCGCTGCTTTCGCTGAACCTGTCGGTTGATCCCGGTTTGACGCTGGGCGGCTGGTTGATCGCTTTGACCCTCGGTGCCCTGTCGGCATGGCTGATCTTTTCCCGCAAGGGCGTAGAGCTCGACGACCCGGAAACCGGATTAATCGTGCCGGGGACCTGGAAGGCACTGGTGTTGTTGCTGCTGTTTTTTGCGGTGAACTACTACTTCGGCTACCAGGATGACGTGCACCCGGACCGCACTACCGAAGCGGGCATGTTGTTGCTCAAGGCTGTAGCGTCGGGATTTGTCTGCGGATTGATCAGCACCCGCTCGCTTAAGTTCTATTGGCTGCTACGAACGCTTCAGGCGCAACGCCCGCCTCTGGGTGCTTGATGAGTCAGCGGTAAAAAACTCGACCGCCAGCCCGTTGCTCCGTGACAACGCCGCCCCGCTCCCCTAAATTAGTCGGCCTGAAAAAGCCCTGTGCTTTCTCATCTCCACTCAAGTTAAAAAGTAGTGAAATTTCAATGTCCGATTTCAACACCGCTGAATCCGTCGTTACCGAATCGTCCAAAGCGGAATACGAAAACTCCATCAATCTTTCACAACACCTGCCACAAGCCAAAATCATCAGCGAGATGGTCCTCGACGCTTTTCAGTCGAACCGCGAAAGCGACCAGATTCGCGAGCTGCGCGCCGCGATCCGTCAGGCCCACGACAGCTTCGATGACGACAAGGCCTATGAGCTGATGGGCGAACTCAAGGCTCTGAAAGACGCCGAAGCCGCCGACATCGCCGCACTTGAAGACCTGAGCAGCAAATTCTCGATCGGCCGCATCCTGTCCTGCTTCAAGGACGATCCGGCTTTTCAGGAAATCGTTTACGGTCTCGCGCTGAAAGTGCTGAATCAGACCCATCAGGCGATCAGCAACCCGAGCGGCGGCAAGAGCAAGGCCGCCAAGAAGAAAGAACTCGAAATCTTCACCATCAGCAAGGACGGCGCCAGTGTGACCTTGCCGCTGCGCACTCCACGTTCGCGCTTGAGCGTTGACCGCGAAGCGCTGGAGTTCCTCGGTTTCACCTTCGTCGGTGAAGGCGAAGAAGCCGAGCTGGAGGGCGAAACCTTCCTCGACAACGCCGGCACCGAACACGCGATCAACCGCAAGAACATCATCACCGCCCTGCAACAGCAGACCGCGTTCGATGGCTACAGCATCGCCGCTCAGTAATATTTCGGCGCTGACGAAAAAGCCCCGCACTGAGATTCAGGCGGGGCTTTTTGGTTTTCGGCTTGGGAGTTATGCGTCGGAGTGCAATGCCGCAATCATGTCGACTTCGATCGCCGCGTTCTTCGGCAACTGATACACACCGACCGTGGTGCGCGTGTGCCGGCCGGCATCGCCGAGCACATGGCTGAAAACATCCGATGCACCGTTGGCCACTTCGCTCAGGTCAACAAAGTCCGGCGTCGACTTCACGTACACAGTGACCCGTAGCAACGCCTTGATCTTGTCCAGCGAACCGACTGCATCGACGATCAGCGCCAGGCAACGCATCGCACTGATGCTCGCAGCAGCCTGGGCATCCTTGAGGGTCAACTCCAGACCCACCCGACCCGGGTACTGAATCTTGCCGTGAGTACGCGGCACCATGCCGCTGATGTACAACTCATCGCGATGACGGATCAACGGTGCGTAATTGCCACCGGCGGTGTTCTCGCCATAGATGTCGTAATTCAGCTCTTGTGCCAGGGCAATGAAGCGCTCGTCGCAGGTCATCCTCTCAGTCATTTCGCCCAGCCTCTGAATCGATGCGTGAAATATCGCGGAGTAGAACAGTTGAGCGCCGAGGGAATGGCATGGCGCTATCACTGGATCCAAATCTAGGTCTTTTGAAAGTACTCCGCAACCTTCGAAATCGGCGGCGCACGCCATCGCGAGCAGGCTTGCTCCCACATTTGATTGGCGTCGTTCACAAATCCCCTGTGGGAGCGAGCCTGCTCGCGATGGCGTCACCTCGATTCAGCATGATTCACCCAATAAAAAACCCCGCACATCTCTCAATGTGCGGGGTTTTTCTTCAAGCCTTTGAGCCTTACGGCGCGTACGTCAGCAGTAGCTCGCTCGGCACCTTGAAGTCCAGGGACATCATGACGCTCAGGGCGGTGATGGTGAAGATCGAGAACACGAACAGCTTACGTGCCCAGACCGTGTCATCCACTGCCTTGTAGCCGGTCCAGGCCATGTACAACCAGTACATGCCCATGGCCGCGGCGACGGCGAGGTAGCTCATGCCGGCGTAACCGCTGAAGGTCAGCATCAAGGTCGCCACGAGGAACGCCAGGATGTAGAGCAGGATGTGCTTCTTGGCCACTTCAATTCCGCGCTTCACTGGCAGCACCGGAATCGATGCGGCCAGGTAATCGTTGAAGCGGAAGATCGCGATGGCGTAGGAATGCGGCATCTGCCACAGGCTGAACATCACCAGCAACGTCAGCGCGGCCATGTCGAAGCTGTTGGTTACGGCGACGTAACCGATCACTGGCGGCATGGCGCCCGACAGACTGCCCACCAGCGTGCCGTGAACCGACTTGCGCTTGAGGTACAGGCTGTAGAAGCCGACGTAGATCACGAAGCCGATTACCGCGAACAGGGCGGCCAACGGGTTGGCCACCTTGTACAACAATGCAACGCCGAGAACACCAAGGATGGTCGCGTAGACCAGGGCCAGTTTCAGGGAGATCAAGCCCTGCACCAGCACCCGGTTCTTGGTGCGTTCCATCTTCAGGTCGATGTCGCGGTCGATGCAGTTGTTGAACACGCAACCGGAGGCGACAACCAGGGATGTACCGATCATGGCAGCCAGAAACACCGCCAGATCGACATGCCCTTTCGAGGCCAGGAAAAACCCGCCTGCCACAGAAAGCACGTTACCGAAAATGATCCCCGGTTTGGTGATTTGGATAAAGTGCTTGAGCGACATCGGGTCTTACCTCACTTCGCCATCATGAACGTGTGGATGCTGAACATGATCCACAACGACAGGCCAACCAGCAGCAGGATCACGATGGCCGTGAAGACGAACGCGATCACGTTGTTACGCTGAGCCACCGAACGGTCCAGGTGCAGGAAGTAATACAGGTGAACGATCACCTGGATCACTGCGAACAGCAGGACGATTGCCAGTGTGGTGGCCTTCGGCAGGCTCGGGTACATCACCAGACCGAACGGGATGACGGTCAGGATCACCGACAGGATGAAGCCGATGGCGTACGACTTTACGCTGCCGTGGCCAGCATCATGGCTGTCATGGGAGTGTGCATTAGCCATTACAGAGTCCCCATCAGGTAAACAACGGTGAATACGCAGATCCACACCACGTCCAGGAAGTGCCAGAACAGGCTCAGGCAGCTCAGACGGGTCTTGTTGGTCGCCGTCAGGCCGTGCTTGTTGACCTGGTACATCATGATGCCCATCCAGATCAGACCCGCAGACACGTGCAGACCGTGGGTACCGACCAGGGTGAAGAACGCGGACAGGAAGCCCGAACGGCTAGGACCGAAGCCCTCGGAGATCAGCAGGTGGAACTCGTTGATCTCCATGGCGATAAAGCCTGCGCCGAGCAGGAAGGTCATGAACAACCAGCCCAGAACCTGCTGCTTTTTACCTTTGTACAACGCCAGCATGGCGAAGCCGTAGGTGATCGAACTGAACAACAGCAGAGCAGTTTCGCCCAGCACGTATGGCAGTTCGAAGATGTCGTGGCCCGACGGGCCACCGGCTACGTTGTTTACCAGTACTGCGTACACCGCGAAGATCGACGCAAACAGAATGCAGTCGGTCATCAGGTAGAGCCAGAAACCGTATACGGTCATCTCGCCCGAATCGTGGTGATGGTCATCGTGCCCATGTTCACCATGGGCGTGTCCGGCATTGGTCACTAAATTCGACATGGTTTAAGCCTGTTCCAACGAGGTTTCAACACGGGTGGCACCGGCCGGGATTTTCCCTGCCGCGACCAGACGCTTGTGCTGCTCGGCTTCGATGCGCTCGATCGTTTCAACCGGAACCATATAGCCCTGGTCGTCACGTGCAGCGTGGATCACGAAGTAGATGACAGTGCCGGCCAGGCTGGCGATCGCCAACCACCAGATGTGCCAGATCATCGCGAAACCGAACACGGTCAACAGTGCGCCCATCACTACGCCAGTGGCGGTGTTGTTCGGCATGTGGATCGGCTCGTACTTGGCCGGACGCTGGTACGCGGTACCGTTTTCCTTGGCTTCGGTGAACGGGTCGATGCAGTCAGCCTTAGGCAGCACAGCGAAGTTGTAGAACGGAGGTGGCGACGAGGTCGACCATTCCAGAGTGTGTGCATTCCACGGGTCACCGTGATCGCAAACGTTCTCTGGCTTGTTGCGGTCACGCACCGACACGTACAGCTGGATCAGCTGGCAGGCGATACCGACAGCGATCATCACCGCACCGAACATGGCAACGTACAGGTACGGTACCCACTCAGGGTTGGTGGTGGCGTTCAGACGACGGGTCATGCCCATGAAGCCCAGTGCATAGAGCGGCATGAACGCGACGAAGAAGCCCGAGATCCAGAACCAGAACGCTGCTTTACCCCAGCCTTCGTGCAGCTTGAAGCCGAACGCTTTCGGGAAGTAGAACGCGAAACCTGCGATGTAACCGAATACCGCACCGCCGATGATCACGTTGTGGAAGTGCGCGATCACGAACAGGCTGTTGTGCAGAACGAAGTCAGCACCCGGGATGGCCAGCAGTACGCCGGTCATGCCGCCGATGGCGAAGGTCACCATGAAGCCAAGCGTCCACATCACCTGGCTGGTGAAGCGCAGACGGCCCTGGTAGATGGTGAACAGCCAGTTGAATAGCTTCACACCCGTCGGGATGGAAATCAGCATCGTCGCCAGACCGAAGAAGGCGTTGACGCTCGCACCCGAACCCATGGTGAAGAAGTGGTGCAGCCAAACCATGAAGCCCAGTACCGAGATCGCGCCCGAGGCGTAGATCATCGAGTGGTGGCCGAACAGTTTCTTGCCGGTGAACGCCGAGATCACTTCCGAGAAGATGCCGAATGCCGGCAGGATCAGGATGTAAACCTCAGGGTGGCCCCAGGCCCAGAACAGGTTGACGTACATCATTGGATTGCCACCAAGTTCATTGGTGAAAATGTGGAAATCCATGTAACGGTCAAGGGTCAGCAGTGCCAGAGTAGCGGTCAGGATCGGGAACGAAGCCACGATCAGAACGTTTGCCCAGGTGCAGGTCCAGGTGAAGATCGGCATGTCCATCAGTTTCATGCCAGGGGTACGCATTTTCAGCACGGTCGCGAGGAAGTTGACCCCCGTTAGCGTCGTACCCAACCCGGATAGCTGTAGCGCCCAGATGTAGTAGTCCATCCCCACGCCAGGGCTGTATTGCAGACCCGACAGCGGTGGATAAGCAACCCAACCGGTCTTGGCGAATTCGCCGACGCCCAGGGACAGGTTGATCAGCACAACGCCGGACACCAGCAGCCAGAAGCTCAGGGAGTTCAGGAACGGGAACGCAACGTCACGCGCGCCGATCTGCAGCGGCACTGCAAGGTTCATCAGGCCGGTGAAGAATGGCATCGCCATGAAGATGATCATGATCACACCGTGAGCGGTGAAGATCTGGTCATAGTGTTCAGGTGGCAGGTAGCCAGGCGAACCCTCGGTGGCCATGGCCAACTGGGTACGCATCATGATGGCGTCGGCAAAACCGCGCAGCAGCATGACCATGGCGACGATGATGTACATCACGCCGATTTTCTTGTGGTCGACCGACGTCAGCCACTCGGTCCACAAGTAAGTCCACTTCTTGAAGTAGGTGATTGCAGCGAACAGCGCCAGACCACCGAGGGCGATCATGGCGATGGTCACCATCACGATCGGCTCGTGGAATGGGACTGCTTCCCAACTTAATTTACCAAACATCGTTTACTCCTCTGCCCCGGCAGCTGAATGCGAACTCGAGTCAATTTCCGTGGCCGCCACTTCTTTCTCTTTCTTCTCGTGCTTCAGCGGCTTGCCCGGCTTCATACCTTCGTACTTGTCGACGATGATCTGGAACTGGTTCGGCGTGACCGAGGAGTAGAGCTCGACTGGGTTGTTCTGGCTTGGCTTGGCAAGGGCTGCGTATTCAGCTTGATCAAGCTGTTTAGGTGACTTCTTGACTTCACTTACCCAGGCGTCGAAATCTTCCTGAGTGGTGGAGATAGCTTTGAACTTCATGCCGGTGAAACCCGCGCCGCTGTAGTTGGCGGAGATACCGTCCATTTCAGCGTTGCGGTCAGCGATCAGGTGCAGCTTGGTCTGCATGCCCGCCATCGCGTAGATCTGGCCGCCCAGACCCGGGATGAAGAACGAGTTCATCACAGCGTCAGAGGTGATCTTGAAGTTGATTGGCGTGTGCGCCGGGAACACGATCTTGTTGACCGTGGCGATGCCTTGTTCCGGGTAGATGAACAGCCACTTCCAGTCCAGCGCGACCACTTCGATGGTCACAGGCTTGACGTCGGATTGAATCGGACGATAAGGGTCCAGTTCGTGGGTCGAGATGTAGGTGATGTAACCCAGGGCAATGATGATCAGGACCGGGATGGTCCAGACTGCCACTTCGATTTTGGTCGAGTGCGACCATTTCGGGGTGTAGACAGCGTTCTTGTTCGACGCGCGGTATTTCCAGGCGAACAGGAAGGTCATGACGATAACCGGCACAACGACCAACAGCATCAGCAGCGTGGCGGTGATGATCAGGTTGCGCTGTTCCAGGCCGACCTGGCCCGTTGGATTGAGCAAGGTCATGTTGCAGCCTCCCAGCAACAACGTGCCGAGCAGCGGCACTAGGCCTAGTAATCTGGGGTACCTGTTTTTACTCATCTCACGACCTCTAAAGCAGCTTGCGCAATGCAGTTGGGTTTTGATCGCCAACACTTCACCCTGCCAAGGGTTGGCATTTTCTTTGGATTGAATAAGGGCCGCCCGTCGCGCGTCAGACGCTCGACAAAACCTGGGACAGCGGTCAGTTCTTATTCGAATTCGTGGTCAAAGGCCTTGTTACAGACCAATTCCATTTGGTGCGGAAAGTTGGAAGGCACCGACACCTGGGTGTCTTGAAAGCCTCACGACTTGCTCGACACCCGACTTCCTGCTCGCTCCTTAATAAAGGCTGAACAGTGCCGGGAATTCAGTGCGGGCGATTGTAGATAGGTAGCGCCCTATACACCATGTCTTATCCCGAAATAATTTTTATCCGTTCGAGCAACAATCCATCGCCATTTTTGCAAAAGTGCCGCATGTTATCGAAATCGATTCTCAACAAAAACACCAAATTTTGTAGGTGTACCCGCCTCAATTCAGACAGCTCTGAGGGCATTTTCTGCTGGCCCGATCAGCGCAAAGCCCGATACCCCAAGGCTTTTGGCCATCTGCCAGGTCTTGTTAAAACTGCCTGATCTGGCACTCGCGTGCAAAAGCGCAAAAACACCGAAACAGACCAATCCTTTTTTGTAACAGCACACCAATCCGCGTCACTGAAGAGACCTGCGACACGGCGTGTGTGACAACATGTCGCACACCTGTCACACCCTCCCTTGCCGTTCGTCACGGTGTTTTCACAAACACTCTGAAATGCAAAACGCCCCGATTTGCTGATACGCAAATCGAGGCGTTTTCTGTATCGGCCAATGCGCCGAATAGTTGATTCAGCGCAGTGCTTTTCGGTTACGCGAGGTCAACAGCGGCACCAGGATCACCACCAATACAAATGCCACCAGTGCCCATTGCGCCAACGACAGGCCGAGGATCGGCGGGTACGGCGTCGAGCAGAAACCGTCGACCTGGAAGCCCAGCGGGAAGATCTTCGCCAGCGGCAGATCATCGACAATCGGCTGCAACACATCGATGCCGCAGCTCACCGCCGGATAGAACTGGGTGTACACGTGATGCCCGGCCACACCGGCCCCGGCTATCGCACAAATCACCACCAGCACTTCAAACACGGTGATGCTGCGCCGCGTGCGCATGGCCGCGCCAATGAAGGCGAACAGCGCGATCAGCAGCAATGCATAACGCTGCAAGATGCACAGTGGGCACGGCGCCTCGCCGAGCACGATCTGCATGTACAGCGCGCCACCGATCAATGCCAGGCAGATAATGCCCAGCAGCACCAGAAAGCGCCGCTCACGTCCCAATCGAATCGTTTCCTCGCTCATCGCGTTTCCCTTGTATGTCCATGGTTCAGCTGGCCGGCGGCTGCGCTTGCAGTTGCGCCATCAGGCTGATGTTGTCTTCGATATGCCAATTGGCCGCGATGCGACCGTTGTCGATCTGATAGATATCGGTTGCCCGGAAGTCTACACGCTGGCCCTGCCCTTTGAGAGCCTTGAACGTGCCAGTGAAATGCCCGCGAAAGTGCAGATGCACCACCACGCGATCTCCGGCGACGATCATTTGCTCGATGTCGCAGCTCAAATCCGGCACCGCCGTGCGAAAGAACTTCGACGCCAGCAACGGCCCCGTCGGCCCCTGCACCCGGCCTTCGGGCGGCGTCTTGTCGACAAACTGCGGCGACAAGGCGGCCGTGGCCAGTGCCTCTTCGCCACTGTTCCAGAAACTGCCGTAACGCCGTGCTGCCAGTTCCATGGCTGCAGCCTGTGCCTTGGGCAGGCTCTGATCGACAATCAGGGTCTGCGGTGTGATCAAGGCAGATTCGGCAGAAGCAAACGGGCTGGCCAGCAAAGTGGCCGACAGGCTCAGGGCAGCGAAGCTGATACGACGGGCGAAGGTGAGGTGCGACATGAGGGCGATCCTGATCAGGTAAACGAACGAGCGCCTATCATCAGCATCGGGGAATAAACGATAAACCGGTTAAGAAACGATTAACCTTTAAACACTTTTTAAGAATCAAGACCGTGTAACGGCCAATCGCGGGCAAGCCCGCTCCCACAGGTTCCAGTGTCGTTCACAAACTCTGTGCACGCCACAAATCCTGTGGGAGCGGGCTTGCCCGCGATGCAGACGACTCGGTCTCAGGAATTATTCCAGAGCAGAAGCCGGCCCGAAGAACTCGTAACGGCTCTGCTGCTCCGGCACGCCCAGCGCTTTCAGGTGGCGCTTGATCGCCCCCATGAACCCCTTCGGCCCAAGGAAGTAAGCGTCGACATCACGCTGCTGGGGCAACCACTCGCCGAGCAACTCCTGACTCAACATCCCGACCTTGTCCGCCGCTGGGCTCACACCATCATCTTCGGCGTAGCAGTAGAAGCGCTTGAGTTGCGGATGACGCTCGGCCAGGCCGTCGATCCAGTCGCGGAACGCATGCACGCTGCCATTGCGCGCGCAGTGGATAAAGTGCACCGGACGTTCAGTCTCCAGTGCCGCTTCCAGCATCGCCAAGGTTGGCGTGATGCCGACGCCGCCACTGATCAGCACCAACGGCTTGTCGCTGGCAGTCAGGGTGAATTCGCCCGATGGCGGGAACAGCTGAATGCTTGCGCCGACATGCAGTTGATCGTGCAAGTGATTGGAAGCACGGCCACCCGGTTCACGCTTGACGCTGATGCGGTACTGACCTTTGTTTGCCAGCGCTGACAGCGAATAGTTGCGGCGGATTTCCTCGCCGTCGAGGATCAGTTTCATGCCGATGTACTGGCCGGGCTCAGCCGCAAGGATGGGACCTTTGTCGGCCGGTTCGAAGTAGAACGAAATGATTTCCGCGCTCTCCTCGACCTTGGCCGCGACGATAAACTCGCGCGCCCCGCGCCAGCCGCCGACGGCTTGTTCTTTCTGGTCGTAGATTGCCGTTTCGGCGCCAATCAGGATATCGGCCAGTTGTCCGTATGCCGCGCCCCACGCACTCATCACTTCTGGCGTGGCGATTTCTTCGCCGAGCACTTCGGATATGGCGCGCAACAGGCAGGCACCGACGATCGGGTAGTGCTCCGGCTGGATTTGCAGAGCGACGTGCTTGTTGATGATCTTCGCCACCAGATCACCCAACTGGTCGAGCTGATCGATGTGACGGGCATACATCAACACGCCGTTGGCCAAAGCCCGGGGCTGATCGCCGCTGGCCTGATGCGCCTGGTTGAACAATGGGCGAACTTCCGGGTATTCGGCGAGCATCATCCGGTAGAAGTGGGTGATCAGCGCTTCACCACCGCTTTCCAGCAGAGGCACGGTGGATTTGACGATGGCACGATCCTGGACGCTAAGCATGGGGTGACTCCTGAGCTTCGATGAAAAGTTACCTTGGGTTTATCAGTTTCCGTGCCAACTTATTTATCGTTATAAATCAATAGCTTAAAAACAACGTAGTCAAATCGACTCAAAGCACCTTATAGTCATCGCGACTACATCTTGTCTCTTTGACTACAACACCATGACTGCCAAATCCCTGCTCACTGCTCTGCTGCCTCTGGTTTCCGACCTGTCCCGCGAATTGCCTGAGGGCGAACGTTACCGACGCTTGCTCGAAGCCATGCGCGCCCTGCTGCCGTGCGATGCCGCCGCACTGCTGCGCCTGGACGGCGAATCGCTGGTGCCGCTGGCGGTCGATGGTTTGAGTGCAGACACCCTCGGTCGGCGCTTCAAGGTCAGCGAGCATCCGCGTTTCGAGATTTTGCTGGCCGGGAATGGGCCGACCCGTTTCGCCGCCGACAGCGACTTGCCCGATCCTTACGACGGCCTGGTTGATGGCCTCGACGATCACCTTGAAGTCCACGACTGCCTCGGCTGCCCATTGTTCGTCGATGAAAAACTCTGGGGCCTGATCACCCTCGACGCCCTTGATCCCGAGCGTTTCGAACCCATCGAACTGGATGCCCTGCAAGCCTTCGCCAGCCTCGCCTCGGCCACGGTCAACGCTGCCGAACGCATCGAGCGGCTGGCAATCCGTGCCGAAGACGAACACCAGCGCGCCGAGGTCTACCGTCAGGCCAGCGGTCAGCAGAACCGCGAAATGATCGGCCAGAGCAAAGCACTTAAACGTTTGGTGGAGGAAATCAATCTGGTCGGCGGCAGTGACCTGACCGTGTTGATCACCGGCGAAACCGGGGTCGGCAAGGAACTGGTGGCTCAGGCCATTCACGCCGCCTCACCGCGCGCCGACAAGCCGATCATCAGCCTCAATTGCGCCGCGCTGCCGGACACGCTGGTGGAAAGCGAACTGTTCGGCCACGTGCGCGGCGCGTTCACCGGCGCCACCAGCGACCGTCGCGGCAAATTCGAACTGGCCAATGGCGGCACGCTGTTTCTCGACGAAGTCGGCGAGTTGTCGCTGACCGTGCAGGCCAAATTGCTGCGCGTGTTGCAGAGCGGCCAGTTGCAGCGCCTGGGCTCGGACAAGGAACATCAGGTCGATGTACGCCTGATCGCCGCGACCAACCGCGATCTGGCCGAAGAAGTGCGCAGCGGTCGCTATCGTGCCGACTTCTATCATCGTTTGAGCGTGTACCCGCTGCGGGTGCCGGCCCTGCGTGATCGCGGGCGTGATGTGTTGCTGCTCAGCGGCTTCTTCCTCGAACAGAACCGCTCACGCATGGGCCTCAACAGTCTGCGCCTCAACAGCGACGCCCAGGAAGCGCTGCTCGCCTACACTTGGCCGGGCAACGTGCGTGAACTGGAGCACTTGATCGGGCGCAGTGCGTTGAAGGCGCTGGGCAACTGCAAGGTAAGGCCGAAGATTCTCAGCTTAAGTGCCGCCGATCTCGATTTGCCGCGGGAGGTTGTGGATAACCCGGTTGAGCCGGTTGCCGGGGTGGTGGCTTCTTTACCGCTGATCAGCGGGGATCTGCGCGCCGCTACCGAGGAATATCAGCGGCGATTGATTGCTGCAGCGCTGGAGCGCAATCAGGATAACTGGGCGAGTGCGGCGCGGGAGTTGGGGCTGGATCGGGCGAATCTTGGGCGGATGGCCAAGCGCCTCGGTATGAAAAGCTGAGAAGCCGAGAAGCCCCCTCAACCCCAGCCCTCTCCCGGAGGGAGAGGGAGCCGACCGAGGTGTTTTGCGCCATACATCGACCTGAAAGATTGAGTCGATTATGGATTCGGCGAAGCAAAATCAGGTCGGTGGATTTCTTGAGCATCCCCCAATCGGCCCCCTCTCCCTCCGGGAGAGGGCTGGGGTGAGGGGCTTTGGCTTTGGCCTTGGCCTTGGCTTCAGTTCTCACGCCACCCGACAACCAACCTAAAGCCCAACCTTTTGACGCCGATAACCCGGCATCAATAGTTTCTGGCGATTTGCACCCTCGCCCATCACCTTTTTCCACAGAAGGTTTATATGTCTTCCACCAAAGCCCGCGCAGATTCACTTTCGCTTCTGCTGTTCACTTTGCGCAGCGGCAAGCTGATGGCGATCAACCTGCTGAAAGTCAGTGAAATCATCCCTTGCCCGCCGCTGACCAAGCTGCCGGAGTCGCACCCGCACGTCAAAGGCATCGCCACGTTGCGTGGTGCTTCACTGTCGGTGATCGACCTCAGCCGCGCCATCGGCGAGCGCCCACTGGAAGACCCGAACGGCGGTTGCCTGATCGTCACCGACGTCAGCCGGTCCAAACAGGGTCTGCACGTACAAGCGGTGAGCAAAATCGTCCACTGCCTGACCACTGACATCAAACCGCCGCCGTTCGGCTCCGGTGGTTCGCGCGCCTATATCACCGGCGTGACCTCGGTGGACGGTACGCTGGTGCAAGTGCTGGACATCGAAAAAGTCATCCACAGCATCGCCCCGGCACAGATCGAAATGGCCCCGACCGACCTGTCCATGGAAGACGCCGACGTCCTTGGCAACGCACGCATTCTGGTGGTCGACGACAGCCAGGTGGCGTTGCAGCAATCGGTGCACACCCTGCGCAACCTCGGCCTGCAATGTCATACCGCGCGCAGTGCCAAGGAAGCCATCGACTGCCTGCTCGACCTGCAAGGCACCGCGCAGCAGATCAACCTGATCGTCTCCGACATCGAAATGTCCGAGATGGACGGTTACGCCTTCACCCGCACCTTGCGCGAGACTCCGGATTTCTCCCACCTTTACGTGCTGCTGCATACCTCGCTCGACAGCGCGATGAACAGCGAAAAAGCGCGACTGGCCGGGGCCAATGCCGTGTTGACCAAGTTTTCGTCGCCGGAACTGACCCAGCGCTTGATCGAAGCGGCCAAACACGTCGCCGCCAACGGTCACTGAGCCTTGGGCGAGACGTATTGCTTGTTGATGCGGCGGGATCTGGGCACCGCCGTGCCGGATATCGTCTGGCCGAAAGGTATCGAGATCAGCACTTACCAACCGCAACTGGCGCCCGCCGTGCATGACCTGATGCAACTCGGCTACCTACAAGGAGGCGGTCGGGTCCCAGCGCTCGAGGTCTGGCAGCAGCGCTTTGAACGCGATCCGGAATACGATCCGCAACTGTGCTTCATCGCCATGGATGCCGAGGGTGTCGTCGGTGTGGCGCAGTGCTGGACCAGTGCCTATATCAAGAATCTGGTAGTGCATTCGCGCGCTCAGGGTCGAGGTTTGGGCCGGGCGTTGCTGTTGAATGCATTCATTGCGTTTCAACAGCGGCGTGAAGGGTTTGTCGATTTAAAGGTGCTGGAAGATAACGTTCGGGCGCAGCGGTTGTATGAAAGTGCCGGAATGTATGTGATCCGCCGGGAGATTGTGCCGGACTGATCGTCCGTCATCGCTGGCAAGCCAGCTCCCACAGAGATCGGCGCCGCTCACAACACTTGTGGGAGCTGGCTTGCCAGCGATGGCGACCTCAAAGACAACTTTTCACCCTGAGGCATACTCCAACCTTGGCCACTACCCAAGGACGTCCACCATGAAAACCGTGACCCTCAGTTTGCTCAGCCTGCTCTGCCTCACCGCCCTCGCCTCCCAGGCCCACGCCTCCAGCCCCGACGCCTGGGCGGCCTACGACAAGACAGTCCTCGCCAGTTGCACCAAGGCCAGCGGTTTGAAAAATGCCAAACCCGTCGGCACTCCCGCGCAATTCGATGACCGCGTCGGTTACACCGCCGTGTTGCTGCAAGGTCAATACCCGCAAAAACACATGAAAGGCCAGCAAGGCACCGAACTGTGCCTGTTCAACAAACAGTCGAAAACCGCGTTTGTCACCGAGTGGGACTCAATCCGCCCGACCGCCAAGACCCGGTAAATGGCGCATAATTTGCTTCGATCCCGGTCTGCATGGCGGCTTTACGTCGCTGCTTAACACCTTGATTGAAGATTGATCGTCCCATGAATACGACGTTTTCCTGCGTCGGTTGCGGCAAGTGCTGCACCGACCACCATGTGCCCCTGACCCTCGCCGAAGCCCGAATGTGGGCGGCGGATGGTGGTCAGGTGATCGTGCTGGTGGAGGCCTTTCTCGGCAATGGCCTGGGCTTGCCGGCGCAGCAGCGTGAACACGCCGAACGGCGATCGGTGGTGGTGCGCAGCGGCGCAACCGATGCGCACGTGGCAATCACCTTTGCCGCGTACAACGTCGGGCCGTGTCGAAATCTTGACGAAGACAAGCTGTGTCGCATCTACGAGCGACGGCCATTGGTGTGTCGCATTTATCCGGCCGAAATCAATCCGCACATCCCGCTCAACCCGGCTGCCAAGGACTGCCCGCCGGAGTCTTGGGAACAGGGGCCGGCGTTGATTGTTGGCGGCGAGTTGGTTGATCAGGAACTGGTCGAACTGATCCAGCGCTCGCGGCAGGCGGATCGCGATGACATTCGGCTCAAGGATGCGATTTGTGCGGCGCTGGGGATTCGTACCACGGCGCTCAAAGGCGACGGGTTTACCGCATATCTGCCGAACATGGACGCTTTTGCAGCGGTGGTTGATCAGGTGAGTGCGCAACCGTTGAGCGACGTAGCCAGTGAATGGCTGTTTCATTTGTCCGGGGATGATGTTGCCGGGCAAGTGCTGGCAGCAGGGGCGCAGGTGGTGAGCGAGCCGGCGCAGACGTATGCGTTTATTCCGTTGCGGGTGGCTTGATCAGCGTTTTGTAGAGACTGGACCTGCCCCATCGCTGGCAAGCCAGCTCCCACAAGGTTTTGCCTCGTGCACCAATCAGATGAACACCGGCAAAACCTGTGGGAGCTGGCTTGCCAGCGATGGCGCCAGTTCAGGCAACTTCAATCCCGAACCCGCCGCCGCCCCCAGAATTCCCGCGCCAGCAAGCGCAAGTCCCCCGCCAGCCCCGCCACATCCTCGGAATTGCGCTGACTCTCGCGCCCCTCATCCACCGTCACCTCGCACGCCGTGCGGATGCTGACGATGTTGCGATTGATGTCCTCGCTCACCGCACTCTGCTGCTCCACCGCCGCCGCAATCTGCAGACTCATCTCGGTAATCTGTTCGACCCGCTCGCTGATCCCGTCCAGCGCCCGCGCCGCGCGCTGCGCTTGTTCGACGCTGTTTTCCACATGCTCGCTGCTCTCCTGCATCACCAGCACCGCGTCGCGCGCGCCGGTTTGCAGGGTGCTGATCATGCGCTGAATTTCGTTGGTCGATTGCTGCGTGCGTTGCGCCAGCCCGCGCACCTCATCGGCCACCACTGCAAACCCGCGCCCGGCATCCCCCGCCCGCGCCGCCTCGATCGCCGCGTTGAGCGCCAGCAAATTGGTCTGTTCGGCGATGCTGCGGATCACCTCCAGCACCCCGGAGATCTCGCTGCTGTGGCCTTCGAGTTGATGAATGACCTCGGTCGCCCGGCCAAGCTCTTGCGCCAGGCGCAGGACAGCGCTGCGACTTTCACCTACAAGCAAATGCCCTTCGCGGGTTTCCGTCCCGGCCAGGTCCGCCGCCACCGAAGCCTGCTGCGCATGGCTGGCAACCTGCGCGACGCTGGCGGCCATCTGATGAATCGCCGCCGCGACCTGATCGGTTTCCGCCTGCTGCGCCAATGAACTGCTATGGCTGCTTTGCAGATGATCAACCAATTGCGCCGCATGCCCGGCCAACTGCTGCGACGCGTCGCCAATACGCCCCACCACTGCGCTAACCTGTGCTTCGAGCATCTGCAAGGCAAACTCGATCTGCCCGAACTCATCGCGCCGACCGGTATAAATGCCTTGGCCCAGCGGATTGTCCGCCACCTTGCGCGCACGCTCGGTCAAGCGCTCCAGCGGCCGCAGGATCCAGCGTACGCCCAGCGCACAACTGCCGCTGCCGATGACAAACGCCGCAGCATTAATCTCCATCAATTCCGGTCGCAGCCAAGACTCAAGCGTCAACAGCCCACCGAGCAACACACTGGCCAGCGCCGTAATCCGCGCTCGCACATCGATATTCGGCAATCGCCAACGCGCCACCTCCTCGCCGCGCAACTGTGCATACGCCCGCTCCGCTGCCGCGACTTGCCGCGCATCCGGCCGGGTGCGCACCGACTGATACTCAACGGCGGCGCCGTTCTGCGTCACCGGTGTGACATAGGCACTGACCCAATAGTGATCACCATTCTTACAACGATTTTTCACCATGCCCATCCAGGATCGCCCGCCCTTGAGCGTCTGCCACATATGCGCAAACGCCTGCGCCGGCATGTCCGGATGGCGCAGCAGGTTATGCGGCGTACCGAGCAATTCGTCGCGGCTGTAACCGCTGATATTGATGAAGTCGTCGTTCGCGTAGGTGATCGCGCTGGTCAGATCAGTAGTCGAAAGAATATTCGCATCCAGCGCAACATCGACGTTGCGGCCGGTCACCGGGAGATTGATCTTCATGGATAGCGCGCTCGTATTATTGGAGGAGTCGGCAGGGCTGCTGACTCTAAGCGCACTCATTGGTTAAATATTGATCTGGCTCAGGGGATGAGCACTTAGCCATCACTGCGACGGAAAATCGCAGTCGATGGCTGAAGGCGGGATGAAACTCAGCGCTTGCCCATCGAACGACGGGTGCCCGGCGGCGCCATGCCCGGGGTCTTGGTGTGGCCGTTCTTGGCGCCGTTCTTGTACCACGGCTGATTCGAGCCTTTGGCAGCGGCCAGCTCACCTGGTTTGAACGGGAACTTGAACGCCGGGATCTCGGCTTTGGTTTCGTTGGCGTCAGCCATTTCAGCCGCGACATCGCTCACGGCGTCGTCAACCGGCGGTTGGGTCGGGGAAGTCATAAAAGCTCCGGAAAGCATAAAGTCGGGCCCGAACAGTGAGCCGCGAAGGCGCGCAGTATACCTGTGCGCCGCAACTCGGCAGCTGAAGATTTAAGCCACAAGCCGAACGGTTTACAGGTACGTGATGGTGACGATGCCTTTGTCGGTCGAAGTCTTCAGTGGCTCAAAGGTCATGGTCATTGGCAGCGTTTCATGGCTGCACACATTGCGATAGGCATCGATGTCGAGCTTCAGGCCGGGCTTGAGTTCGACCTGGCGTGATTCGCTGGAACTCAATGCACCGACTCGACCGACTTCACAGCCGGAATCGACGATCTGCCCGGTAAACCGGATCTCGCCGGATTGATTGCCAGGCGCGGCGAAGGATGTGAGTGGAAGCAAGAGAAGCACGTACGGCAGAGCGGTTTTCAGCTTCATTTCAAGACACTCCGGGGTGAGCGGCCCAGAGAAAACCCGGGCTACACAATTTTTATCCGCGAGCAGGGACGGATCTTGAGAAGCGTAGTTGGCAAATGGGTCCCGAATTGGGACTGATCGGTCCCTTTTGGGGACCGTTATACCGCCATCGCGAGCAGGCTCACTCCTACAGGGGGAATGCATTTCAAATGTAGGAGCGAGCCTGCTCGCGAAGAACGATGACGCGGTGTTCTTGCGTGATCAGGTTTGCGGATCAACCCGATCCAGCGCCCTGTTTACCGCCAGCTCGGCGAGCATGACGATCTGCTGGATCGCCAGCGCTGTACTGCGCTGCGGGCGACTGAGCTGGTCGGCCAGGTCACCGGCCATGACATTGGCAGAAGCCAGCGATTCACAGGCGTGGGCGAGCAGACTTTCGGTGTCGATGTTCGGCTGGATAAGGAACATCGTACTGGGCTGACGCGGTTTGACCGGTTCAGGGCAGAGATAGAAATCGAGGGCGCGCTTGATGGCTTCGCGGGTTTTGATCTGGTCGTCGGCGCGGATGGCGTCTTCGAGTGGGGTTGGGGTTTCGAGGGGTGGATCGGGTACGGGCTTAGTCATGGATATGTTCCTAATCAAAAGCCAACACGAGCCGTTTCTCACGCGGCGGAGTGGTGGCAGCTATGTGCGGAGTGAGAAACCGGTAGGAACAAGCCCGGCCGAACCGAAGTTCGCCCGCACACAGCCGCCATAAAAATTGCAGGGCAGCAAATAGCCGGCGGCAATTATGGTGGTACTGGTGTTGGATTAACAGTTCCTACGGGCTCTCACACCCGATCGCCGAGTTTTCGGCGACAACCAAAGACTAGAGAGCGCACGTCCGACGGACAACCTGAAAACCTTGTGGGAAGGTTCTGGTTATTTGACTCATATTTAAACAGACCAAAGTAATCGGCTGACTGGACAGACCTCTTCGCGAGCAGGCTCGCTCTCACACTGAACCGAGTACACCTGCCAGAGATTGGGCGGCTATCAGGTCGCCATCGCTGGCAAGCCAGCTCCCACAGGGGTTGAGGTCATCTGCCAGAGACTGGTCGGCTATCAGGCCGCCATCGCTGGCAAGCCAGCTCCCACAGGGGTTGAGTTCATCTGCCAGAGATTGGTCGGCTATCAGGCCGCCATCGCTGGCAAGCCAGCTCCCACAGGGGTTGCGTTCATCTGGCAGAGACTGGTCGGCTTCAGGCCGCCATCGCTGGCAAGCCAGCTCCCACAGGGGTTGAGGTCATCTGCCAGAGACTGGTCGGCTATCAGGCCGCCATCGCTGGCAAGCCAGCTCCCACAGGAGTTGAGGTCATCTGCCAGAGACTGGTCGGCTATCAGGCCGCCATCGCTGGCAAGCCAGCTCCCACAGGGGTTGAGTTCATCTGGCAGAGACTGGTCGGCTGTCAGGCCGCCATCGCTGGCATGCCAGCTCCCACAAAAGAGCAAAATCAAAATCAAAAGATCGCAGCCTGCGGCAGCTCCAGGGAAGATAAGTACAACCCGCACGCGGCGCATGCCGCCCCACTCAACACAATGAGCGTTAGCTCGAGTACCGCTCTTGATCTTGATCCACGGGCGACATCGGAAGGCTGAGTGGAGGGATTGATTCGGGCGTGGGAGCGCAGCGACCGTTTGGCGAAGCCAAACACAGCGAGAGGAGGTGCAGCGAAGCAAACCGTAGGCGCTGCGCCCGGATCGATCCCGGAGCGAAGGAACCCCGAGCCCCAGCGAGCGGGCCGCACGTAGGAGCAAGCGTTTTTGGTTACTTTTTAGGCGTTTGTAAAAAGTGACCCGCCGTAAGGGCGGAACCGTAATCAGCCACACCCGCAAAAACGGATATACACACAGAGAAAACTGACAGCGCTGACAGCCAGCCGTCACCCTCCTGACCCCCAAACAAGTTTATAAAGACCCTAACCCTGCCCAAACTCCGTCCGGCGCCGACTTCGCATGCGAATCCAAAAGAACAAAGCCCTGCTAGCCCTAGTGATCGTCCTGGCCGCCGCAGGCACATGGTGGGCAATGAAACCCGCCCCAACAAAACTCGCCACCCCCACCGCCATCCCCGTGCGAGTCATAGCGGTCAGCGCAAAAGACATCCCCCGCTACACCAGCGGCATCGGCTCCGTACTCTCCCTGCACAGCGTCGTAGTGCGCCCACAAATCGACGGAATCCTCACCAAAATCCTCGTCAAGGAAGGCCAACTCGTCAAAGCAGGCGACCTGCTGGCCACCATCGACGACCGCTCCATCCGTGCCAGCCTCGACCAGACCCGCGCGCAACTGGGCGAAAGCCAGGCACAACTGCAAGTCGCCCTGGTCAACCTCAAACGCTACAAACTGCTCAGCGTCGACGACGGCGTATCCAAACAGACCTACGACCAGCAACAAGCCCTGGTCAACCAACTCAAAGCCACCGCCCAAGGCAACCAGGCCTCGATCGACGCCGCACAGGTACAACTTTCCTACACGCAGATCCGCTCCCCAGTCACCGGCCGCGTCGGCATTCGCACAGTCGACGAAGGCAACTTCCTGCGCATGACCGACACCGCCGGCCTGTTCACCGTCACCCAGATCGACCCGATCGCCGTGGAATTCTCCCTGCCGCAACAAATGCTCCCGACCCTGCAGGGACTGATCAACGACCCACAGCGCGCACAGGTCAAAGCCTACATCGGCGCCGATAGCGACGGCGAAACCGGCAACCTGCTCGGCGAAGGCCACCTGACCCTGATCGACAACCAGATCAACGCCAACACCGGCACCATCCGCGCCAAAGCCGAATTCGACAATGCCAGCCAAAAGCTCTGGCCCGGCCTGCTGGTCACGGTAAAAATTCAGACAGCCCTCGACAAAGATGCGCTGGTCGTACCGCCCACTGTCGTACAACGTGGCCTCGACCAGCACTTCGTTTACCGGGTCAACGGCGACAAGGTCGAAGCCGTGCAAGTGCAGATGGTTTACCAAGGCAGTGGCCAGGACATCATCAAAGGCGTGAAGGCCGGTGATGTGCTGGTCACCGACGGCCAGTCGCGGCTCAAACCCGGTTCCACCGTGCAGGTCATGAGCGAGCCGCCGCAAGTGGTGCAGTCGGAGCCGAAACCATGAAGGCGCACAAAGGCGTCTCCACCTGGTGCATCAATCACCCGGTCGCGACGATTCTGCTGACGATTGCGCTGGTGCTGGTCGGCGCAATTGCCTTCCCGCGCTTGCCGATTGCCCCACTGCCGGAAGCGGAATTTCCTACGATTCAGGTCTCTGCGCAGTTACCCGGCGCCAGCCCCGACACCATGGCCTCGTCCGTGGCCACGCCGCTGGAGGTGCAATTCAGCGCCATCCCCGGCATGACCCAGATGACCTCCAGCAGCGCCTTGGGCTCAACCCTGCTGACCCTGCAATTCACCCTCGACAAGAGCATCGACACCGCCGCCCAGGAAGTGCAAGCGGCGATCAACACCGCCGCCGGCAAACTGCCCAAAGACATGCCGACGCTGCCGACCTGGAAGAAGGTCAACCCGGCCGACAGCCCGGTGCTGATCCTCAGTGTCAGCTCGACGCAGATGCCCGGCACCGAACTCAGCGATCTGGTGGAAACCCTGCTGTCCCGTCAGATCAGTCAGATCGACGGCGTAGGCCAAATCAACATCACCGGTCAGCAACGTCCGGCGATTCGTGTGCAGGCTTCAGCGGACAAACTGGCGGCGATCGGCCTGACCCTCGCCGACATTCGTCTGGCGATCCAGCAGACCAGCCTCAACCTGGCCAAAGGTGCGCTGTACGGCGAATCGAGTATCTCGACACTGTCGACCAACGACCAATTGTTCCACCCCGAGGACTACAGCCAACTCATCGTTTCCTACAAGGACGGTGCCCCGGTTCACTTGCGTGATGTCGCCAAAGTCGTCAACGGTTCAGAAGACGCCTACGTGCAAGCCTGGGCCGGTGATCGCCCCGGAGTAAACCTGGTGATCTCGCACCAGCCCGGCGCCAACATCGTCGAGACCGTAGACCGCATTCAGGCCGCCCTGCCCGGCCTCGAAGCCATGCTGCCAGCGTCGGTGGAGGTGAAAACCCTGATCGACCGCACCCAGACCATCCGCGCCTCGCTGCACGAGGTCGAGATCACCCTGTTGATCGCGATCCTGTTGGTGGTGGCAGTGATGGCGCTGTTCCTGCGTCAGTTGTCGGCGACCCTGATTGTCTCGGCAGTGCTCGGCGTATCGCTGGTCGCCAGTTTCGCCCTGATGTATATCCTCGGCTTCAGCCTCAACAATCTGACGCTGGTAGCCATCGTGGTGGCCGTGGGGTTTGTGGTCGACGATGCGATTGTGGTGGTGGAGAACATCCACCGGCATCTGGAGGCTGGCGACGACATGCGCGAAGCGGCGATCAAGGGTGCAGGCGAAATCGGCTTCACCGTGGTCTCGATCAGTTTCTCGCTGGTGGCAGCGTTTATTCCGCTGCTGTTCATGGGCGGCGTGGTCGGACGGTTGTTCAAGGAATTCGCCCTGACCGCGACCTCGACCATCATGATTTCCGTGGTGGTTTCGCTGACGCTGGCACCAACGCTGGCGGCGTTGTTCATGCGCAAACCGGTGCATCACGCCAGCGATAAACCGGGCTTCAGCGAACGCTTGCTCGGCTGGTACGAAAAAGGCCTGCGCCGCGCCCTCGCCCATCAGAAACTGATGATCGGCGTGTTCGGTTTGTCGCTGGCGTTGGCCATCACCGGTTACATCTTTATCCCGAAAGGGTTCTTCCCGGTGCAGGACACCGGTTTCGTCCTCGGCACCACCGAAGCCGCTGCGGACATTTCCTACGGCGACATGGTGAAAAAACACTTGGCGATGGCCGAAATCGTCGCCGCCGACCCGGCCGTGCAGGCGTTTTCCCATTCGGTGGGTGTGTCGGGCAGTAACCAAACCATCGCCAACGGCCGTTTCTGGATCGCTCTGAAAAAGCGCGGCGACCGCGACGTCAGCGCCAGTCAGTTCATTGACCGGATTCGTCCGCAGCTGATGAAAGTCCCCGGCATCGTGCTTTATCTGCGCGCCGGTCAGGACATCAACTTAAGCTCCGGCCCGAGCCGTGCGCAGTACCAATACGTACTCAAGAGCAACGACGGCGCGACCCTCGCCACCTGGACGCAACGCCTGACCGAAAAACTGCGCAGCAACCCGGCGTTCCGCGACATTTCCAACGATCTGCAACTGGGCGGCAGCATCACTCACATCAGCATCGACCGCAGCGCCGCCGCGCGTTTCGGCCTCACGGCAAGCGATGTCGATGAAGCGTTGTATGACGCCTTCGGTCAACGGCAAATCAACGAGTTCCAGACTCAGGTCAACCAGTACAACGTGATTCTGGAACTGGACACCAAACAGCGCGGCAAGGCCGAAAGCCTCAACTACTTCTACCTGCGTTCGCCGCTGAGTGGCGAGATGGTGCCGCTGTCGGCGCTGGCCAAATTCGATGCGCCGACCATTGGCCCATTGTCCATCGCCCACGACGGCATGTTCCCGGCCGCCAACCTGTCGTTCAACCTCGCCCCCGGCGTGGCGCTGGGCGATGCGGTGATTCTGCTCAATCAGGCCAAGGCCGAAATCGGCATGCCGACCGCGATCAGCGGCAATTTCCAGGGGGCGGCGCAAGCTTTCCAGAGTTCTCTGGCCAGTCAGCCGTGGCTGATTCTGGCGGCGCTGGTGGCGGTGTACATCATTCTCGGCGTGCTTTACGAGAGCTTCGTGCATCCGCTGACGATCATCTCGACGTTGCCAGCGGCGGGTCTCGGTGCGGTGATCATGCTGTGGATCTGCGGTCAGGACTTTTCGATCATGGCGTTGATCGGGCTGGTGTTGCTGATCGGTATCGTCAAGAAGAACGGCATCCTGATGATCGACTTTGCCCTGGAAGCTCAGCGCAATCGCGGGTTGGCGCCACAGGATGCAATCTTCGAAGCGTGCCTGACGCGGTTCCGGCCGATCATCATGACCACTCTCGCCGCGTTGCTCGGTGCGCTGCCGCTGATGCTCGGCTATGGCACCGGCGCCGAACTGCGCCAGCCGCTGGGGATCGCGGTGGTCGGCGGTTTGCTGGTCAGCCAGATGCTGACGCTGTTTACCACTCCGGTCATATACTTGTGGCTCGAGCGGCTGTTCCATCGGCCTAAGCCTGCGTCTGTAGCGACGCTGGCCACCACAGACTGAGG
Organism: Pseudomonas sp. Seg1; assembly: GCF_018326005.1. Classification (NCBI taxonomy): domain Bacteria; kingdom Pseudomonadati; phylum Pseudomonadota; class Gammaproteobacteria; order Pseudomonadales; family Pseudomonadaceae; genus Pseudomonas; species Pseudomonas sp. Seg1. The sequence continues at coordinate 5,396,531 of NZ_AP021903.1, forward strand.
CGGGTCATGCGCGTTCTGATTATCGAAGACGAGGAAAAAACCGCGGACTATCTGCACCGTGGTCTGACGGAACAGGGTTACACCGTGGATCTGGCCCGCGACGGCGTCGAAGGGCTGCATCTGGCGCTGGAAAGCGACTACGCGGTGATCGTCCTCGACGTCATGCTGCCGGGCCTTGATGGCTTCGGCGTGTTGCGCGCGTTGCGGGCGCGCAAGCAAACCCCGGTGATCATGCTCACCGCCCGCGAACGGGTCGAAGACCGGATCAAGGGCCTGCGTGATGGCGCCGACGATTACCTCGGCAAACCGTTTTCCTTCCTTGAACTGGTCGCACGCCTGCAAGCGCTGACCCGCCGCAGCGGCGGCCATGAGCCGGTGCAAGTGAGCATTGCCGACCTGTGGATAGATTTGATCAGTCGTAAAGCTACCCGCGCCGGCACGCGGCTGGATCTGACCGCGAAAGAGTTTTCCCTGCTCAGTGTATTGGCGCGGCGTCAGGGTGAAATCCTCTCGAAAACCGCCATCGCCGAGATGGTCTGGGACATCAATTTCGACAGCGACGCCAACGTCGTCGAAGTCGCGATCAAGCGCCTGCGCGCCAAGCTCGACGGGCCGTTCGACGAAAAACTGCTGCATACCATTCGCGGCATGGGTTATGTGCTGGAGAGCCGTGGTGTCCAGTAATTCGATTGCGCTGCGTCTCAGCGGGATGTTTACGCTGGTGGCGTTGCTGGTGTTTCTGTTGATCGGCGGCGCGCTGTATCAGCAGGTGGACAAAGGCTTGGGATTGTTGCCGGAAGCCGAGCTGGATGCGCGCTACAGCGTGCTTGAGTCAGCACTCAATCGCTTCGGCACACCCGAGCATTGGGTGAAGATCAACGCCAAGTTGAAGCTGCTCGGCGAAGAGGACAAACGCATTCGTTTCTGGGTGGTGAGTGGTGATCCGGGTTACGAATATGGTCAGCCGGACGCCGCGATCCGTGCCTTCGCCAAAGGCCCGCTGGGCATGCATGACCTGCAGTTGGCCGACCACCCTTATCCGCTGAAAGTGTTGTTGACCGAGTTGCCGGCCAAGGATCAGCGCCCACCGCTGCGTTTCATGATCGGCATCGACACCGAGACCTTCCACGAGACTCAACACAATCTGCTGATCGCGCTGATCGGCCTGGCGATTGCCGGTGTGCTGATGGCTTCGGCGCTGGGCTATTGGGTCGCGCGGATTGGCTTGAAACCGTTGATCAAACTGTCCCACGAAGCGCAACGCCTGGCGCCGCCGCTGCGGGCCGGGCGCTTGCGTTTGTCGCCGCTGCCGCCGGAGCTGGAGCAGTTCGTCGACTCGTTCAACTCGACGCTGGAGCGGGTCGAACAAGCCTATTCGCGGCTGGAATCGTTCAACGCCGACGTCGCCCATGAACTGCGTTCGCCGCTGACCAATCTGATCGGCCAGACTCAGGTGGCGCTGACCCGTGGGCGCTCGGCTGAACACTACTTCGAAGTGCTGCAATCCAATCTCGAAGAGCTGGAACGGCTGCGTTCGATCATCAACGACATGCTGTTTTTGGCCAGTGCCGATCAGGGCAACAAGGCCACCAAACTGACCTCGACGTCGCTGGCCGATGAGGTGGCAACCACGCTGGAATACCTGGATTTCATTCTCGAAGACGCGCAGGTCCAGGTGCAGGTCAGCGGCGATGCGCAGGTGCAGATCGAGGTTGCGCATTTGCGCCGGGCGTTAATCAATTTGTTGAGTAACGCTGTCCAGCACACGGCACCGGGCGAGGTCATCGAAGTGCGGATCGAGATCGAGGAACATCAGGTGAGTATCGGCGTGGCCAACCCCGGCTCACCGATTGCCAATGAGCATCTGCCACGCTTGTTCGAGCGGTTTTATCGGGTGGATGCGTCGCGCAGTAACAGTGGCAATAACCACGGGTTGGGGCTGGCGATCGTCAAGGCGATTGCGCTGATGCACGGTGGGGATGTGTTTGTGAAGAGTGATCGGGGGATGAATACGTTCGGCATCCACCTTCCCGTCTAACTCTCCCGCACCGCTCGTTCCCTCGCTCCGCGTGGGAATGCAGCCGGGGACGCTCTGCGTCCTTCCAAAGCCGAACGCGGAGCGTCCGATGAGGCATTCCCACGCAGAGCGTGGGAACGATCAAAAACCCCATGTGGCGAGGGAGCTTTTGTGGTGAGGGGATTTATCCCCGATGGGCTGCGAAGCGGCCCCAAAACCAGCGATCGCGATCTTTCTGACACAACATGCACACAGAATTCAGGACTGCTTCGCAGCCCATCGGGGATAAATCCCCTCGCCACAGATAAATCCCCTCGCCAAAAGTATCTGTGCACCTGCGGGAATGTGTGATCTTTGCCTCTGCTGTAACAGTCATTTATGAAAATCACGCTGTTTCCCAACGCCCGGCAACCTTATCTTTGCCCGCACCAAACAGCACTTGCCAAGCAAGAAGGTTTTCAGAATGTCCAACAGTATGGGTATTGCCAGCGCTTTCGTTTTGTCCTCATTGATCCTGTCGCCGATGGCGATGGCTGAAGAGTCCCACGCCTTCGTTGCGCAAAACAGCGCACGGGCGCAGGCGTACGATCAGCATCAGGCAGAAATGATGGCCAAGACCAAAGACGCGACGCAGGCACCTCAAGCTGCCGCCACCCAGGCTCAAGCGTCCGAGAAAGACAGCTGAGTCACGCCCCGCACCGTTTCCCTCGACGCGGTTGTTTGGCTCTTCCCGTTCAACCGTCGTCATTCCAGGCCGCTGATTTTCAGCGGCCTTTTTTCGTTGTGGTCTGAAAGCTGTTTGGTGCGTCTTTTACAACAAGAAACATCTCGTGCCTCAAGCCAATGAGGCGCCGCTGACCCAAGGAGCTTTACCGCACGTGCGTTACCCAGTCCGCTTCACTCCGCTGTTCATTGCAATTGCCGCAACGATTGCCCCTTCCGTTCACGCCGACGAACCGGCGCAAGAAGGTTTCGTCGCAGGCTCGAGCCTCAACCTTAACGCCCGCAACTACTACATGAATCGTAACCGCTTGCAGAAAGCGGACGACAACATCGAGTGGGGCCAGGGTTTTCTCGGGATCTTCCAGTCGGGTTACACCGAAGGCACGGTCGGTTTCGGCATTGATGCCCATGCGATGCTCGGGCTGAAACTCGATGGTGGTGGCGGCACGGACGGCTCCAGCATCCTGCCGATCAGCGATGGCAACGGTAAAGCGCCGGGGTCGTTCTCGACAGCAGGCGGTACGCTGAAAATACGTGCGTTCGACACTGAGCTGAAGGCCGGTGACCTGTTCCTGACCAATCCGGTGATTGCCGGCGGTGACAGCCGCATGCTGCCGCAGACCTTTCGCGGTGTCAGTCTGACCAACCACAGCTTCGACGGCTGGTTGATCGAAGGCGGCCAGGCCAGTTTCACCAAGCCGTACAACCAGAGCGGTCAAACACGCATCGGCACCTCGTACGGGACGTTGGCCGATGGCGACGAGAGCCAGCACCTGAACTGGGCCGGCGTCGCCTGGAGCGGTGTCGAAGGTCTGACCAGCAGCCTCTACGCCTCCGAGCTCAAGGACATCTGGAACCAGTACTACTACGACCTCGACTACACCTGGCAGTTGAACGACCTGATCAGCCTCAACCCGGGCCTGCACTTCTATCACACCCAGGACACCGGCGATGCGCTGCTGGGCAATATCGACAACAACACCTACAGCCTGCATTTCACCGTCGGCATCGGCAGCCACAGCGTGACCGCCGCGTACCAGCGGGTCAACGGCAACACACCGTTCGACTACATCAGTCAGGGCGACAGCGTTTACCTCGACAACTCGCAGCAATACTCGGACTTCAACGGTCCGAACGAGCGTTCGTGGAAACTCAAGTACGCCTATGACTTTGCCGGTCTAGGGGTACCGGGGCTGACCTCGGCGGTGTCCTACTCGCGCGGCACGGTTGACCTGACCAAGGTCGACCCGGACAGCAAGGGCTACGCCAACTGGTACAGTGCCGATGGACGCAACGCCAAGCACTGGGAACGCGATCTCGACTTGAAGTACGTGGTGCAGAGCGGTCAGGCCAAAGATCTGGCCGTGCGCCTGCAATGGGCCACCAACCGCGGCGGTAACGGTTATGGTGTGATCGATTCAGACACCGACGAATACCGCGTGATCATCGACTACCCGATCAACGTCTTCTAAGCTGTGGCGAGGGGATTTATCCCCGATGGGGCGCGCAGCGCCCCCCCTGTCTTCACTGAAAAATCAGGGCCGCTGCGCAGCCCATCGGGGATAAATCCCCTCACCACACAAATCCCCCAACCGATAACTCCATCATGATCGCGAGCCGTACCCCACCTGTTGCGGGCAAGACCGGACGCCCCGAGCTGCTGCTGATCTCCGGCAGCCTGCTGAGCGTGATCGCGATCGTGTGCATCGTCACTTTCCTGTTGATTCGTGAGCACGCCAGCGCTCAGGAGTCGGCCACCCGCAGCGCCACCACTATTGCCCAGTTGATCGACGCCGACGTGTTGCGCACCGTCGAGCTGTACGACCTGACACTGCAAGGCCTGATTGCTGCCTCGCAGCGCGATGACTTGCGCGACGTTACCCCACAGATCCGCCATCTGGCGCTGTTCGACCGCTCGACCACCGCGCGCTTCAAGGGCGACATCCTGTTGCTCGACAAGCACGGCGATGTGGTCGCTGACTCCTCGCGGATCGAGCCAAAACCCGGCAATTTCGCCGACCGCGACTACTTTCTCGCGCACGCCTTCAACCGTGACGTCGGCATGTTCATCAGCCGCCCGTTCAAGACCCGCTGCGACTGCGATGAAGCCAACCAGTGGCGCATCAGCTTCAGCCGGCGCATTTCCACGGAAACCGGTGAGTTCGCCGGCGTGGCCGTGGCGTCGCTGAAACTCGACTACTTCGACCAGTTGTTCAACAGCCTCGATATCGGCAACGACAGTACCCTGAACATCATCGACAACGACGGCATCCTGCTCGCGCAGAAGCCGTATCTGCAAAGCGACTCCATTGGCAAAAGCTTCGGTAACCGGCCCAACGTGGTGCGAATTCTGCGCGACAGTGATGGCAATGGCAGCTTCAACAGCGTTTCCAGCATCGATCATCAGCAACGTCTCTACACCTATTCGAGGGTGGGCAACTTACCGCTGACGGTGATCGTCGCGTTGTCCAGCGACGAGGTGTTCGGCACCTGGCGGCGCACGGCATTGTTGATCAGTGGTGCGACCGGCGTGCTGTGCCTCGGCCTGCTCTGGCTCACATGGCTGCTCGCCCGGGAACTGCGCTTGCGCCAGCGCGCCGAGCACGAACTGGCGCAACTGGCGGCAACCGATGCACTGACCGGCGTGGCCAATCGGCGGATGCTTGATCAATCACTGCGCCACGAATGGTTCCGCGCTCAGCGCTCGGGTAAACCGCTGTCGGTGATGATGATTGATGCCGATCACTTCAAGGCCTTCAACGACCAGCACGGGCATCAGGCCGGCGATCACGCATTGAAGCGGCTGGCCCAGGTCATTACCGAAAATGTGCGGCGACCGGCGGATCTGGTCGCACGTTATGGTGGTGAGGAGTTTTCGGTGATTCTGGCCGAGACCGACAGCCACGGCGCGCAGCAGATTGCCGAGCATATTCGCCAGGCGGTGGAGCAACTGCCATTGGTTGACGGGGCTGAGCTGCCGATGACCGTGAGTATTGGCATCGCTACGTGGACAGCGACGAGTGAGATGAAGCTGGAGCAGTTGTTGTTTGCGGCGGACAAGGCGTTGTATCAGGCCAAGGAAGGTGGGCGTAATCGGGTGGTGGTGGCTGCCTGATTGATGTAGTGGCTTCAACGGCCCCATCGCTGGCAAGCCAGCTCCCACAGGTTTGCGCGTTATTCACAGATCTTCAATACACTCAAAATCCCTGTGGGAGCTGGCTTGCCAGCGATGGGGCCAGTAGAGGCAATACAAAAACCGCAGGCATAAAAAAAGGCCATCCGAGGATGGCCTTCAAAAAACTAGAGAGGTTTTTTACTTACACGGCCGCAACAGGGCGCATGTAAGAGATCGGTGCAGTGCTGGCGTCTTCGAACGTCACGACTTCCCACGCATCTGTCTGCTCAATCAACTTGCGCAGCAGCTGGTTGTTCAGTGCATGACCGGACTTGAAGCCTTTGAACTCACCAATCAGGCTGTTACCCAGCAGGTACAGGTCACCAATGGCATCGAGGATCTTGTGCTTCACGAATTCGTCTTCGTAGCGAAGACCGTCTTCGTTCAGTACACCATCGGCATCGACCACGATTGCGTTTTCAACGCTGCCGCCGAGTGCGAGGTTGTGCTTGCGCAGGTACTCGATATCACTCATGAAGCCGAAAGTACGCGCGCGGCTGACTTCTTTTACGAACGAAGTGCTGGAAAAATCCACGCTTGCACTTTGGGTGCGGTCCCGGAATACCGGGTGATCGAAATCGATCTCGAAGCTCACCTTGAATCCTTCGAAAGGGACGAAAGTGGCGCGCTTGTCGCCGTCTTCCACTGTCACTTCACGCAGGATGCGGATGAATTTCTTGGGGGCGTCCTGTTCTTCCAGGCCAGCCGATTGAATCAGGAATACGAAGGGTCCAGCGCTGCCATCCATGATCGGGACTTCGGACGCGGAGAGCTCGACGTAGGCGTTATCGATGCCCAGGCCAGCCATGGCCGAGAGCAAGTGCTCTACCGTGTCCACTTTGACGTCGCCATTGATCAGCGTCGTCGACATAGTGGTTTCACCGACGTTTTCCGCGCGGGCAGGAATCTGCACCACAGGGTCGAGGTCAGCGCGACAAAACACAATGCCAGTGTCGACAGGCGCAGGCTTGAGAGTCAGATAGACCTTCTCACCGGAGTGCAGGCCTACACCTGTGGCACGGATAATATTTTTCAGTGTGCGTTGTTTAATCATGGCTTGGGCCGCTTCAGCGCAAATTGCGAACTGGTATCAACAAAGGCTGGCGATGATAGCAGACCATGCCTTTGCTGAACACCAATCACCTTCATAGCCCTGATACATTCCATCAATCGGCCTGACGACGCAGGAATGCCGGGATGTCCAGGTAGTCCAGGTCATCTTGCGGATTCATCTTCGCGGCAGCCGCAGCACCGGCCTGAGCCTGGTTGCGCATGACGGTCGGACGGTCCAGATCACGGTAGTTCACCGCTGGCGCTTCCTGACGGGCCGGAGCCGGTTGCTGCACCTGAGCCGAAGCCATGGAGGTGTGAACGGTGTTGTCGATGACCTTTACAGGCTTCTCGATTTTCGCGCCCAGACCGGTGGCAACCACAGTCACGTGCAGTTCGTCGCGCATGTCCGGATCGATAACGGTACCGACCTTGACCATCGCGTGCTCGGAAGCGAAGGCTTCGATGATGCTACCCACGTCGGAGTACTCACCCAGGGACAGGTCAGGACCGGCGGTGATGTTCACCAGGATGCCGCGTGCGCCTTGCAGGTTCACGTCTTCCAGCAGCGGGTTGCGAATTGCAGCTTCAGTGGCTTCACGTGCACGGTTCGGACCGCTGGCGCAGCCAGTGCCCATCATCGCCATGCCCATTTCGCTCATCACGGTACGGACGTCGGCGAAGTCGACGTTGATCATGCCCGGACGCTTGATGATGTCGGAGATACCGCGAACGGCACCGGCCAGTACATCGTCTGCCTTGGCGAAAGCCGACAGCAGGCTTGCGTCTTTACCGAGGATGGTCAGCAGCTTCTCGTTGGGAATGGTGATCAACGAGTCGACGCTTTCGGAGAGCATGCGGATGCCTTCGTCGGCGATCTGCATACGCTTGCGGCCTTCGAACGGGAACGGACGGGTCACGACCGCAACGGTCAGGATGCCCATTTCCTTGGCCACTTCGGCGATGATCGGCGCAGCACCGGTACCGGTACCGCCGCCCATGCCAGTGGTGATGAACACCATGTTGGTGCCCTGCAGGACTTCGGCAATGCGCTCACGGTCTTCGAGAGCGGCCTGACGACCTACTTCAGGGTTGGCGCCGGCGCCGAGACCTTTGGTCACGCCGGTGCCCAGTTGCAGGATGGTCCGCGCGCCGATGTTTTTCAGCGCTTGAGCATCAGTGTTGGCGCAGATGAACTCAACGCCTTCGATGTTGCTCTTGACCATGTGATTGACAGCGTTGCCGCCGCCACCGCCAACACCGATAACTTTGATTACCGGGCTTGCGGGGATGTTGTCTACGAGTTCGAACATTTTCCCTCTCCTTACATTCTCTAGTTTTTTCGCCTACTGCTTTTTTGTCGCGGTGCATCTACTGCTACTGCTTGCCGCTTGAAGCTTGACGCTTCGAGCTGCTTTTAAAAGTTGCCTTGGACCCACTTTTTCAGTCGGTCGAGCAGCGGCGCCTGTGGCTCTTCGCTGCTATAGCTGTCGCGGCTGCCGATGCCGGAGAACGAAACCCCGTCGGACTGCTTTTGCAGGCCGTACATCAACAAGCCAACGCCAGTGGAATAAATCGGGTTACGTACCACGTCATCCAGACCTTTCACGCCATGCGGGACACCAAGGCGTACCGGCATGTGGAAGATCTCTTCGGCCAGCTCGGTGGCACCTTCCATCTTCGAAGTGCCGCCGGTCAGGACGATGCCGGCCGGGATAAGGTCTTCGTAGCCGCTGCGACGCAGTTCAGCCTGAATCAGGGTGAACAGTTCGTCGTAACGCGGCTCGACCACTTCGGCCAAAGCCTGACGCGACAGTTCGCGCGGTGGACGGTCACCAACGCTTGGCACCTTGATGGTTTCACCGGCACCGGCCAGTTTGGCCAGGGCGCAGGCGTAGCGAATTTTGATCTCTTCGGCGTACTGGGTCGGGGTGCGCAACGCCATGGCGATGTCGTTGGTCACTTGATCACCGGCAATCGGGATCACCGCGGTGTGGCGGATCGCGCCTTCGGTGAAGATCGCGATGTCGGTGGTGCCGCCGCCGATGTCGACCAGGCACACGCCCAGTTCTTTCTCGTCATCGGTCAGTACCGAGTAGGCCGAGGCCAGTTGCTCGAGAATGATGTCGTCGATTTCCAGGCCGCAGCGACGCACGCATTTTTCAATGTTCTGCGCGGCGTTGACGGCGCAAGTCACTACGTGAACCTTGGCTTCCAGGCGCACGCCGGACATGCCCAGTGGCTCGCGAACGCCTTCCTGGTTATCGATCACGTAATCCTGCGGCAGGGTGTGCAGCACGCGCTGGTCAGCCGGGATCGCCACGGCCTGGGCGGCGTCGAGAACACGCTCAAGGTCAGCCGAGCTGACTTCGCGATCACGGATCGCGACGATGCCGTGGGAGTTCAGGCTGCGGATGTGATTACCCGCCACGCCGACGAACGCCGAGTGAATGCGGCAGCCCGCCATCAGTTGGGCTTCTTCGATCGCGCGCTGGATCGATTGCACGGTGGACTCGATGTTGACCACCACGCCCTTCTTCAGGCCACGGGACGGATGGGTACCGATCCCGACGATTTCCAGCGAGCCGTCGTCGGAAACCTCGCCGACCAGCGCCACCACCTTGGAGGTGCCGATATCGAGACCGACGATCATTTTGCCGCTTTGCACGTTTGCCATGGGTCCTGCCTCTTCTTAATTCTTTGCGACAGCGGGTTGGGCTGTCGTCGGCGCTACTGGTTCCCGCCAGCCAACAGCGAGGCCGTTGGCGTAGCGCAGATCGATGCGCGCAATGTTCGTAATCTGTTCTTTGAGCGTCTTGTCATAGATGGCGATGAAGCGGCGCATCTTTTCCACCAGGTTGCCGCGTCCCAGCAGCAACTCGATGCCGGGGCCGGAGCTGCCGGCACCGGTGGTCAGGAACCAGCTTCCGCGTTCACGCAATTCCAGGCGTGCGATCGAGAAGCCCAACGGCCGCAGCATCTGGCTCAAGACCTGATACTGCTGCATCACTTGCTGCTGAGCCCGTTGAGGGCCGAACAGCTGAGGCAGATGTTCGTAGTTCGCCAGCTCCTTGGGCGTAAACGCCTGGCCCTGGTTGTTCAGCAACGACTCGTCGCCCCAACGGGCCACCGGCAGTTGCTCTTCGAGGCGGATCACCACTTGATCCGGCCACACCCGGCGCACTTCGGCGTGGGCGATCCAGGGCATTTGCTCAAGCTCGGTGCGCATGCCCGCCAGGTCGATGGTGAAGAAGCTAGACGCCACGTACGGGGCGATTCGCTGTTGCACCGCTTGCTGGCTGATGTAGCTCAGGTCGCCCTGTACGGCGATCTTGGTGATCGGCCGGTCGGCGTACGGCAGCAAACGCTGTGCGCCTTCGTAAGTACCGAACCCGAGCGCCACCAGCAGCACTGGCCAGAACAGGCTTTTGAGAAAACCGAAGTTGGCTTTCGGCAGGCGCGCGGACATCGGCTCTTTGGCCACCATTCGGCTGGCACCCCGCGGCACCGGCTTGCGGCCGGGTGCGGGTGGCTGATGTCTGAGCTGAGCGCCTTGCATCGTCTTAACCTCTAGCGTCTTCAACACTGGCGGCCAGAATGGCCAGAACCAGTTGCTGGAAATCCAGACCGGCCGCACGGGCCGCCATCGGCACCAGGCTGTGATCGGTCATGCCCGGGGCGGTATTCACTTCGAGGAACCAGAACTGCCCGTCGGCGTCCTGCATCACGTCCGCCCTGCCCCAACCGGCAATACCCAGCGCCTCACAGGCCTTGGCCGTGAGATCCATGAGTTCCTGTTCTTTGTCAGCGTCCAGCCCGCACGGAATGCGGTACTGGGTATCGTTGGCGATGTACTTGGCGTCGTAGTCGTAGAACGTGTGCGGTGTACCCAGGGCAATCGGAGGCAACACCTGGTCACGCAGGGTGGCGATGGTGAACTCCGGACCTTGAATCCATTGCTCAACCAAAACTTGCGAATCGTAGGTACTGGCCGCTTTCCATGCGTCGATCAACTCGGACGCAGAACTCACTTTGGCCATCCCGATACTTGAACCTTCATGCGCCGGTTTGACGATCAAAGGGAAGCCCAGTTCCGTCGCCGCGGAAATACAATCGGCTTCGCTGCACAGCACGGCGTGACGCGGCGTCGGAATCCCGAGGCTGTGCCAGACCTGCTTGGTACGCAATTTGTCCATCGCCAGCGCCGAGGCCAGAATGCCGCTGCCGGTGTAGGGAATCCCGGCGACTTCGAGCAAGCCCTGCATGCTGCCGTCTTCACCGCCACGGCCGTGAAGAATGATGAACGCGCGGTCGATTTTTTCACTGAGCAGACGCTGCAGAATATCGGCGCCGACGTCGATGCCGAACGCGTCCACGCCAGCGCTTTGCAGCGCGTCGAGCACGGCGTTACCGGATTTCAGCGACACCTCACGCTCGGCACTCAGACCGCCGAAGAGCACGGCAACGCGGCCGAAGTCTTTCGGCGCGACAGTGGAAAACAGCTTGGCGTAGGCAGCAGTCATTTCAACTTCCCCTCGACCGACGCCGCCACGGCGCCAGCGAACAATTCACTTTTCAGCAGCTTCGGCGCGAGACCGCCGATATCACCGGCGCCCTGGCACAGCAGAATGTCGCCGGCACGCAGCAGCGGCTTGACCAGCGGCGCCAGATCGACGCCACGCTCGATGTAGATCGGGTCGAGCTGACCGCGCTGGCGGATGCTGTTGCACAGTTTGCGGCTGTCGGCACCCGGGATCGGCTCTTCGCCCGCCGGATAGACTTCCATCAGCAGCAGCACGTTGGCATCGGCCAGTACATTGACGAAGTCGTCGTACAGATCGCGGGTGCGGCTGTAACGGTGCGGCTGGTAAACCATCACCAGACGGCGCTCCGGCCAGCCACCGCGCACGGCTTTGATCACGGCGGCGACTTCGGTCGGGTGGTGACCGTAGTCATCGACGAGCATCACGTTGCCGCCGTCCACCGGCAATTCGCCGTAGACCTGGAAACGTCGACCAACACCCTGGAAGCCCGACAGGCCCTGGACGATGGCTTCGTCACTGACGCCTTCGTCAGTGGCGATGCAAATGGTCGCCAGCGAGTTGAGCACGTTGTGGTTGCCCGGCATGTTCACGGACACATCCAGCGGCTCGCGGTCAGGACGCAGCACGGTGAAGAAGGTCTGCATGCCTTGCTGACGCACATTGATCGCGCGCACGTCGGCGTCTTCGCTGAAGCCGTAGGTCACAGTCGGACGCTTGACCAGCGGAAGGATTTCACGCACCACCGGATCGTCCAGGCACATCACCGCCAGACCGTAGAACGGCAGGTTGTGCAGGAACTCGACGAAGGTTTTCTTCAGTTTGTTGAAGTCACCGTCGTAGGTCGCCATGTGGTCGGCGTCGATGTTGGTGACCACGGCCACCAGCGGTTGCAGGTGCAGGAAGCTCGCATCGCTTTCGTCGGCTTCGGCGATCAGGTAACGACTGGTGCCGAGCTGGGCATTGGTGCCCGCCGCATTGAGACGGCCACCGATCACGAAGGTCGGATCCAGACCACCGGCGGCGAACACCGAAGCGATCAGGCTGGTGGTGGTGGTTTTGCCGTGAGTACCGGCGACGGCGATGCCGTGGCGATAGCGCATCAGCTCAGCGAGCATTTCGGCACGCGGCACTACCGGGATGCGACGTTCCAGCGCGGTCGCGACTTCCGGGTTGGAGGTGTTCACGGCGCTCGACACCACCAGTACATCAGCGGTCGCGGCGTTTTCGGCACGGTGGCCGATGTAGATGTGCGCGCCGAACGACTCCAGACGCTCGGTGACCGGCGAAGCTTTCAGGTCGGAACCGGACACTTCATAGCCCAGGTTCAACAACACTTCGGCAATCCCGCACATGCCCACGCCGCCGATACCGACGAAGTGGATGCGACGGATGCGGCGCATTTCCGGTTGCGGCATGGCTTTCTGATTCTCAACCATGAGCCACCTCCAGGCAGGTATCGACCACGCTACGGGTGGCATCGGGTTTCGCCAGACGGCGGGCCGCTTGGGCCATATCTTCGAGTCGTTGCGGTTGCATCAAGACCTCTGTCAGGCGCGCGGCAAGGTCCGCGGCACCAGTCGTTCTTTGCGGCATCAGGAAGGCAGCGCCTTCGCGGGCCAAATAATCGGCGTTGCGGGTCTGGTGATCGTCGATCGCGTGGGGCAAAGGCACCAGCATCGAGGGCAGACCGGCGGCAGCCAGCTCACTGATGGTCAACGCGCCTGCACGGCACACCACCAGGTCAGCCCAGCCATAGGCCTGGGCCATGTCTTTGATGAACGGCTGCACCTGCGCTTCCACGCCGGCGGCGCGGTAGCGCTCTGCAGTCACTTCATCGTGGTTTTTGCCGGCCTGATGAAACACTTCCGGGCGCAAATCGGCAGCGACTTGGGCCAGGGCTTCAGGCAGCAACTTGTTCAACGGTTCTGCGCCCAGGCTTCCGCCGAGGATCAGCAAACGCGCTTTGCGGCCCGCCAGAGCAGGTCGCGATGTGTCGAGGAACAGCTCGCTGCGCACCGGGTTTCCGGTGGTACGGCGGGTGTCCGACAGAGTAAAGGTGTCGGGGAACGCTTCACACACCCGGGCGGCGAACGGCACCAGCAACCGATTGGCGGTGCCGGCCACAGCGTTCTGCTCGTGAACGATCACCGGCACACCGGCCAGTTTCGCGGCGAGACCGCCGGGGCCAGTCACATAACCACCGAAGCCGACCACACACACCGGCTTCAAGCGACGAATGATCGCCCGCGCCTGCCACACCGATTTCAGCAGCATGAATGGCGCCTTGAGCAGCGACAGCTTGCCCTTGCCGCGCAGGCCAGTGGCGTTGATCCGGTGCAGTTCCAGCCCTGCGGCCGGCACCAGTTCGTTTTCGATCCCGCGTGGCGTGCCGAGCCAGTGCACGGTGTAGCCGCGCGCCTGAAACTCGCGGGCACAAGCCAGCGCCGGGAACACGTGGCCGCCGGTTCCGCCGGCCATGATCAATACGTTAGCGCCCATGATTCGGCTCCTCGGCGAAGTCGCTCTCATGGAATTCCATTTCTTCACTGCCCAGGTGGGTTCGGCTCTCCCACTCGATCCTCAGCAACAAGCCAAGACAGGCGCAGCAGATCACCAACGAACTGCCGCCGTAACTGAGGAACGGCAAGGTCAGCCCCTTGGTTGGCAGCAGGCCGACGTTCACACCGATGTTGATCAGGAACTGACCGATCCACAGGAACGACAGACCGTAAGCCACATACGCGGCGAAGAACTGCTTGGCTTTTTCGGCCCACAAGCCGATGTACATGCCACGAATACACACGAACACGAACAGCGCCACGGTGCACAACGAACCGACCGCACCCAGTTCTTCGGCCAGGACCGAGAACACGAAGTCGGTGTGCGCTTCCGGCAGGTAGAACTGCTTCTGCACGCTGTTGCCCAGACCGACGCCGAGCCATTCACCGCGACCGAACGCGATCAACGCTTGCGACAACTGGTAACCGGCGCCGAACTGGTCGGCCCACGGGTCGGCGAAGTTGGTCAGACGCGCCATCCGGTACGGCTGCATCTGAATCAGCAAGACCACGGCGCCGACCGCCAACACCACCATCAGCGAAAAGCGGAACAAGCCGACCCCGCCGAGGAACAGCATCGCCGCCGCTGCGCCCATCATTACCACGGTGGCACCGAAGTCTGGCTCCATCAGCAACAGACCGGCCATTGGCAGCAGCACGATGAACGGCTTGAAGAAGCCCATCCAGCTCTCGCGCACTTCTTTCTGACGCCGCACCAGATAACCGGCGAGGTAGATCACCACGAATACTTTGGCGATCTCGGACGGCTGCACGTTGAAGAAGCTGAAACCGATCCAGCGCATCGAACCGTTCACTTCGCGGCCGATGCCCGGGATGATTACCATCACCAACAGTCCGAATGCACCGATCAGCATCAACCAGCCCAGACGCTGCCAGGTGGCGATCGGAATCATCATGGTGACGATGCACGCGCCCAGACCCAACACCACATAAATAAGGTGGCGAGTCATGTAATACAGGGCACTGCCCGACTGCGCCGCACCCACTTCGGTGGACGCCGAGGCAATCATGATCAGGCCGAGACCGAGCAGCGCCAGACAACCGGCGAGCATCGGGAAGTCGAGGTCGATGCCGCGCCCGGTGATGATCGGCGACGGATACGGCTTGATGATATTGCGCAGGCTCATGCCAGATCCTCCACGGCGCGGACGAACTGGTGACCACGGTCTTCGTAATTCTTGAACATGTCGAAACTGGCGCAGGCCGGCGACAACAGCACCACATCACCCGGCTGGGCGGCGGCGCGGCATTGCGCAACGGCGTCGACCAGCGAGGTCGCACGAATCAATGGCACGGCATCACCGATGGCTTCGCCGATCTTGTCGGAGTCGCGGCCCATCAGGATCACGGCGCGGCAGTTGGCCGCCACCGGAGCACGCAGATCATTGAATTCGGCACCCTTGCCATCGCCGCCGGCGATCAGGATGACCTTGCCGTCGATGTCCGCGCCCAAGCCTTCGATGGCCGCCAGCGCAGCGCCAACGTTGGTGGCTTTGGAATCGTTGTAGTAAGCGACGCCGTCGAGATCACGCACCCACTGGCAGCGATGTTCGAGACCGGCAAAGGTACGCAAGGCCGAGAGCATGGCGTCGAACGACAGGCCAACCGCATGACCGAGCGCCAGCGCCGCGAGGGCGTTGGACTGGTTATGCGCGCCGCGAATCTTCAGCTCACGCACCGGCATCAGGTTCTGGAATTCGAAGGCGAGGTACTTCTCGCCATCTTCTTCGCGGATACCGAATGCCTTGAAATCCGGTTTGGTCAGGCCGAATGTCCAGCATGGCTGGCCCTCGCCGATCAGCGGACGGGTCAGCGCATCCTGACGGTTGACCACGAACTGCCTGGCGCCACGGAAAATCCGGTGCTTGGCGAGGTGGTAGGCCGGCAGACCGCTGTAGCGATCCATGTGGTCTTCGCTGATGTTCAGCACGGTCGCCACTTCAGCGTTGAGCTGGTCGGTGGTTTCCAGCTGGAAGCTCGACAGCTCCATCACGTACAGCTCGACGTCGTCGCTGAGCAGGTCCAGCGCCGGGGTGCCGAGGTTACCGCCAACAGCGACGCGTTTGCCGGCCGCAGCCGCCATCTCGCCGACCAGGGTGGTGACGGTGCTTTTCGCGTTGGAACCGCTGATGGCCACGATCGGCGCCTGCGCGTTACGCGCGAACAGCTCGATGTCGCCGGACAGTTTCACGCCACGGGCCGCAGCGGCTTGCAGGGCCGGGGTCGCCAGCGCCAGGCCGGGGCTCACGTAGAGCTCGTCGGCACGGCACAGGAATTCGACGTCCAGCTCGCCACAACGCACTTCCACGTGCGGATAGTCACGCTTGAGCGTGGCCAGTTCCGGTGGATTTTCCCGCGTGTCGGCCACGGCAAACGACGTGCCCCGGTTCGCCAGGAAGCGAACCAGGGACATGCCGCTCTTGCCGAGGCCGACAACGATGCGGAAGTGGTCAGAAGCGATCAGAGACACTCGTTCTACCTCAGCTTCAGGGTGGCAAGGCCGATCAGCACGAGAATCACGGTGATGATCCAGAAACGGACGATCACGCGCGGCTCGGGCCAGCCCTTGAGTTCAAAGTGGTGGTGTATCGGAGCCATGCGGAACACACGGCGACCGGTCAGCTTAAAGGACGCAACCTGAATGACGACTGACAGGGTTTCCATCACGAACACGCCGCCCATGATGAACAGGACGATTTCCTGACGGACGATCACCGCGATGGTGCCCAGTGCCGCGCCGAGTGCCAGTGCACCGACGTCGCCCATGAACACTTGCGCCGGGTAGGTGTTGAACCACAGGAAGCCCAGACCGGCACCGATCAGCGCACCGCAGAACACGATCAGCTCACCCGCGCCCGGCACATACGGGATCAGCAGGTATTCAGCGAATTTCACGTTACCCGACAAGTAGCAGAAGATGCCCAGACCACCGCCGACCATCACGGTTGGCATGATTGCCAGACCGTCGAGGCCGTCGGTGAGGTTGACCGCGTTGCTCGAACCGACGATCACAAAGTAGGTCAGCACGATGAAGCCGGCGCCCAGCGGAATGCTGTAGTCCTTGAGCATCGGCAGGATCAGTGTCGTTTCCACTGGGGTGGAAGCGGTCATATAAAGGAAGATCGCCGCGCCGAGGCCGAACACCGATTGCCAGAAATACTTCCAGCGGCTCGGCAGGCCACGCGAATTCTTCTCGATGACTTTGCGGTAATCGTCGACCCAGCCGATGGCACCGAACAGCAGGGTCACCAGCAAAACAGTCCAGACGTAACGGTTGCTCAGGTCAGCCCAGAGCAGAGTGCTGACGCCGATCGAAGAGAGAATCAGCGCGCCACCCATGGTCGGCGTACCGGATTTCGACAAGTGCGATTGCGGACCATCGTTACGAACGGATTGACCGATCTGACGGTTCTGCAAAGTGCGGATCATCCACGGGCCATAGCACAGCGACAAAACCAGCGCGGTCAGCACACCGAGGATCCCGCGCAGGGTCAGGTACTGGAAGACCGCGAAGCCTTTGTAGAACTGTTGCAGATACTCCGCTAGCAGCAGCAGCATTAATGTTTCTCCAGACTGGACCCGCACAGAGCCGCAACGATGTTTTCCATCGCTGCACTGCGCGAACCCTTGATCAAAATAGTGGTGTTTGTGTCCTGCTCGGCGTCGAGGGCCTGGATCAGTTCGGCTTGCGTGCCGAAGTGATGCGCCTGCTCACCGAAAGCGTTTACGGCGTGAACCATGTTTGGCCCGACTGCATAAAGCGCGGAAACCTTGCCCCGGGCGTATTCGCCCACGTCGCGGTGCCCCTGCTCCGCCCAATCGCCCAACTCGCCGATATCTCCGAGCACCAGGACGGTGCGGCCGGAAAAGCCGGCGAGTATATCAACGGCCGCGCACATCGAGGTGGGGTTTGCGTTGTAAGTGTCATCAATCACGCGCATGCCGTTTTTCGCCAGTTGCGCAACGGTACGACCCTTGACCGGTTGCACGGCGCCCAGCCCTGTGGCGATGCCGAACAGCGACACACCCAGGGCGTGCGCAGCGGCGGCGGCGGCCATGGCATTGGCAACGTTGTGGGTGCCGAGCAGGTTCAGTTGAACGCGCTCGACACCTTCAGGTGTGTGCAGATTGAAGGCCGGGCAACCACGGGCATCGGTGCTCAAGTCGCTGGCGTAGAAGTCAGCTTGCGAATTGCTCAAAGCGAAGGTCAGCACTTTGCGAGCGCCCGCACGGATCTTCCAGATCCCGAAGGCCTTGTCATCGAGGTTAAGCACGGCGACGCCATCGGCCGCCAGCCCGTCGATGATTTCGCCCTTGGCTTCGACGATTTTTTCCGGGCCGCCGAACTCACCGACGTGCGCGGTGCCGGCATTGTTCAGGAT